>JADGOQ010000163.1 GCA_017882885.1 Actinomycetales bacterium | reverse complement strand
GATGAGCAGGTCGGGATCGGGCATTCCCCGGGTGTATAAATTCGACGAAATCAGATTCTCATTTATATCGCGGGGATCCAGGATGCCCTCATGGGCTTTTTGGGCGATCTCGCGAACAGCGTCGACGATCTCCGCCCGCCCACCGTAGTTGACGCACATGGTCAGCGTGCAGACGTCGTTCCCCGCGGTGAGCCGCTCGGCCTCCTCCAGCTCCTGGATCACGGTGCGCCACAGCCCCGGCCGCCTGCCGGCCCAGCGGACGCGCACCCCCCAGGAGTTCATGACGTCCCGGCGCCGGCGCAGCACGTCCCGGTTGAACCCCATGAGGAAGCGCACCTCGTCGGGCGAGCGCTTCCAGTTCTCGGTGGAGAACGCGTAGGCGCTGATGTGCTTGACACCGATGTCGATGGCGCCGGCGACGACGTCGAGCAGCGCCGCCTCCCCCGCCTTGTGGCCCTCCACCCGTGGCAGGCCGCGGGCGTTGGCCCAGCGCCCGTTGCCGTCCATGACGACCGCCACGTGGTTCGGGACGAACATCGCGGGGATCGCGGGGGCGGTGGCGCCGGACGGGTGCGGCGGCGGGGGGTTGCTCATGTGCGCTCCACGAGGCGGATCGACCGGAGTTGCCGTTCGATGTGCCACTGCAGGTAGGCCGTGACCAGGCCGGAGGCCTCGGTGCGGACGCGCTGCCCGGAACCCTCGGCCGCCGCCCAGTCACCGGAGAGGAGGGCGCCGAGGAGGTCCAGCGTCGCCGCCTCGGGCGCCGCGGACCCGGCCGGCCGGCACGCGGCGCACACCGCCCCGCCCGCCTCGATGTGGAAGGCCGAGTGCGGCCCCGGCGTGCCGCACACCGCGCAGTCATGGAAGCTGGGCGCCCAGCCGGCGACCGCGAGCGCGCGCAGGAGGTAGGAGTCCAGGACCAGCTGGGGGGCGTGGCGGCGCGTGGCGAGCGCATGGAGGGCGCCCACGAGCAGCAGGTACTGCTGTGGCGTCGGTTCGCCGCCGTCGTCGGTGACGCTCGTGGCGGTCTCCACCATCACGGTGGCGCAGGTGTACAACGGGTAGTCGAGGGCGAGGTTGCGGCCGTAGGGATTGATGGTCTCCACCTGCGTGACGAGGTCGAGCGACCGCCCGCGGTGGACCTGGACCTCCACGAGGCTGAACGGTTCGAGGCGGGCGCCGATGCGCGACGTCGTGCGCCGCACCCCCTTGGCGACCGCGCGAACCTGGCCGTGCTCCCGCGTGAGCATGGTGATGATGCGATCCGCCTCGCCCAGCTTGTGGGTGCGCAGGACCACCGCCTCATCCCGGTAGAGCTTCACAGGCCAATTGTCACCCCGCGCGACCGCGGGGCACCACCACCTCGCGTCCCGTGGCTGCAGCGCCGTCAGGACCTTCGGCCCACCGCCACCCCCAGCGGGGACTCCGGCCGGATGAACAACACCACCGCCATCGCCACCACCACGACGACCACGTTCACCACCGCCACCACCCACCCGCCGGTGGCGGCAAGCGGCCCGATCGCAACCAGCCGGGGCATGAGGGTGAAGGTGAGCACCTGCGCGCCGAGCCACACCGCCACCAGCTGCCACGCGAGGAGGCGCGCCTTCCGCCGCCACTCCCGCGGCGTCCTGCGGTCCCCGAAGAGGGCCGAGACCGCGGCGAAGGTCGAGACCCAGGCCAGCACGACCCCGGCCACGCAACTCCCGGCGAGCAGTGGGTAGTCGTGGTCCACCTCGAAGTGGACCGGCCACTGCCAGACGTACGTGGAGGGTCCGAGGTCCGAGCCCAGGACGAAGGTGAGCGCAGACAGCCAGGCGATCACGAGCGCCACCGTCCACCGCGGCTCGAAGGCCCGGGACGCGTCCTCCTCCCCGACCACGCCGCGCACGGCGCCGAACCACGCTTCCGTCAGTTCGCGGGCGCGGTCGACGGGGGCGTGGGAGTCGTGCGACCGCACCATGACCGTGCGGTCGTAGGCCCGGGCCACCACCACGCGGACGGGGGCGCCGTCCCAGGTGTCGTAGAGCTGGGCCGAGACCTCGCCCACGTCGGAGGGCCAGGTGCGGTCCTCGACGTTCCACTTGTTCTCCTCCACGGACACGCGGCTGCGGGTGCGCCAGTAGGCGGCCACCGCCCCGCCGTCCACCGGGACGACGACGCGCTCCGGTTCCAGCCCCGGCCGCAGCGGGGCGGTGAACGCCTCCCGGGGCGCGTCCAGCCAGCGTGGGTCCGGCCCGGGCGTGGGCTTGCCCTCCCGGGGCGCGCGGCGTTGGGGGCGGGGTAGGCACGCGAGTCCGTACAGCACCGCCGCGGCGAGGGCGAGCCAGTACCCGGGGGGCCACTCGATGTAGGGGTCGCGGGGCGGGCGCAGCAGGAAGACCGTGGCCACCGCCGTCCAGGCCCACCCAATCGTGGCGCGCACGTGGGCGGGGCGGAACCTGCGGGCGGCGAGCACCCGCGGCGGGAGGGCTCGGCGCGTGACGTGCGCGGTCAGGAGCGCCAGACCCAGCAGCACCGCGAGGTACGTGCCCACTGCCACCGCGTGCGCCGTGGGCGTGGACTGCTGCTCGCGCATGGAGCCGAGCCACGCCGCACCGAGTGCGGAGAGCCACAACACCACCCTCCCCGCCGTCCGGATCGGGGGGTAGCGCCGGTGGGGGCCGTAGTGCTCGTCGAGGACGTCCAGTTCGCGCCGGACCTGCGCTGCCGTGGGACCCGCGGCTTCGCAGATGAGCGCCGTGTCGCTCCGCCAGTCGATGACGAGGCGCGCCCCCAGGAAGCCGCCCGCCACGGGGAGCACCACTTGCGTGAAGCGCCACCGGACCTGGGTCTGGTCGCCGGCGAGTTCGCCGGCGTGCTCGTCGAAGGCCCTCATGGTGGCACCCGCGTCCCGCAGCCACGGGCGGCGCGAAACCAGCCGCGCGCCGTCGTCCGCCGTGACGTGGAACAACACCTCGGAACGCACCCCGAGGTGGAGCGCCCGCGCGGCGACGTCGTCGACGAGCGGGAAGGCGGGCGGGCTGGCGAGGCCGTCGGACACCCCTTCAGGGTACGGCGGCCCCACCGGCCAGACAACGAGCCCAGCTGCCCGCTACCGGAGGGCGCGGTTGACCGCGGAGACGATCGCCTTGAACGAGGCGGTGGTGATGGACGGGTCGATCCCGACGCCCCACAGCACCTGGCCGTCCACCTCGGCCTCCACGTAGGCGGCCGCGTACGCGTCCCCGCCCGCGGACAGCGCGTGCTCCACGTAGTCGAGCACCTTGACATCCACGCCGACATGCCTGAGCGCTTCCGTGAAGGCGTCGATGGGGCCGTTGCCGGTGGCCGCGAGCACCTTCTCCTCACCACGGTCAACCACGGTGACGGTGAGGACGGCGCGCTTGCCCTCGTCCGCCGTCGTCACGGTCGTGCCACGCATGGAGAAGCGTCCCCACGGCGTGAGGCCCTCCGCGGCCGAGGCCGGCAGGTACTCGTCGGCGAAGATCTCCCAGAGCTTCTCCGCGCTGATCTCACCGCCGAAGGTGTCCGTGTGCTTCTGCACGATCCCGGCCAGCTCGATCTGGAGGCGGCGCGGCAGCTCCAGGTTCCGCGTGGAGGACAGCAGGTAGGCGATGCCGCCCTTGCCGGACTGCGAGTTGACCCGCACCACGGCCTCGTAGGTCCGGCCCAGGTCGTGCGGGTCCACCGGCAGGTACGGCACCTGCCACGGCACCGCGTCCTCGCTGCCGGCGATGGCAACCTGCTTCGCGCGCTGCACGAAGCCCTTCTTGATGGCGTCCTGGTGGGAACCGGAGAACGCGGTGTAGACGAGGTCGCCGCCGTAGGGGTGGCGGGGGTGCACGTCCATCTGGGTGCAGTGCTCCACGGTGCGGCGCACGTGGTCGATGTTCGACAGGTCCACCTCGGGGTCCACGCCCTGCGAGAACAGGTTGAGGGCCAGTGTGACGAGGTCGACGTTGCCCGTGCGTTCGCCCTGTCCGAACAAGCAGCCCTCGACGCGGTCCGCGCCGGCCATGACGGCCAGTTCCGCGGAGGCGACGGCGGTGCCGCGGTCGTTGTGCGGGTGGACGGAGACGCAGACGTGCTCCCGCCGGGACAGGTGGCGGCTCATCCACTCGATCTGGTCCGCGTACACGTTGGGGGTGCAGCGCTCCACGGTGGCGGGCAGGTTCAGGATGATCTCCCGGCCCGGGCCCACCTCCCACGTGTCCATGACCGCCTCGCACACCTCGAGCGCGAAATCGAGCTCGGTGTCCACGAAGACCTCCGGGGAGTACTCGTAGCCGAACACCACGTCGTCCGGCAGGACCTTCTCCGCGTACGCCATCACGTCCCGCGTCCCGGTGACGGCGAGGTCCAGGGTCGCGGCGCGGTCGTTGCGGAACACCACCTCGCGGAACACCGGGGCGGTCGCGTTGTAGAGGTGCACGCTCGCGCGCGGGATGCCCAGGACCGCATCGATGGTGCGGTGGATCAGCTCCTCCCGCGACTGCGTCAGCACGGAGATGGTGACGTCCTCCGGGATCGCGCCGTCCTCCAAGAGGGCGCGGACGAAATCGAAGTCCGTCTGGGACGCCGACGGGAAGCCCACCTCGATCTCCTTGTAGCCCATCGAGACGAGCAGGTCGAACATCATGCGCTTGCGCGCCGGGTTCATCGGCTCGATGAGGGCCTGGTTGCCGTCCCGCAGGTCGGTGGAGAGCCAGCGGGGGGCCTTCGTGATCGTCCGGGACGGCCACTGACGGTCCGGGAGCGAGACGGTGTTCAGTTCATGGAAGGACCGGTACTTCGCCAACGGCATGCCGGAGGGCTGCTGGGCGCGGATGTGGGACTGGGTTTTCACTGCTGTTTCCTTGGGTTTGAGCCTCTCGGCCGGCGTGAATCACACCGCGGCGAGGGGCCGGCCCGATGGGGCCCCGCCGCGGCATGGAAGGAGCAGTGCAACCGCGTGCATCTCCGCAGGTTACCCCCGATCGGGCGTGGAGTCACGTCCGGGCCGCTGGATGCTCAGCTGCCGAAACCGCCGAAGGCGTCCGGGAACCCGCTCCAGTAGGCCGCGAGCACGAGCAGGATGAACACGCCCGTCACGGTGCCACCGGTGGTGACTGCTGCCGGGACGGACAGGACAGCGCCCGTGCGGCGCTGCTGGGAGACGCGGATCACGGTGCCGGCAAGGAGGAATGCGGTGGCGAGGGCGAGTGTCCACTCCACGCCGTACACCCCGAAGGTGAAGGCCGGGTTCGTCCGGTAGTTGAAGGCGTAGTCAGCCACCTGGCGGAGGTACGCCACGAACACCACCCACGTGCCCACCACCGCGAACGCGCTGGCCGCCAACCAGCGACCCACCCCCGGCGCCATGGTCCGCGGGAGCCGGGGCCGACGGCGCAGCCGGCGCGCGATCGCACTCAACCCGTACGCCACCGGGCCCGCCAGCAAGAGTCCCACCGGCACCACGAAGGACCAGACGATGTTGTTCCCGTTCGCGTACCAGTGGGGCGCGGCGACGGGGTCCGCCTCGTAGCGCTGCACCGGCTGGTCGCCGGCGATGCGCGGCGAGGCGGTCGCGGTCTCGGGGAGGCCCTGGATCCACCGCGCCAGGTCGTCGGCGAAGTGCGGCGCGAGCTCGTCGCCGATCTTGATGCCGTGGTTGGCGCCCTCGTAGAACCGCACCGTGTACTGGTCGTTGCCGGCCACCGCGAGGTCCGAGATGAGCTGCCGCGCACCCTGCACGATGGGCATGGCCGCGTCCCCGGTCCCGAACACCAGGAGGACGGGTTGGGTGGTCCGCTGCTGGTAGGGCTGCGGGTCGAAGTCCGCATACGCGAGCCTCCCGCCGGGTATGACGGCGCCGAGCGCGCGCGGGATGACCCGGTAGAGCGGGGCGGGAACCCGGACATCGCGGAGGTAGGAGTCGGTGGCGAACGCGCCCTGCTGGCGTGGCGGCACGATCGGTGCGGCGACAAGTACCACGAACGCGGTTGCCGGGTCGTCCGCGGACATGATGGGCGCGATGTAGGCACCCTCCGACTCGGCGTACAGGCCCACCCGCTCCGGGTCCACACCCGGCAGCGTCCGGGTCAGGTCCACGGTCTTCTGGTAGTCCCGCGCCATGCCGTGGTAGTCGCGCTTCGCCGTGGTGTACGTGTCCATCCGCTTGTCCGGCACCACGGTCACCACGCCAGCGGAGGCGAGCAGCTCCGCCTGGAGCTCGAAGCCCTTGTGGGTGGCGGTGCCGGCGCCGTGCATGAACACCACGGCCGGCAGCGGCTCCCGCACCCCCACGGGACGCCGCACCTCGGCGGTGACCGAGACCGTCTCCGTCAGCTGGACGGTGTGGAGCTCACTGCGGACCTCGTACGTGCCGACGGGAACCGTCACGACGCCGGACCCGATGGCGGTGTCCGGTGTCTCGGACGTCAGGGCCTCCACCACGGGCCGCGGCCGCCACGCCGGCCCCGCGACGGCGCCGACAGCCGAGACCACGAGCGCGATGGCCAGGCCCACCCCGAGATGCCTCAGTTTCACCGTGCCATCCTAGATGCCGCCGCCCGCGCCCCCGACAACGTCAGAACCCCAGCCGGCCGAGCTGCTTCGGATCCCGCTGCCAGTCCTTGGCCACCTTGACGTGCAGCGAGAGGTAGACCCTCCGGCCGAGCAGCTCCTCGACGCCGGCGCGGGCCTTGGTGCCCACCTCGCGGAGGCGGGAGCCGCCACGCCCGATGATGATGGCCTTCTGGCTCTCGCGTTCGACGATCAGGCTGACGAAGATCGCGAGCGTCTTCTTCCCGTTCGCTCCCTCGCGCTCCACCATCTCGTCCACCGTGACCGCGAGCGAGTGCGGCAGCTCGTCGCGGACGCCCTCGAGGGCGGCCTCGCGCACCAGTTCGGCGATCATGACGTCGTCGGGCTCGTCGGAGACGTGGGACTGCGGGTAGAGCGGGGGGGATTCGGGCATCATCCCCAGCAGCACGCCGGCGAGTTCGTCCACCTGTGTGCCCTCGGTCCCGGAGCACGGCACGATGTCCGCGAAGTCTCCGAGCTGCGACACCTCGATGAGCTTCGCCACCAGCTCCTCACGCGTCACCCGGTCGCTCTTCGTCACGGCGGCCACCACCGGGCTGTGGGTGGCGAACGCCGCCGCCGAGATGAAGCGGTCGCCCGGGCCCACCTTCTCGTCGGCCGGCAGGCAGACGACGACGACGTCCACGTCCGCGAGCGTCTCGTGCACGACGTCGTTCAGCCGCTCGCCGAGCAGCGTGCGGGGGCGGTGAAGGCCGGGGGTGTCGACGAGCACCAGCTGGCCGTCCTCCCGCTGCACGACGCCGCGCACCGCGTGGCGTGTGGTCTCGGGGCGATCCGACATGATGGCGACCTTCGCGCCCACCATGGCGTTGGTGAGGGTGGACTTCCCGGCATTCGGCCGGCCGACCACCGCCACGAAACCGGCGCGGAAGCCCTCGGGCCAGTCAGCAACCAGGTCGATCGCGGCGTTCGGGGGGGTCAGTTCGTCATCCGTGGGGAAGCTCACTCGCCGCCCTCCTCAGTCTCGGGGGTCAGCGACACCAGCAGGGTCGCGATCTGGCGGCGGCGCCCCTCGGAGCGCTCGGCCACGATGTGGAGGCCGAGGATGTCCGCCCAGGAGCCCTCGATCGGCACCTTGCCGAGGGCCTTGGCGAGCAGGCCACCGGCGGTGTCCACGTCGTCGTCGTCGATCTCGAGGTGGAACAGGTCGCCCAGCTCGTCGACGGCGAGTCGGGCCGGGACCCGCAGCACCCCGCCGCCGAGGTCCTCCACCGCGGGCAGGTCGGCGTCGTGCTCGTCCTGCAGTTCGCCCACCAGTTCTTCGAGGAGGTCCTCGATCGTCACCAGGCCGGCGACGCCGCCGTACTCGTCGATCACGATCGCGATGTGGGAGGACTCGGACTGCATCTCGCGCAGCAGGTCATCCACGAGCTTCATCTCGGGCACCATCCGGACCGGGCGCATGACGTCCGCGGCCGTCAGGTCCGCGCCCCCGGTGCGGCGCGAGGCGCGCAGGGCGTCCTTGAGGTAGAGGATGCCGCGCATGTCGTCCACGCTCTCCGAGATGACGGGGATGCGGGAGAACCCGGAGCGGATGAACAGGCCGAGCGCCTTGTCCAGCGGCGTGTCCACGCCGGTGGTGATCATGTCGGTGCGCGGGACCATCACCTCGCGAGTCAGGGTGCGCCCGAGCTCGAAGACGGATTGCAGCATGTCCCGCTCGTCGTCCTCGATCTGCTCGCTCTCGGAGACCAGGTCCACCATGTCCATCAGGTCCTCCGCGGCGTTCTCGCGCTCCTCGAGCTCGGTGCGCCCGCTGCCCGGGCGCAGCCCCTTGCCAAGCGCCAGGAACGGGCGCGCGACGGCCGTCAGGACCGTGACCACCCCAGCGAGCGCGTGCAGCACCCGGTCCGGTTCGCGGCGTCCCAGCTCCCGGGGGGAGGCCCCCACCACGAACGCGACAATCACGGCCGTGACCGCCACCGACGCGACCAGCACCTGCCACCACCGGGGCAGCAGGTCCGCGATCAGGAGGGTCAGGCACACGGCCGCGACCATCTCGGCGAGGAGCCGGAAGAACGCCACCCCCTTGACGGCGGCGGGGCGGTTGTCGATGATCCGCTCGACGGCGTCGGCGTTGGGCCGGCCCTGGTGGCGCATATCGGCGACGGCGGCGCGCGTGATCCGGTGCAGCGCGGCCTCGGCAGCCGAGAGCGTCCCCCCGATGCCGATCCCCACCAGGGTGAGGACGGCGAGCAGTCCCTCGGGGACCTGGTTGATCATGCCCTCCATCAGCGCCCTGCCAGGAACGTGAGGAGCAGGTGGCGCTGCAGGGTGAACATCTCCTCCTCGTCCTCCGGCTCCGCGTGGTCGTACCCGAGCAGGTGCAGGATGCCGTGCACGGTGAGCAGGAGCAGCTCCTCCACCGTGGAGTGTCCGGCCTCGCGCGCCTGTTCGGCCGCCACGTCGGGGCACAGCACGATGTCGCCGAGGATCCCCGGCTCGGGGATCTCGCCGTCGCGCCCCGGACGCATCTCGTCCATGGGGAAGCTCATCACGTCGGTGGGGCCCTCCAGGTCCATCCAGCGCTGGTGCAGCTCCGCCATGGCGTCCGGCGTGACCATCAGGATCGAGAGCTCCGCCTGCGGGTGGACGTGCATCTGGTCCAGCACGAACCGCGCGAACTCGGCGAACTCCTCGCCGTCGGCCTCGAACGTGGTCTCGTTGTTCACCTCGGTGCTCATGGGCGGTCCTCGCTGGTGGGTCGTCGGAATGCGTGGCGTTCCTGGGGCGCGGTGAGCTGGCGGCTGTCCCACCGCTCGTAGGCGTCGATGATCTCCCCCACCAGCCGGTGTCGGACCACGTCGGCGCTGGTGAGGCGGCAGAAGGCCACGTCGTCGATCCCGGTGAGGATCTCCTGGACCACGCGCAGCCCGGACCGCACGCCGCCGGGCAGGTCCACCTGCGTGACGTCGCCGGTCACCACAACCTTGGAGTTGAACCCGAGCCGGGTGAGGAACATCTTCATCTGCTCGGCGGAGGTGTTCTGAGCCTCGTCGAGGATGATGAACGCGTCGTTGATGGTGCGGCCCCGCATGTAGGCGAGCGGCGCCACCTCGATGGTGCCGGCGGCCATGAGCTTCGGGATCGAGTCGGGGTCGATCATGTCGTGCAGCGCGTCGTAGAGCGGGCGCAGGTACGGGTCGATCTTCTCCGAGAGGGTGCCGGGGAGGAAGCCGAGCCGCTCCCCCGCCTCCACGGCTGGGCGGGTGAGGACGATGCGCGTGACCTGCTTGGACTGCAGGGCATTCACGGCCTTCGCCATCGCCAGGTACGTCTTACCGGTGCCGGCGGGCCCGATGCCGAAGGTGATCGTGTTGGAGTCGATCGCGTCCACGTAGGCCTTCTGTCCGATGGTCTTCGGCCGGATGGTCCGCCCGCGCGAGGAGATGATGTTGGTGGTCATCACCTCCGACGGGCTCGCGGCATGCACCGTGAGCATCCCGATGGCGCGCTGCACGCCATCCACGCTCAACGGCGCCCCGGACCGGGCCACCAGGACGAGTTCTTCGAGGAGGCGCTGCGCCGTCGTCACGTCCCCCACCGGGCCGGTGAGCGTCACCACGTTGCCGCGGGCGTGCACCTCCACCCTGCTGAACCCGGCCTCGACGGTGCGGAGCACCTCGTCGCGCGTGCCGAACAGCGTCACGGGGTGGACGTCGTCGGGGATGGTGACGCGGTAGGTGACGGATTCGGGTGATGTCATGCGGGTCCCTCCACGCCCCGTGTGGGCCTTCGGCTCCCCAGTGTATCGGCGGCGCTCCGCGGTCCCACGTCCCAGCGCCCGATGGCGCGCGCCACGTGCGAGATCGCGACGGGTCCCGCCGTGCCGGAGCGCATCACGTGCGGCCCGGCCAGGACCGGCACCGCTTCGGCGGCGGACATCGCCGCCAGTTCCTGCGGGGTGATGCCCCCCTCCGGACCGACGACCACCACCACGCGCCCCGCCCGCGGCAGCCCGACGGCGTCCAGGGTGCGGTCCGCGGCCTCGTGCAGCACGAGCACCACGCCCCCGTCCGCCACGGTGCGGCGGACGAACGCCTCCAGCCGGCGGGAATCCATGAGCTCGAGGAGGGCCGGGACCCGCGAGCGGCGCGACTGCTTGGTGGCGGCGCGCAGCACCGACTCCCACCTGGCCGCGGCGCGCGTGGCCTTCGCGGCCGGCCACTGAGCAATGGAGCGGTCGGCCTGCCAGGGGACGATCGCGTCCGCCCCGACCTCCGTGGCCATCTCGATCGCTTCCTCGTCGCGGCCACCCTTGGCGAGGGCCTGGACGAGGACGAGTTCGACGTCGTCGCCCTCGTGCGTCACCGAGGCGACGTCAATTCGCACGCCGTCGCCCGTCACCTCCGCCACGACGCCGCGCAGGCGGATGCCACGGCCGTCGGCGACGTCAATCCCCGCGCCGGGGCCCAGGCGCATCACGTGCGCGTGGTGACCCTCGGCGCCGGCCAGGGTGTACGACCCGGCGCCCTCCGGCAGCTCATCCGCCAGGAAGACGGGGTTGGTCACAGGCCGATCTTCTCTTTCAGCCGCGCGAACATGCCGCTGCCTCCGGTGACGGCGGGATTGACGCGCTCCTCGCCCCGGACCCTCGCGAGCTCGGCGAGCAGTTCCCGCTGGCGGTCGTCCAGGCGGGCGGGCATCTCCACGTCCACGAACACCTTCAGGTCGCCGCGGACGTGGTGGTACAGGCGGGTGACGCCGAGTCCCTTGAGGAGCTCCGTGTGGCCCGGCTGCGTGCCCGGCTTGATGGTGACCTCGCGTGGGCCGTCGAACGTGTCGATGGTCAGCACGGTGCCGAGGGCCGCCGCCGTCATGGGCACGGTCACAGAGCAGAGGAGGTCGTCGCCGCGGCGGGTGAAGCGGTCGTGGGGCCGGACGCGGAACTCGATGTGGAGGTCTCCGGCGGGCCCGGCGCCCGGGCCGACCTCGCCCGCTCCGGGCATCCGCAGGCGGGCACCGTTCTCGACGCCGGCGGGCACGTCCACGGGGATGGTGCGGCGGGTGCGGACGCGGCCGTCCCCGGAGCACTCGGTGCAGGGGTCCGCGACGATGGTGCCGTGGCCCTGGCACATGGCACACGGGCTGGTGGTCATGATCTGGCCGAGGAAGGACCGCGCCACACGCTGCACCGAGCCACGTCCGCCGCACACCTCGCAGGTGCGGGGGCTGGTGCCGGGGCGGCAGCAGGTGCCGGAGCACGTGGGGCACACCACGGCGGTGTTCACCGTGATCTCGCGGGTCGCGCCGAAGACGGCCTCACGCAGGTCGATCTCGAGGGGGACAAGGGCGTCCTGACCACGGCGGCCACGGGGAACCGGGCCACGCGGGTTGGCCGCGCCGGCGGCCGCGCCGAAGAAGGTCTCGAAGATGTCCGAGAAGCCGAAGCCGGCGCCGTTGCCCCCCATCGCGCCGAGTGCGCTGTCGCCCCCGATGTCGTACAGCTGGCGCTTCTCCGGGTCCGAGAGCACCTCGTAGGCGCGTGAGACCTCCTTGAACCGCTCCTCGGAGTCAGGGCCTGCGACGTCGGGGTGGGTCTCCCGGGCCAGTTTGCGGTAGGCCCGCTTGATCTCCTCCGGGGTGGCTTTGGCGCCCACGCCGAGGACCTCGTAGTAATTCCTGCTCACACACTGCCTGTTCTCATTGGGTGTTCAGAATCTGTGACACATACCGTGCAACCGCGCGGACCGCCGCCATTGTTCCCGGGTAGTCCATGCGGGTGGGGCCGAGCACGGCAAGCGCACCCATGGGGCTCCGCCCCTCGTCGGCGCTGTAGGTGGCCGTCACGAGGGAGGCCTCCGCGAGTCCCTCGTGGTGGTTCTCCGCCCCGATGCTGACGGCGATCGCCTCGTCCCGCACCATCTCGGTGATCAGGCGGAGCATCACCACCTGCTCCTCGAGAGTCTCCAGCACAGGCCCGATCGAGTGCGGGAAGTCCAGGGTGGAGCGCGCCAGGTTGGCCGTCCCCGCCATGACGATGCGCTCCTCGGTGTCCTGCCGCATCGTCTCCACGAGTTGGGGGCCGATGGCCTCCACGACGGGCAGCAGTTCGGGCTCCACCTCCTGCTCGAGTTCGCGCAGCGGCTCACGCAGTTCGGAGAGCCTACGGCCCACCAGCTTCTCGTTGAGCCGGTTGCGGAGGGACGAGATGTCCGGAAGGGGGCCGACGGCCTCGATCATCCGCTGCTCCACCCTGCCGTTCTCGGTGATGACCACCAGCAGCAGGTGGCGGTCGGAGAACCGGACCAGCTCGAGGTGCCGCAGCACCGAGCGCTGCAGGCTCGGGTACTGGATGATCGCCACCTGGTGGGTGAACGCCGCGAGGGTGCGGGCCGTGCGCTCGAGGATGTCATCGAGGTCGACGGCGTCGCTCAGGAACGCCTCGACCGCGCGGCGCTCCGCACCGGAAAGCGGCTTGATGGCGGCGATCTGGTCCACGAAGTGCCGGTAACCCTTGTCCGTGGGGATGCGACCCGCCGAGGTGTGCGGCTGCATGATGTAGCCGCTCTCCTCCAGGTAGGCCATGTCGTTGCGGATGGTGGCCGGCGAGACCCCGAGATGGTGGCGTTCGACGATGGACCGGGAACCCACGGGCTCGCGCGAGGACACATAGTCCTGCACGATGGCGTGGAGCACCTCCATCCGACGCTCGTCACTCACCGCTGGCCTCCTTCCCCGTCAGCACTCTCCCCCGCTGAGTGCCAATTCTACGCCCTGCCGGCCACGCCCTCCATGGAGGAGCGTGCCACCGCTGATCCCGCGCCCGCCGCGGGTCCGCCGAGTCAGGTGCGCCTGCGGCGCCCGAGTCCGGGAGCGCGATAGCCTGCCCGGGTGAATCCCGATCGCTACGGCCGCGACGTCCTGGCCTCTCCCCCGCGCTCGCGTCGCCCCACGGCCACGCCCGCCCCCGCCGACCCGGGCCTCGTGGTCGAGGAGGTCGAGACGGGCTGGGTGGGCGCCGTCGTGCGCGTGGAGAAATCGGGCGGCATGCAGCTCGTGGTGCTGGAGGACCGCCGCGGGCGCACCCGGTCCTTCCCGCTCGGCCCCGGGTTCTGGCTGGACGGCAAACCCGTGGTCCTCACACCTCCCTCCCCGGCCGCCGCCCCGACCGGCCCGAGGCTCACCGCCTCGGGCTCCATCGCCGTCGCCGGCCAGCGGGCGCAGGTGGCGAAGGCCTCGCGCATCTGGGTGGAGGGACGGCACGACGCCGAACTCGTGGAACGTATCTGGGGGGACGACCTGCGGGTGGAGGGCGTCGTCGTTGAACTCCTCGACGGCGTCGACAACCTCGCGGCCGTGCTGCGCGGCTTCCGGCCCGGACCCGCACGACGGGCGGGGGTCCTGGTGGACCACCTGGTGCCGGGGTCGAAGGAGACCCGGATCGTGGCGGACGCGCTCCGGCTCCCCGGCGCCGACCACGTGCTCGCGCTCGGGCACCCCTACGTGGACGTCTGGCAGGCGGTCAAGCCGGAACGCCTCGGCCTCGCCGCGTGGCCGACGATCCCGAGGGGCACCGACATCAAGTACGGCACCCTCGCCGCCCTCGGGTGGCCGCACGCCGACCAGGCCGACGTCGCCTCCGGGTGGAAGCGCATCCTCGGGCGCGTGCGGGACTACCGCGACCTCTCCCCCGCCCTGCTGGGCCGCATGGAGGAGCTCATCGACTTCGTGACCGCGCCGTCGCACCAGCCGGGGTAGGTCAGGTGACGGCCCGCGCCTCCACGGTCACCGTTTCCGGTTCCTCCCCCGGGACCTTCACGAACTGGGAGAGCACCACTCCCGCAACCGCCACCACGAACGGGTAGACGCTGATGGCCACCCGGAAGGCAAGCCCCGGATCGGGCCCGGGGTTGGCCCCCGAGTAGTAGCCGAACCAGTCCCCCAGGGATCCGAGCGCCAGGCCGGCCGTCGCGCCAGTGAGCCGGCTGAAGAAGCCGAAGGCGGAGAGGTACAGGCCCTCGCGGTGGTGCCCGTGCTCCCGGGCGTCCCGGTCCAGGACGCGTGCCTGCACGAGGTCGTTCGTGACCAGCAGACCGGACCAGCCGATGGCGATCACGCAGATCGAGAGCGCGGCGGTGAGCAGCGAGTTCGCGAAGAACAGCGGAATGAACCCGATCGCCAGGAAAACGAAGGCCAGCCGCCATGCGAACGGGGCGCCGCGGCGCCGGACCACGCGGGTCCACAGGTTGAGCCCCACGGCCGCCACGGCGAGCGCGGAGGCCATGAGGTAGAGGGAATAGGAGACCGGCAGCCCCAGGGCGTACTTGGTGTAGAGCTGGATGGTCGCGAGCACCAGGGCGAGCGGGACGAGGTAGCAGGCGGTGGCGATGCCGATCTGCCAGAAGAGCTTTGTCCGGAGGATAACCCCCAGGCCCGCCAAGAACGTCGACCGTTCGGGCGTGGAGTGGGCGGGGTTCTCCCGCACGCTCAGCGCCATGAAGATCAGCACCGTGAATGCGATGACGGCGTAGATGCGGGAGGTGGTCGTGAAGCCCACGGTGGTGTCCTCAGTCCCGAACACCTGCGTGGTCAGCAGCGGGGTCACGGCCAGCGAGAGGGCGAGGGCGCAGAGCTGGAACCCCTGCCGCAGTGCGTTGGCCCCCGCGCGTTCGCGCTCCCGCGGGAACAGTTCGGGCAGCAGGGCGCCGTAGTTGGCGGAGTACATCGAGTCCGCGGCCTCGCACATGATCGCGAAGAACGCGAACCATGCCACGAGGCCGAGGCCCTCCAGCGACGTCGGCGCCGAGAAGAACCCCACGAACGCCGCCGTCAGGACGACGGCGCCCACCACCAGCCACGGCCGCCGCCGCCCCCACCGGGTCCGGGTCCGGTCCGACAGGTGCCCGAGGATGGGGTTGTCGATCGCGTCGAGCACGGCATACACCAGCATGACGACGCCGTAGTCCCGCACGTCCAGGCCCAGGATGTCCACGTAGAACAGCAGCGTGGAGCCCCGGATCATGTTGATCGGGATCGCCAGACCGAACATGCCGATGGCGTAGCGCCAGGGGCGAACCAGCGCGGTCTCCGCCATGCGCCCCGCCTCTCCCCGGCATCAGTGCGCCAACCGTATCGGCTGTGGCTGACCGCGTTCAATCGGCGTCCACCGCGACTCCCCCTCACTCGGGGTGGTTGGCGTGGTCACCCCCGACGGCGAACGGCGTGTCGTAACCGAGGTAGGCGAGGTGGGTCATCAGTCCCTGCGCGGCATGGGGCAGCCCGGTGAACGCGGCGCTCGGCGGCAGTCCGAGCATCGTGACGAAGGTGCTCCCGAGCAGTCCCCCGGCGAAGACCAGGGCGGCTCCGGCGCTGCGGTCCTCCGGCTTCCGGACGAACGCGTACGCGCAGAGGGCAAACTGCGCCACGACGAAGACGAGCGTCCAGGACGCCGAGGAGAGCCGCTCGCCGAGGAGTTCCTGGTGGTGCGTGGTGTCCAGTTCCACGATGCCGCCGGTTCGAGCAAGCGTGAGGTGCGCCGTGTCCCCGCCGCTCTCGGCCCACGTCACCAGCTGGCCCGCGGCGAGGGGGCACCCTGCCGAAACCTGCGGGCGAACTCCCTCCGCATTCCAGGCGGCCGGGTCGGGGGCGAGCCACGCACACTCGGCCGGGGTGGAGACACGCCACCCGACGAACGCCGCCGCGGCGACGAGCATGGTGGCGGTCACCAGCACGACGTCCCACTGCGTCCGCCTGAACCGGGATCGTGCCCGCTCGATCACCGCCCCACCATCCATGGGGAAACCGTCGCAGATCCACGGCCCGAACACCACCGGGGGCCCGAACACCACCGGGAGTCCGGAAACCCACGGCTCAGGAGACAGGCGCGGTGGCCGGCTCCTCCCCGGGCAGCCGGATGAGGCGGGAGAGCACGACGCCCCCCATCGCGATGGCGAACGGGAAGACGCACAGGTAGACACGGAAGGCGAGACCCGGGTTGGGGCCCGGGTTCGCGCCGGACCAGTAGCCGAACAGCGCCCCGAGCGCGGCCAACGCCACCCCGTTGAGGGCGCCGGTCACCCGGCTGAAGAAGCCGAAGGCCGAGAGGAACAGGGCCTCGCGGTGCTCGCCGGTGACGGTGGCGTCGTGGTCGAGGAGCCGCGCCTGGATGAGGTCGTTGGTGGCGAGCAGGCCGGACCACCCGATCGCCACCACGCCGCCGGACAGCGTGGCGGTCAGTAGCGAGTGCGCGAGGAACAGCGGGATGAACCCGATCGCCAGGAACACGAAGGCGAGGCGCCAGACCGCCGGTGCGCCGCGCCGCCGGACCACGCGGGTCCAGAGTGCGAGGCCCCCAGCGGCCACGAGGATGACCACGCCCTGGATGGTCAACGCGTTGGCCACCGGGAGCCCGAGTGCGTACTTCACGTAGAGCTGCACCCCGGCGAGGACCAGGGCGAGGGGCGCCAGGTAGCACATGGACGCCACCCCGACCTGCCAGAAGAGCTTGGTCCGGAGGATCGCGAGCAGGCCGGGGAGGAAGCGCGAGCGTTCCGGCGTGGAGTGGGCGGGGTTCTCCCGCACGCTCAGCGCCATGAAGATCAGCACCGTGAATGCGATGACGGCGTAGATGCGGGCGGTGGTCGTGAAACCGACAGTGGTGTCCTCAGTCCCGAACACCTGCGTGGTCAGCAGCGGGGTCACGGCCAGCGAGAGCACCAGCGCCGACAGCTGGAAACCCTGCCGCAACGCGTTGGCCCCCGCGCGGTCCCGCTCCCGCGGGAACAGTTCGGGCAGCAGGGCGCCGTAGTTGGCCGAGTACATCGAGTCCGCGGCCTCGCACATGATCGCGAAGAACGCGAACCACGCCACGAGGCCGAGACCCTCCAGCGACGTCGGCGCCGAGAAGAACCCCACGAACGCCGCCGTCAGGATGACGGCGCCCACCACCAGCCACGGCCGCCGCCGCCCCCACCGGGTCCGGGTCCGGTCCGAGAGGTGCCCCAGGATCGGGTTGTCGATCGCGTCGATTAACGCGTAGACGGTCATGACGACGCCGTAGGCCCGCACGTCCAGGCCCAGGATGTCCACGTAGAACAGCAGCATCGACCCGCGGATCATGTTGATGGGGATGGACATCCCGAACATGCCGATCGAGTACCGCCAGACCGGCATCCGCCGCGTCTGCCCGCCACCCTCCCGCAACACCCCGCCCACGCTAGCGGGCGGGGTGACGGTGGCAAAACGACGGGCGCCTCCCGGCACTACCCGTCGGGGACCCGCCGTGGTTGGCTTGGGCCATGGAGTCCGTCATCGCACGCCGGATCATCGTCAGGGGCGACGTCCAGGGCGTCGGCTTCCGCTGGAGCTGCGCCCGGGTGGCCGAGGCACTGGGTGTCGCCGGGTACGCCGCGAACCGCCGCGACGGCGACGTGGAGGTCCACGCCGAGGGCCCGCCCGACGCCGTCGCGAAGCTCGTGGACTGGTGCCGCACCGGCCCGCGCCACGCGATCGTCACCGGGGTGGAGGTGTCCCCGGCGGAGCACCGCGGACTGGTGACATTCTCGACCCACTGACTTCCGGCAGCTTGCTGTTGTACTTTGTGTACACAATGGCTAGACTGGCCGCATGACAACCGTCGACTTCGTCTTCACGACCCGCGAACTTCGCGCCGGGCTCTCAGAGGCATTGGGGCGGACCATGTACCGCGGCGAGCGCATCGGTGTCACGCGCAACGGACGGCTCGCAGCCGTCCTGATCAGCCCGGAGGACCTGGAGTTGCTCGAGGAACTTGAGATGGCCCGCGACGTCGCTGCGTACAGGGCCGCACGGAACGCCGATGACGGGACCCGCATCTCCCTGCACGAACTCCGGGCGTCACTCGGCCAGTGACGTACGTCGTAACGTTCACCGCCTCCGCCGCCCGTGAGGTGAGGAAACTGGACAGGCCGGTCCGTTCCCGTCTGCTCGAAGCCATCGAATCGCTGGGGAGTCAGCCTCGCCCCCATGGCTGCATCAGGCTCGCCGAGGAGGAGAGGGCGTGGCGGATAAGGGTCGGCGACCATCGCGTGATCTACGAGATTGATGACGGCGTCCTCGTGGTCACAGTGATTCGCGCGGCACATCGCCGCGAAGCGTATCGCCCCTGATCCTCAGTCGGTCAACGCCCGCGTCACCGCGTCCGCGAGGAGCCGCCCGCGCCGCGTGAGGACGACGACGCCACCTACCGCCGCCCCTGGGTCCGCCAGCCCCGCCGCCACCAGGTCCGCCACGACGCCGGCGCGGCCGCCGTCGACGGCCACCCCTTCGGCAAGGCGAACACCGAGCATGACGCGCTCGAACTCGCGCTCCCCGGGGCTGAGGATCTCGCGGCCCGCTGCGGGCGAGAGCCCGGCCGCCAGTCGCGCCGCGTACGCCCGCGGGTGCTTCACGTTCCAGAAGCGCACCCCCCCGACGTGGCTGTGGGCCCCGGGGCCGATCCCCCACCAGTCCTCGTTCCGCCAGTAGGCGAGGTTGTGGCGACACTCGTGGCCCGCCCGAGCCCAGTTGGAGATCTCGTACCAGCGGTGGCCCGCGGCAGCGAAGGCCTCGTCCGCGATGAGGTACTTCTCGGCCTGGTCGTCCGGGTCGGTGGGGGCGATCTCGCCGCGGCGCACCCGCGCGCCCATCCGCGTGCCCTCCTCGATCCCCAGGGCGTAGGCGGAGATGTGGTCCGGTTCCAGCGCGATCGCCGCGTCCACCGAGCGCCGCCAGTCCGCCACGTCCTCCCCCGGCGTGCCGTAGATCAGGTCCACGCTCACCTCGAGCCCGACGGCGCGGGCGGCCGCGACGGCGCGTGGCACATTCTCGGGCGTGTGCGTGCGCTCCAGCGTGGCCAGCACGTGCGGCACCGCCGACTGCATCCCGATCGAGATGCGCGTGAAGCCCGCGGCGGCCAGCGCCGCGAGCGAGGCCGCGTCCACCGAGTCCGGGTTCGCCTCGGTGGTCACCTCGGCGCCGGGCGCGAGGCCCCACTCCTGCCGGACCGCATCGAGCATGCGTGCGAGGTCGGACGGCTGCAGGAGGGTGGGCGTGCCGCCACCGAAGAAGACCGTCTCCACCGCGCGCGACGGCAGCCCGGCCCGCGCCAGCTCCGCGGCCGCGAGCGCCACCCCGGCAACCGCCGTCGCCGCGAAGTCCGACTGGCTCGCCCCGCCCCCGAGTTCGGCGGCCGTGTAGGTGTTGAAATCGCAGTAGCCGCAGCGAACACGGCAGAACGGCACGTGCAGGTACACCGAGAACGTGCGCCCGGCGGACTCGGCGCCCCGCCCCGGCTCGAGCGGGCCGCCGTCGGGGACGGCCAGACCGGCCGGCAGCTCAGGCATCGCACCTCCGCACGGCGGCGACGTCGCGCACCACCCGCCCCGCCTCGGCGGCCTTGCGCTCGAACCGTGTGAGGACGCGGCCGTCCCAGCGCGGCGCCCACTCCGGCCCGGACTCGAGCAGGGTGCAGGCGGAGAGGACGTCGCGCACCTGGCCGGCGTAGTCCTCCCAGTCCGTGGCGAGGCGCCAGCACCCGCCCGGGGTGAGGGCGCGCGCGACGTCGTCGGCGAAGGCGGGATTCACGAGGCGCCGCTTGTGGTGGCGGGACTTGCGCCACGGGTCGGGGAAGAAGGTCCAGACCTCCGCCACGCTCCCGGAGGGTAGCGCTCCGGCGAACACCTGGTGGGCGTCGGCGCGGAGCACGCGCAGGTTGGTGACGCCGGTCTCCGCCGCCCGGCGGGCGGTGGCGGCGATGCCGTCGGTCCACACCTCGAGCGCGAGGAAGTCTCGCTCCGGGTGGGCGGCGGCGGCGCGGACCACCTGTTCCCCGGCGCCGGAACCCACCTCCACGACCAGCGGGGCGCTGCGTCCGAAGGCGGACACGGCGTCGAGGACCCAGCCGGGGGCGACCGATGTGAACGACTCGCCGCGCTCCGGTTCGATGAGGAGCGCGCCGTGGCTCGCAAGCACGCGTGCGAACGCGGCGTCCACCTGCCCGCCGGTGCGCCCGAAGGACGTGACACGTGCGGTCACGCGCGGCCGGGACGGCGTCGGCGTACCACCCACCACGTGGGCGGGCGCCGTCACTTCTTCCCGGTGGCGTCCGAGGTGAGGGCCGCGATGAACGCCTCCTGGGGGACCTCGACCCGCCCGATGGCCTTCATGCGCTTCTTGCCCTCCTTCTGCTTCTCCAGCAGCTTGCGCTTGCGGGTGATGTCGCCGCCGTAGCACTTTGCGAGCATGTCCTTCCGCAGGGCGCTGATGGTCTCACGGGCGATCACGCGCGAGCCCACGGCCGCCTGGATCGGCACCTCGAACTGCTGCCGCGGGATCAGTTTGCGGAGCTTGCCGGCCATGTCGACGCCGTACGCGTAAGCCTTGTCCTTGTGCACGATCGCCGAGAAGGCGTCCACCGCCTCGTGGTTGAGGAGGATGTCCACCTTGACGAGGTCCGCGGGGGCGTCGCCGGCGTCCTCGTAGTCCAGCGAGGCGTAGCCACGGGTGCGGGACTTGAGCTGGTCGAAGAAGTCGAACACGATCTCGGCGAGCGGGAGCATGTAGCGCAGTTCGACGCGCTCGGCGGAGAGGTAATCCATCCCCAGCAGGGAGCCGCGGCGCTGCTGGCAGAGCTCCATGATGGCGCCCACGAACTCGCTCGGCGCGAGGATGGTGGACTTGACGATCGGCTCCCGGATCTCCGCCACCTTGCCGGACGGGAACTCGGACGGGTTGGTGACGTCGAGGACGGTGCGGTCCTCCATCGTCACGGTGTACTCCACGTTGGGTGCGGTGGAGATCAGGTCCAGGCCGAACTCGCGCTCGAGGCGTTCGCGCACGATCTCCAGGTGCAGCAGGCCGAGGAAGCCGCACCGGAAGCCGAACCCCAGCGCGTCCGACGTCTCGGGCTCGTACCTGAGCGAGGCGTCACTCAGCTTGAGCTTGTCAAGGGCGTCACGCAGGTCGGGGTAGTCCGAGCCGTCCATCGGGAAGAGGCCGGAGAAGACCATGGGCTTGGGCTCCCGGTACACGCCGAGGGCCTCCTTCGCCGGCTTCGACGCGTTGGTCACGGTGTCGCCGACGCGCGAGTGCCGCACCTCCTTCACCCCCGTGATGAGGTACCCCACCTCCCCGACGCCGAGGCCCTTGGTGGGTGTGGGCTCGGGCGAGATCACGCCGATCTCCAGCAGTTCGTGGGTGGCGCCGGTGGACATCATCACGATGCGCTCGCGCGGGTTCAGGCTGCCGTCCTTCACGCGCACGTAAGTGATCACGCCGCGGTAGCTGTCGTACGCCGAATCGAAGATGATGGCCCGGGCGGCGGCCTTCGGGTCCCCCGTCGGGTGCGGGACCAGCTCCACGATGTGGTCCAGGAGCTCACGCACGCCCTCGCCGGTCTTGCCGGAGACCCGCATCACCTCGTCGGGCGTCCCGCCCACCAGGTTGGCGAGCTCCTCGGCGTACTTCTCCGGCTGGGCCGCGGGCAGGTCGATCTTGTTGAGGACCGGGATGACGACGAGGTCGTTCTCGAGGGCCAGGTACAGGTTCGCCAGCGTCTGGGCCTCGATGCCCTGGGCGGCGTCCACAAGCAGGACCGCCCCCTCGCACGCGGCCAGCGACCGGGACACCTCGTAGGTGAAGTCCACGTGGCCGGGGGTGTCGATCATGTTGAGCGCATAGGCCTTCGGGCCCACCTGCCACGGCATGCGAACGGCCTGGGACTTGATCGTGATGCCGCGTTCGCGCTCGATGTCCATCCGGTCCAGGTACTGCGCCCGCATCGAGCGCTCATCCACCACGCCCGTGAGTTGCAGCATGCGGTCGGCCAGAGTGGACTTGCCGTGGTCGATGTGCGCGATGATGCAGAAGTTGCGCAGCAACTCGGAGGGTGTGGCAGCGGGCGCGATGGTCCGCGCGAGCTCTGGGGATGGGATCAACGAAACCTCTCGGGTACTTGACGCTCCCCCCCATCGTCCCATGCCGGCCGATGGGGCGGAAACGGGGACCTCACCCCGGAGGGGCGGAAACGGGGCGCCCGAACGCCGGGAACAACCGCGCTCCCGCGCACGTTCCACCCTGTGAGTGAGGTGCCCATGACAACTGACCTGATCAACAAGGTCTTCCCCGCCATGATCCGGTTCGGCTCGCGGCCGGGCTCGATCCTGCTGGCGATGGCCGCGATCACCGACGGCCTCTACCTGCTGCTCTCGTACCTGGCCGCACGGTCCGCCGGGTCGTTCTTCGCGTGGTTCCTGTTCGCCGTCGCCGTCGTGCTCGCGGTTTTCATCGCGGTGTTCGCCTGGCGTCGCGAGAGGCTGACCCGGCACGTGGACGACATGGAGGCCGCGCTCGCCGCGCAGAACCTCTCCGCCGGAGTGGTCGCGATGCCGGCGCCGGCCGCGGATCGCCTGTCCGACGAACTGGGGCTGCTGCAGGAGGTGCAGTGGGAGAACTCCATCCGCACCGCACGCTACCTCCCCCGCGTCGAGGCGGCCCAGCGCGCCATGGTCCTGGCGGCGGGCGGCACCGTCAATGCGCCCTACCTTAAGGACGACCTGCGGGTCACGCTCGTGGCGCTGCTCGGCACGATCGTCGCGATCCCGGCGGCATCGCTCGGGGCCATGATGAGTGTCGTTGTCCTCGCCGTAACCTGACGCGGCCACGGGCGCGGATATCCTTGAGTCATGACGGTGCGCGAGGTGAGGCGCGGCCGCCGTTTGTGAGGAGGGCCGCACGCCCGCGGCCGGCACGGAATTCGCCTTCGCCCGCAACCTTGCTAGGATTGCTCGTTGGGTTCCTGCTCGGTCGGGCGGGCGCCAAGTCAGCGGCTTCGCATACGGCATCCCCACGCCATCGGTCCCGCTGCTGACGTTCCCTCAATCGACCACCACAAGCTCGCGAAAGCGAACGAACCAGAAAGTCCATCCGTGGCAAACATCAAGTCGCAGATCAAGCGGATCCGCACGAACGAGGTTGCGCGCCAGCGCAACAAGGCCGTCAAGAGCGAGCTGAAGACCTACGTGCGCCGCGTGCGCGAGGCCGTCACCGCAGGTGACAAGGACACCGCCGCGACCGCCCTCAAGGAGGCGTCCCGCAAGCTGGACAAGGCTGTGTCCAAGGGCGTCATCCACCGCAACCAGGCCGCGAACCGCAAGTCCAAGCTGGCCCAGCAGGTGGAAAAGCTCTCCTGAGCGTCCCCGTCGGGAAGAGGGTGCCGAGTCATCGGCACCCTCTTTCCGTGCGTCCGGTCAGGACGCCGTGCCCTCCCCGTTTCGGGCCGCCACCACCCGCAGGATGGCTCGTTCGATCGCGTGGTCCGGGTCCCGGCTGAGGCCCTTGACCTCGGCGTCGGCCCGCGCGACGGCGGTGATGGCCTCCGCGATCGCCTCCGGCCTCCAGCCGCGGAGGTCCCGTTCCGCGCGTTGCACCTGCCAGGGAGCCAGCCCGACATCCCCCGCGGACAACCCCCGCCCGCGCATCGCTCCCACCTTCGCGAGCGTTCGCAGTTTCGCGGCGAGGGCCGCCACCAGGGGGACCGCGGGCGTTCCCGTGGCCATCGCGTGCCGCGCGAGGATGACGGCGGTGGCGGCGTCCCCGGCGAGCGCGGCGTCAGCCACCCGGAAGCCGCTGGCCTCCACCCGTCCCCCGTAGTAGCGGTCCACCGTGGCGGTGCCCACCACCCCGGTCGTGTCCGCCAGCAGTTGCCGGATCGCGGCGTCGAGCTCCCGCAGGTCCGATCCGACGGCGTCGATGAGCGCCTGCACCGCCTCGCCCTCGATCCGCCGTGAGGCCCGCTTGAAGTCAGCGCGCACGAAGTCCACCTTGTCGCTGTCCCGCTTGATCGGGTCGCACACCACGACGGCGCCCGCCCGGGCGAGGGCGTCCAGGAGCCTCTTGCCCCGGGTACCGCCGGCGTGGCGCACCACCAACCAGACGTCGTCGGCCGGGTCCGCGATGTAGGCCAGGCAGTCGTCGAGGAAGGCGTCCGACATCGCCTCCGCGCCCTCGACCACCACGGCGCGCCGCTCCCCGAAGAGGGACGGGCTGACGAGGTACGTGAGCCGGCCCTGTTCGTAGCCGGCGGCGTCGAGGCGGGTGACCTCCACCTCCGGGTCCACCGCCCGCGCCTGCTCCAGCAGCGACGCCAGCGCGCGGTCGGCCAGCACCCCTTCGGCGCCGCGGATGAGTACCACCGGCCCGAGCGTGGCCGTGTCCCAGGTGCCCGTTGTGCTCACGGACCAAGTTTGTCACGGACCACTGGCAACCACGGCGCGCGTCCCATCGAACGTGACCACCACCGCCCCGTCCTCGTCCGTGCGCCAGAGCGCGCTCCCCAGCCCCTCGTACAGCGAGAGCGCCTCGGCGGTGGGATGGCCGTACCCGTTCTCGCCCACCGAGACCAGTGTGATCGCGGGGTCGAGCAGCCGCGCGAGTGCCTGGTCCTGGTCGCGCGAGCCGTGGTGCGCCATGGCCACCACCTCCACCCCCCGGCAACGCTCCCCGCAGGTGGCGACGGCGTCGGCGAGTCCCGCCTGGCCGTCGCCCTGCAGGTCACCGAGCCCGAGGGCACGCCCCCCGGGGGCGGCGAGCAACGCGATGACTGACAGGTCGTTGGCGTCCGCGATACCCGTGTCCGCGGCGGGCCAGAGCACCTCCCACTCGACCTCCCCGGCGCGTCCCGCCCGCCCGGCGAGGCCAGTCTCCGGCTCGAGACCCGCGTACGCCAGTTCCGCTGCGACGTACCGGACCGCGCCCGCCGGCTCCGTCGCGGGCGAGACCAGGACCCGGTCGACGCTCGCGGCGGCGAGGACGGCGGCCAGGTTGCCCACATGGTCGGCGTGCGGGTGCGTAAGGACAAGGAGGTCGAGGTGGGTCACGCCCGCGTCCTCGAGGCACTCCTGGGAGCGGCCCTCCTCCGGGCCCACGTCCACCATCACGGCGGAGTGTGTCCCCGACCGCACCAGCAACGCGGACCCCTGCCCGACGTCGCACTGGCGGACCGACCACACCCGGCCGGCGCCCGGCCACATGGAGGCGATCGCGACCAGGAGCGCGAACACAAGCGCCACCACGACGATCACGGGACGAACCCGCCGCACGCGCAGCAGCAGGAGCGCGACCGCCGCGTGGAGCGCGGCCAGCGCGAGGGCGCCCGGAAGTCCTCCAGGCCAGGCGACGGCGCTGTGCGGCAACTGGGAGAACAAGGTCGCAGTGCCGGCGATCCAGCCGGTGAAGACCTCCGCCCCG
>JADGOQ010000162.1 GCA_017882885.1 Actinomycetales bacterium | reverse complement strand
TACGACTCGTCGGCGACCAGCGCTGGGTCGTCATCGAAGAGCGCGAAGCCCAGGGCACGACGCCAGGTCGGGTGGGCCGGCAGCACCCGGAGCGGGTCCAGGGCGCGCACCTCCTCGGGGTCGGTGTCCGGCTCCGCTCGCAGCAGCATGGCGAGCTCCGCGGGCCGCGGCGGCCCGGCCGAGCGGAGGGGGGGTCGGACGACGGCGGCGAGCCGTTCGAACTCCTCGGCGTCCAGCACCTCGCCCGGCAGCAGGCGGCCGCGGGCCTCGGTGAGCTCGTCAGCTGGGCCGGTCAGGGTGGGCATCAGCTCACGGAACGGCAGGGTGAGTCCGCTGACGAGGGCGGGGACGTCCTTCCAGTCCTCCGCGTCGTCGCCGACGCCGTCCACGCACACCTGGAGGGCGGTGGGGTCGAGGGTCACGATGGTGGCGGCGTCGATCCGCGGCGCCCGGACCACGTGGGTCACGGCGCCGGAGCGGGGGCCGTCCACCCCGACCACCCGGCCGTCGCACCGGGCGACGAGGAACGAGAGCTTTGCGGTGACCGTCACCCGGACCAGGCGATGGTCCGCGTGGAGGTCGAGGTGGAAGGTGTCCGTGGGGGTGTCGACGACGGGGGCGGGGCCCGTGAGCGGTTCGAGCCAGCGGCCTGGGAGGAGTGTGAGGACGCCGAAGGGGAGCAGGCGCTCGCGGACGAGGCGCAGCGTGGCGATCGCGGCGGCGTCGAGCCGCTCACACTCCCGGGCCTCGCGTCGTCCGGCCCGACGGCGTTGCACCGTGAAGCCGGTGGGGGAGTACACCCACGAACGGGGACCGCTCCAGGAGAGGTGGATTCCGACCGCGCCGGGAGCCACCTGTGGGATCCCGTTCGCGTCCATGCCCCTCCTAGGACTCAAGTCCCTGACGGTAGTCCAGTCGAGCTGGCGTGACAAGGGTCTGGGCGCTCGCGGGCTGTGGCATGCTTGGGAGCCTCGACGTCACGGGAGGCAGCAATGAGTGCGAGAGCACGCCGGGTGTCCACAACGGCACTCGTGGTGGTGGCCGTGAGCCTTCTGGCCGCCTGCGCCCCCGGACCGAACCCGGCCGAGGCCGCGGGCACGGCGGGCTTCTGGGACGGCCTCTGGCACGGCTTCATCAGCCCGGTCACGTTCATCGTCTCCCTGTTCAACGAGAACGTGAACATCTACGAGGTCAACAACAACGGTGGCTGGTACAACTTCGGCTTCCTGTTCGGCGCCTCGACGGTCCTCGGAGGATCCGCGGGCGCGGGCGGGGCGGCGCGGCGCCGATAGTCCCCGAGGGATCCCGTCACCTCCGGCTCCACCGCCGACGTCGGTCGCGGTCCTGGCAGGGGGCGAGTCAGCTGGAACGGTTCCGCATGAGGACCACGCGGTCGACCACGGACCCGTCGGAGGTACGGTAGGTGGTGATGGTGATTGCGCTGTCCTCGACGCGGATGTTGGAGTAGTTGGCGACCCGCTCCTGGTTGGTCACGGCGATCCAAGGTTGGTCACCAGTCACGTCATAGAACTTCCCACCGGAGGCGGAGTTGGCGGTGATGTACAGGACCTCACCGTCCCGCGGTGTGACCGTGGGCCCACCGGAAGAGGCGACGGGCACCGTGCCGTTCATCAGGTACGACCGGGCGTAGCTGTGCTCGTGGCCGCTGATCACCAGATCGATGCCCAGTTCGCTGAGGATGGGGGAGAGGGTGCCGCGCAGTGCGACGATGCCCGGATCGGCCGAGTGGAACGACGAGCCGTACGGAGCGTGGTGGAGCGCGACGACGGTCCAGGCGGCCTCGGGATGGGCTGCCAGCACTTTCGTCATGAAGCGCTCGTGTTCGGCCACATCGGGGTTGTTGGAGTCGAGGTTCATGAACAACGCCTCGTTGTAGGTGAACCAGTAGTCGCCGCTGCCGGCGACGGTTGCTCTGGTTTCGCTGAGATTCGGCAGGGCGAAGTGCTGGCCGTACTGGGTCCCGGCGCCGTCGGCCTCGTCGTGGTTGCCGATCGTTGGGGCAAGCGCGTACTGGCTGAGCTCGGGTGGAGCGAGGAACAGCTCCCACTCGATGGTCTGCGCCGTGTCGGTGGGGCTGTCGATGTTGTCGCCCGTGGTCATCATGAAGTCCGTGCCGGGGAAGCGCTGGACCGCCTGGCGGGCCGTGTCCGCCCACCCGCGACCCGGGTCGGCGTCGGCGGTCGCGACACGGAGCTGCGGATCGCCGAACAGCAGGAAGCCGAACGAGCCGTCGTCGTGCGTGGCGAACTCGAACGGCGTCGACCAGGTGGTCTCGCAGTCGCCGAAGCGGTACGCGTAGCGAGCGGAGGGTTCCAGGCCGCCCATGGTGGCGTGGAACCAGGTGAAGCCGGCGGGAACGGCGTCGCCGGACGCATACGCCTCGACTGTGGTGACGTCCTCGCGGAACGCATCGTCGCCGGACGCGCTGGAGTACTGCACGCACCGGGCGCGCGCGTCGATGCTGTACCAGGCCACGTTGCGCTGCGCCTCATCGCCCCCGACACCGAGGACCACGTCCCGCACGGTGAGGGGCGGGAGATCCTCGGCGGCGGTGCGCCCGGGTGGGGCCGGGGGGAGCGTGCCGGTGAGGACGGCGACGCCGACTCCGGTGACCGCGAGGAGGCCGAGCGCCAGCGCCATCACGCCGAGGCGCCGCGCCCCGCGTTCGGACGTTCTCATGGACGTATCAGCCTGCCCGACGGCGGCGGCGCGGGCGAGCCCTGTCCCAGCGGTGCCAGCATGCGTCCCTGTCGGCGGGTGGGTCGCCGTGGAAGCCGCCGGCCACCTCGTGTGTCGACGCCGTCACCACGAGGGCGGTGAGTGGGGGCTCGCCGCGCCGGGCACAGTCGACCTCGAGGACCGCGAGGGCCGGGCCGAGCCCGTGGTCCGCGTAGGGCCGGCCGGTCGCGAGGTTGAGCGCACCGTACGTCGTGATGGCGCGGGCCTGCGCCGTGGCGACGAGCGCGGGCCGGATCCGCGTGAGGGCGTCGTACATGTGGCTCGTTACCCGGATCGTCCGGCCGTCGCTCACGACGACCTCCTCACCGACGGCCACGCGCAACTGGTCCATACCGCCAGTGTGCCGGTAAAGCCGCGCTGTCGTGGGTCACTGCGAGCGCTCGCGCACGTCGGTGGCGATGTCCAGGCGCCGCACGGCCCGCATCCCGGGCCACAACGAGACCGCGGTGACCAGGAACATGGCAGCAATGGTGAGCACCATCGTGGCCGGCCGGGTCTCCAGGTCGAAGGACAGCATGTCGGTGGAGTAGGTGGACATCAGCCACGACGCCGCGGTGTGCGCCACGAGGGCCCCCGGTACCACCCCGAACGCCGTGAGGATCATGTTCTCCGCCAGTACATACGCTGCGATCCGGCGGTGCGAGACGCCGTTGGCGCGCATGGTGGCTAGCTCCCCGGTCCGCTCCGCGAGGTTCACCGATACGACGTTGTAGATCAGCGCCACCGCGAGAACGCCGCCGAACGCCAGCATCATGCCGACGATCAGGTAGAAGAGCCCCATGTACTGCTCGATCATGGTCCACGCCGCCCGGACGTCGGTGACCGAGGCCACCTCGGGCAGGGCGCGCACCTCGTCCAGCACGGCGTCGCGGTCGGCGCCGTCGTCCAGCAGCAGTGCGATCACCGAGACCCCCGGCTGGGTGATCGCGTCCCGCCACCCGGGGCCGCCGTCGGCCGCCAGGACGTCCTCGAGCGTCTCCCGGGCCACGTACACCGGGCTGCCCATGGGCTCCCGCACGGTGTCCTCGACCGTGGCGTCGAAGGTGACGTCGAGGGTCGGGAGCGAGACCCGCAGCGTGTCGCCCACCTCGGCGCCGGTCTCCTCCAGGACCGCCTCGCCGACGACGACGCCGGAGGCCGGTCCCCTGCCGCTCGCCGTGACGAAGCCGTGGACCGCCGTACCGGACTCGTAGGAGAACAGGGTCGTCGAATAGGTGTCGTCTGGACCCTGGAGCGAGCACTCGAGGACCACCACCGGCTCGGCGGTCCGGACGCCGGGGACGCCGGCGACTGCCGCCACGGCGGCGTCGTCGACGGGCACCGACGTCACGACGTCGGCGTCGTGGCGGTTGATCACGCTGAAGTGGCGGTCGAGGAGGATCGTGACGGTGTCGACCATGGCCCACGTGGTGTACACGAGCGTCATGGCCAGCACGATCGCCACCACGACCGAGGAGCTGCGGCGGGGGCTCCGGCCGATGCCGCGCACCACCATCCGCCACTGCACAGGCAGGCGGGACGACGGCGGGAGGACACGTTCGAGGAGGCCGCGGCGCGCAGGGGTGGCGGGCGCGTCCCCCCGCAGCGCCTCGGCGGGTACCAGGCGAACCGCGGTGCGTGCGGGAACCCACGCGGACAGCACCCCGGCGGCGATCCCGAACGCAAGGCCGCCGAGCGGGGTGATCCACCGCAGCTCACGGATCGTGTCCGGGATCCCGAGTTCGGCGGTGTAGGCCACCGTCATCGCCCAACCGGCGGGAATGCCGAGCGCGATCCCGAGCACCGCCCCCAGCGTCCCGAGCCACAGCCCATAGGACAGGTAGTGCCACAGCACGGTGCGCCGCGAGAAGCCGTTCGCCCGGAGCGTGCCGATGACGCTGCGCTGCGAGTGCACCACACGTGTCAGCAGCGTGTACGCGGCGAGCCCGGAGACGAGGAGGAACATGGCCGGGAAGAACACGGCCATCTGCTCGAACCCGGTGACGTCCAGGTTCAGGGCCTTGTTCGACGGCTGGTCCGCGCGGGTGACCACCCCCGCCGCACCGTGCTCGAGGGCCGTGGTGTGGACGGCGGCGTCGAGGGCCGCGGTGTCCACGCCCGGTTGGTAGCGCACGAGGAGCTGGGGGAGTATCTGGGTCTGGTCGACGGCGTCGAGGACGTCGTCCGTCACGAACAGGACCCCGAAGCTTCCCGGAGCCTCGAAGAACTCCTGGGAGCTGCGCGCGGGCCAGAGGTACTCCGCGGACACCGCCTCGCCCGTCACCGCCACATCGCGCCACCCCGAGGCCGTCAGCACGGCGACGTCGTCGCCCGGTTCCAGCCCGAAGTGCATGGCGAGGTGGGTTTCGGCGAGCCCCGCCTCGCTCCCATCCGGGTGCTCGCCGGCGACGACGTCGAGCTGGTTGACGTCTTTGGTCAGGGAG
>JADGOQ010000161.1 GCA_017882885.1 Actinomycetales bacterium | reverse complement strand
GCTCGTCGCGGGCGACCGGGTGAGCGTCACACTGCCCGCAGGGGACGAACGCGACTACGCGGCAGAGCTCGAGGAGGTCTTCGGCCGGGTCGGGCAATCCGTGCTCTCCCACGTGAAGCGGCCGTCCGAGCGTGCGGAGCTGAACCACGTGGAGGAGGCGATCGTCGAACGGGTGGCGGCCCTGTACCCCCAGCAGTTCGGGTTGCTCGAGCGGTTCGCCGCCGAGCACCGCCTGTTCCTGGACCCGGTCCTGGGCACCGCGGACCGGGACCTCCAGTTCTACCTCGCGGGCCTCGAGTTCGCCGCCCGCCTCCGCGCCGCCGACCTGCCGGTTTGCTGGCCCGACGTCGGGGTCGATGCGAACCTCGACCTCGTCGACTCGTTCGACCCGGCGCTGGCGGTGCGGCGCCATGGGCCGGTGGTGCTCAACGACGCGCGCCTGACCGGCGGCGAGCGCGTCGCCGTCGTCACCGGCCCGAACCAGGGCGGCAAGACGACCTTCGCCCGCATGGTCGGCGCGATCGCCTGGCTGGCGGCCCTCGGGCTCCCCGTGCCGGGGCGGCACGCACGGCTGCCCCTGCCCGACCAGGTGCTCACCCACTTCGGGCGCTCCGAGGAGCTCGCGGACCTGCGCGGCGCCCTCGAGGACGACCTCCTGCGCCTGCGTGGGATCCTCGACGTCGCCACCCCGCGCAGCCTCGTCATCCTCAACGAGGTGTTCACCTCCACCACCGCCGCGGACGCCGTGCGACTCTCCCGCGCGGCGCTGGAGCGCATCCTCGACCTGGGAAGCACCTGCGTGTGGGTCACCTTCCTCGCGGAGCTCGCCGAGCCCCCGGCCGTCAGCCTCGTCAGCCAGGTCGACGGGCGTGGGACGGGTGCACACCCACTTCCGGCGTGAGGAGGACGACGCGCTGCGCAGTGGCAAGCTGCATGAGGAACTGGCCCGGATGAGCCGGATCGTGGATCGCGCCGCCCCCGGCGACCTGGTCCTGTCCAACGAGTCGTTCGCGTCCACGAACGAGCGGGAGGGCTCGCGGATCGCGCGGCAGCTGGTCGATGGACTCGTGGAGGGGGGCCTGCGGGTGGTCATGGTGACCCACCTCCACGAATTCGCCCGCGGCCTCGCGGACGAGGGCCGGGACGATGTCCTCTCCCTGCGCGCCGAGCGCGCGGAGGACGGCGCGCGGACCTTCCGGGTGGTGCCGGGTGCGCCGCTGCCCACGTCCTTCGGAGCCGACCTGTGGGAGCGGGTGTTCGGGGAGCGGTGAGCTCACTCGGAGAGAGCGAGGTCCACCATCAGGTGTGAGGCGACCGCCTCGAGGTGGGTGCGCAGGTCGTCGATCGAGAGGGCGGCGGGCAGCACCACGATGGCACTGGCCTCGAACATGAGCCCGCCCCCCATGGGGGCATCCCGCATCGCGGTCGAGAGCTCCTCGATGCTTGCGCCGAGGGCGGCTAGCGCGGCCGAGACCGCGTGGACGAGGCCGGGCTGGTCGCTGCCCACCAGCTCGAGCCCCACGCGGGCGCCGTCGGGCACCCGATCGTCGCCCGCACCGTCCACCGTGATGTGCAGCAGGCCCAGTTCGCCGAGTTCCCGCAGCGCAGCCCGGAGCCCGCCCACCTCCTGCTCGGGAACCTCCACCTGCACGATACCGGCGAACTTCCCACCGAGCCGCGCCATCCGGCTGTGCTCCCAGCTGCCGCCGTGGGCGGTGACCAGTCCCGAGAGGACGTCGACCAGGCCGGGCCGATCGTCACCGATCACCGTGAGAACAAGCGTTGACATGGGTGCAGCCTAGCCGTCGGAGGGCAGCGCCCGCTCCAGCTCCGCCAGCCACGCCGTCGCCTTCGCATCGGAGGGCACGCGCCACTCCCCGCGGGGGGAGAGCGCCCCACCCGCCATGACCTTGGGCCCGTTGGGCAGTGCTGTGCGCTTGAACTGGGCGAACCCGAAGAAGCGCTTGAGGAACACCTCGAGCCAGCGGCGGATGGTCGGCAGGTCGTAGGCGAAGTGGGCGTCCGCGGGGAAGCCGGGCGGCCAGGCGCCCGCCTCCGCATCCCGCCAGGCGTGGTGCGCGAGGAACGCGATCTTGCTGGGCCGCAGCCCGTACCGCAGCACCCAGAAGAGGGTGAAGTCGTGGAGGTTGTAGGGCCCGATCGCGTCCTCGGTACTCTGGACCTCGTCCTCCTCGCCGGTGGGCACCAGCTCCGGGGAGATCCGCGTGTCCAGCACGGACTGCAGCACCTCCCCCACGCCCGTCTCGAACTGCCCCGAGGAGATCACCCACCGCACGAGGTGCTGGATCAGGGTCTTCGGCACCCCGGTGTTCACCGCGTAGTGGGACATCTGGTCCCCGACCCCGTAGGTCATCCACCCGAGCGCCATCTCGGACAGGTCCCCGGTGCCCACCACGATGCCGCGGCGGGCGTTGGCCAGCCGGAAGAGGTAGTCGGTGCGGAGGCCGGCCTGGACATTCTCGAAGGTGACGTCGTAGACCGGCTCCCCGACGGCGAACGGGTGGCCCATCCTCGCGAGCATCTCCCGGGCGGCGGGGCGGATGTCGATCTCCTCGAAGGTGATGCCCAGCGCACGCCCCAGGGCCCACGCGTTCGCCTTCGTGTGCTCCGAGGTGGCGAACCCGGGCAGCGTGAACCCGAGGATGTCCGTGCGCGGCCGCCCCAGCCGGTCCATCGCCTGCGCCGCCACGAGGAGCGCGTGGGTGGAGTCCAGCCCGCCGGAGACGCCGATCACCAGCTTCGGGGCGCCGATGAACGCCATCCGCTGCTGCAGCGCCGAGACCTGGATGTTGAAGGCCTCGTAGCAGTCCTGTTCGAGGCGCGCGGGATCGTCCGGCACGAACGGGAAGCGGTCCACCTGGCGCCGCAACCCGATGTCCCCCCGCGGCGGCTCCAGCCGGAACCGTACCCGCCGGAAGCGGTCGACGGCGGCCGCGTGGGTGCGCCGGTTGTCGTCGAAGGTGCCCTGGCGCTGGCGCTCCTGCCGCAACAGGTCGACGTCGACGTCGGCGATCGTGCGGCACGCCGTCGTCGGGAACCGCTCGCCCTCGGCGAGGAGGGCGCCGTTCTCGTAGACCATCGTCTGGCCGTCCCAGGAGAGGTCGTTGCTCGACTCCCCGAGGCCGGCCGCGGCGTAGACGTACGCCGCGAGGGCGCGCGACGACGACGCCCGGCAGAGCAGGTGCCGGTCCGCGGCCCGGCCCACGGTGATGGGGCTGCCGGAGATGTTCGCCAGCACGGTCGCCCCGGCGAGCGCGGCCTCCGCCGACGGCGGGATCGGCACCCACATGTCCTCGCAGACCTCCACGTGGAGGACGAAGCCGGGCACGTCGTCGGCCTCGAAGAGCAGGTCGGGACCGAAGGGGACCTCCCGGCCGGCCACGACCATGGACTCGCCGCGAACGTCGTCACCGGGGGCGAACCAGCGCCGCTCGTAGAACTCGCGGTAGGTGGGCAACAGCGACTTCGGGGCGACGCCGAGGATCTCGCCGCGGTGGATCACCACGGCGCAGTTGAACAGGCGGTTGCCGTGGCGGAGCGGCGCGCCCACCACCAGGACGGGGAGCAGCCCCGCCGAGCCGCGGGCCACCTCGGCCACCGCCGCCTGGACGGCGTCGAGGAGGGCGTCCTGCAGGAAGAGGTCGTCGATGCTGTAGCCGGACAGGCCCAACTCCGGGAAAACAGCGAGGGCGACGGCGTCGTCGTGGCACGCGCGCGCCTGCCCCAGAATGATCTCGGCGTTGCGCCGCGGGTCCGCCAGCGCCACCGGCACGGTGACGGCGGCCACGCGGACGAAGCCATGGTTGTAGGCGGAGAAGAAACTCGCGGGCGCGGTGGTCATGGAACGAGTCTCGCAGGGATCAGGGCCGATCCGCGCAGGAGTAGTTGAGATCGAGATCCTTGGGCACGTATTGGGCCAGCGTGACCTCCCCGCCGGTGGTGAGGGCCGGCTTGGTGTCGCAGAAGGACTTGGCGGCATCGAGGCTGGTGGCACCGGCGATCCAGCTGTCCAGGCCAGCCAGGTCCCGGGTGGTCCCCAGATTGCCGCCGACGATGAGGCCCCACTGGTAGCGGGTCGAGTACAGCCCGACCTCCGCGCCCTGGGACTCGTACCTCGCGGTCATGCCCTCCAGCACGGCCGCATTGTTCCGCAGTCCGGTGACTCCCGATTGCCAGGTGTTCGAGGTCTCGACGTCCAGCCACACCACTGTCGCCGACAGGTTCACGGTGACATCCGCCTCGGCAGCGGCGGCGTCCACGAGACTGACCGCCCATTCGGCCCGCTCCCAGCCGTACTGCCAGGAGCACGCAGGGGTGTTCGTCCCCACGCCGTCCGCGGTGCACCCCTCGGGCTGGTTCGCGACCGCGTTGTAGGGGTTCCCGGCCGTGGTGGCAACCGGCCAGGTGACGACCCCGAACTCCCGGAGCACGGCTCCGGGGTTCGCCGTGTTCACGTAGAGCTGCAGCCTGGGCTGGTTGGCGAGGCCGGGAAGCCTCCCGGCCCAGGCCAACTGGGCGGGAAGACACGGGTTGGCAATGGCGGCCGTGCCGCCGTTCACCCCGACAATCCCGAACCGGGCGCTACTCGGCACCGCGGTGGCTCCCAATCCGACGTACGTCTCGCCGTCCCACCCGGACGCGGTGCACTGCGGGTAGGAGATGTCGTTGCCGACCGGGTTGACCGCCGAGACCCTCTCCTGGTCCTCCGCCGACGCCGGCACAGCGAGGAGCACCGCCGCAGCCAACGACACCAGGACCGTTGACAGCGCGGGCAGGAGGGGCCACGTGCGTCTGGTCATCCATGACAGCCTACGCTCCGGCGGCCGCCGCCGGTAGGTGCACGGCGGCGGAAACCGCCGGAGGGGTCAAGCCGCGAGTGCCGCGAGGGCCCCGAGCACGTCCGCCCGCCGTGGTGCGCCGACGATGCGATGCCGCACGACGCCGTCGCCGTCCAGGACGAGGACGGTGGGCATGCGGGTGACGTCGAACCGCACGACGAGCTCGAGCCTGGACTCGGCGTCGACGTCGACGTGCACGACGTCGTCGTTCCCGGCCGCGACGGCGCCCAGCACCGCGCGGGTGGTGCGGCACGGGGCGCACACGGCCGTGGAGAACTGGACGAACGTGGCGCGATCCCCGAGGTCGGCGCCGAGGTCACCCGCCGTGAGGCGCGTGGCAGTGGCGACGGCGCGGGCGCGGCCGTCCGTGGCGCGGCGGTACAGCCCGAACGCGAGCGCGAGGACGACGGCGCCGCCGACGATCAGCAGGCCGGTCACCTCGCGTCCCCCACGGCCAGCGGCGCCCGGCGGCGGAGCCGCTCGATGCGGAGGTAGATCTCGCACCCGAGGCAGAAGTCGAACACCGCGTTCAGCAGGGCCGCGACCAGCGCGAAGCCGAGGGCGGCGTAGAACACCGGCGCGGCACCGAGGAGGTTCCCCACGAGCGCCACGACAGCGAACCCCAGCCCCACGGCCTGGGCGAACCGTGGCGGACGGACGTCCTCCAGCTCAGCCGGGGCGCCGAGGCGCGGGCGCACGAAGCGGCGGAAGAGCCAGCCGTAGGGCTGCTTGGCGACGCCCAACAGGGCGCCGGCGCCGAAGGCGAGCAGTTGGATCGCAAGCGGGATGAGGCCCCAGCGGGGGCCGAGGAGCAGGGCCGCCACGAGGACGACGGCGGTGACGGCGGCGGCGAAGCGCGGGCCGCGCGGGTCGATGCGGGGAACGGAGGACATCGGTGGATCCTTTGGTGCGAGGACGAACTGGGGGGACGCCACAGGAACGGGCGATCAGGGAACAGCGGGTGCGCCGGAGTCAGCGCTGAGCGGTACTGGCCGGGGGGTTGGTCGCTGAGGCGGTGCGGAGCGCGATGGCTCCTGCGGGGGCCGGGGGGCGGTCGCGCTCAGCGACAGCGCATACACCCGCACATCGGGAAGTCGAAGTGCTTCCGCGGGGCGAGGTCGTGGGCCATGAACCGAAGCATACCAAACGACGGGACCAAGGTCCCAGCTACGGGTCCACGAGTCCGGTGATCGCGCGGACGGTGGCGAGCGTGTCCGCCTCGTCGGCGGTCTTGTCGTCGCGGTAGCGCAGCACCCGCGCGAACCGCAGTGCCATCCCGCCGGGATAGCGGGAGGACCGCTGTACGCCGTCGAAGGCGATCTCCACCACTTGCTCCGGCCGCACCTCCACCACGTACCCGTGCCGGCCGGTCTCCAACTCCAGGAAGCGGGCGGTCTGCCACGCGAGCATCTCGTCCGTCATGCCCTTGCACGTTTTGCCGAGCATCACGAAGCCGTCGCCGTCCCGGGCGCCGAGGTGGATGTTGGACAGCCAGCCCTCGCGCCGCCCGCTCCCCCACTCCACCGCGAGCACCACGAGGTCGAGGGTGTGCCGGGGCTTCACCTTCACCCAGGCGGAGCCGCGGCGACCGGCGTCGTAGGGCGCGGCGAGGTCCTTGACGACGACGCCCTCGTGACCCCGCGCGAGCATCTCCGCGAAGAACCGGTGGACGGCGTCGGGGTATGTGGTCACCAGCCGTGGGACCAGCGACTCCCCCGGGACCGCGCCCGCCAGCCCCGCGAAGCGCTCCGCGGCGGGGGCGTCGATGAGGTCGCGGCCCTCGAGGTGGAGTGCGTCGAAGAAGTACGTGGTGAGCGGGACCGACCCGCGCAAGCCGTCAGCGGTCGTGCTCATCGCCCGCGAACCGGTCTCCTGGAACGGGCGCGGCCGGCCGTCGGGGCCGAGCGCGATCGCCTCGCCGTCGAGGACCGCGCTGCCCACGCCCAGCCCGCGCACCACGTCCACGATCTCCGGGACCCGCTCGGTGATGTCGTCGAGCGAGCGGGTGAACACGACGACGTCGTCGCCCGCCTTGTGCACCTGCACGCGGATGCCGTCGATCTTGCCGTCGACGGCGACCGCGGCGCCGTCTGTGCCCGCCAGGCCCGTGAGGGCGGCGAGGGCGGCCGCGACGTCGGGGGCCGAGGATGCCAGCATCGGCCGCACGGGCCGGCCGACCTCGAGGCGGAACCCCGCGAGTGCCGTCGCCCCGCCCTGCAGGGCCGCGGCGGCGATCGGCCCCGACAGCGCGCTGAACATCGCGGCCCGGCGGACGGCGGCCAGCGGCACGTCGGCGGCCTCCGCGATCGCGTCGAGGAGGAGCGAGTCCAGCGCCCCCTGCCGGAGCTCGCCGGAGATGAGGCCGCGCAGGAGCTGCTGCTCGTGCGCCGTCGCGCGCCCGAACAATCCGGCGACTGCGGTGGCGCGGGCCTCCTGGGAGCCAGGGCCAGCGAGGGAGGCCATGTGCCCCAGCGCCGCGTCCACCTCGGCGGGGGTGAGCGACGGCGTCGCGGCCGGCGGCGGCAGGGCGCCCAGCGTCCGCCACCCCACGCCGGTGCGCCGCTGCCGGATCCGCCCGGACAGGTAGGAGGCCACCACCTCCACCTCGCCGGGATCCGCGGCGGTCAGGGCCGCGGCGAGGAGGCGGCGCTTCTCCAGCCGCGAGCGCGTGGCGGCAACGGCGGCGGAGGTGGCCACGAGGTCGGCGAGCAGCATGGGCCCATCCTGCCTCCCGGAGCCGCCGCGCGCGCTCGGGCGGGCGGTGCGGTTGAATCGGACCATGACCGGAGAATATGTCCCCAGCCCACGCGACCACGTCCGGACCCAGGTCGAGGAGTACGAGGCCTCCGACGGCACCCGCAACAACACGATGCTCGGCTACCCGATCGTGGTGCTCACCACCACAGGTGCGAAGACTGGAGCGATCCGCAAGATCGCCCTCATGCGGGTGGAGCACGAGGGCCGATGGGCCGTCGTCGCGTCGATGGGCGGGGCGCCGAAGAACCCGGTCTGGTACCACAACCTCGTGGCCCACCCCCGGGCGGTGGTGCAGGATGGGGCCGCGCGCGTCGACATCGTCGCCCGCGAGCTGGCGGGGGACGAGCGTGCGGAGTGGTGGGAGCGCGCGGTGGCCGCCTTCCCGAACTACGCCGAGTACCAGAAGCGCACCTCCCGCCAGATCCCGGTGTTCCTGCTCGAGCCGCTGCCGGCGCCGACGCCCTGACATGGATCCGGTCGCCGCGCTCGAGCGCATTGCCTACCTGCTGGAGCGCGAGCTGGCGGAAACGCACCGGATCCGGGCGTACCGCCGGGCAGCGGGACGCCTCGCTGCCCTGCTGCCCGGCGAACTCGCGGCGCGGATCGCCGCCGGCACGCTGGCCGAGCTGCCCGACGTCGGACCGAAGACCGCGCTGGTGGCCACGCAGGCCGCCGCCGGGCAGGTGCCCGAGTACCTCGCCCAGCTCGAAGCGGCCGCCCCCTTCCCACTGGTGCCGGGCGGTGAGGAGGTCCGCTCATGGCTGCGTGGTGACCTGCACGTGCACTCGGACTGGTCGGACGGGACCGCCTCCATCGAGGCGATGGCGCGCGCCGCGATCGCGGCCGGGCACGAGTACATCGTGCTGTCGGACCACTCCCCGCGGCTGACCGTGGCGCGCGGCCTCACCGCGGCGCGGCTGGCCGAACAGCTCGACGTCGTCGCGCGCCTGAACGCCGAGCTCGCGCCGTTCCGGATCCTGTCGGGCATCGAGGTGGACATCCTCGAGGACGGCACCCTCGACCAGGACGACGACGTGCTGGCGGGCCTCGACGTCGTCGTCGCCTCGGCGCACTCGAAGCTCCGGATGGAGGCGGGCGCGATGACGCGGCGGCTGGTCCGGGCGGTGGCGAACCCGCGCGTGGACGTGCTCGGCCACGTGACCGGGCGGCTGATCACCGGCGGGCGGGGGCAGCGGCCGGAGTCCGTTTTCGACGCCGAGCTGGTGTTCGAGGCGTGCCGCACGTTCGACGTCGCGGTGGAGATCAACTCCCGACCGGAGCGGCTGGACCCGCCCACGCACCTGCTGGCGCTGGCGGACGAGCTGGAGTGCACCTTCGCCATCGACTCCGATGCCCACGCCCCCGGCCAGCTCGACTTCCTCGACCACGGCGCCGCCCGCGCGCAGGAACAGGGTATCGCGCGGGAGCGGATCATGAACACCCGGCCGGCGGACGAGCTGCTGGACTGGTCCAGACGGGCGTGACGCACATCCCCAGCCGGGCTGCCCACGCGGCCGGTGAGGGTTCCAACCCGCGGTGAGGGGCACACCCCACACCCTCGGTTCGAACTCTTACCAGGGCTGCCGGCACCCGCCGGCACCGAGCCCCAGCTTCAGCTCCACCGGTCAGCGTTGTGTGAAGATCCGATCAAGGAATCCGTCGCGGGGTGCCCACCCCGACCACGCCTGCATGTGACCAGTTGGCGCTGAGCTGGCCGCCCGGCCACCCGCGGCGTTTGCGCCGGCCGGCCGCGAGGCTGGTTGGTCCGATATGCCCCCTCGCCCGTTCGGCACTAGCGTTCAGTCTCGTGACCACTCTCCTCCGCAGCCCCTCTTGGCGCCTCGCGCCTGCGATCCGCGCCGCCGCGACCCCCGCCGTGTCGTCCGAGCGGCGGGCACGATGAGCGGCGGGCTCGTCGCACTGCTCGACGACGTCGCCGCCCTCGCAAAGCTCGCCGCCGCGTCGATCGACGACATCGGCGCCGCCGCGGGCAAGGCCAGCACGAAGGCGATGGGCGTGGTGGTGGACGACACCGCCGTGACCCCCCGCTATGTCGACGGCTTCAGCGCGTCACGGGAACTCCCGATGATCAAGCGGATCGCCGTCGGCTCGATCCGCAACAAGCTGGTCTTCATCCTCCCCGCGATCCTGCTGCTCAGCCAGTTCCTGCCCGGGCTGCTGACGCCCCTCCTCATGCTGGGTGGCCTCTATCTCAGCTACGAGGGCGCCGAGAAGGTCTACGAGTTGATCACCGGTCACCACGAGGAGAAGGCCACGGCGCCCGTGGCCGGCAGCGCCAGGGAACGGGAGGACTCGATGGTGAAGGGGGCCATCACCACCGACTTCATCCTCTCCGCCGAGATCATGGTGATCTCGCTCAACGAGGTCGCGGACGAGCCCCTCGTCTCCCGCGCGATCATCCTCGTCGTGGTCGCCCTCGCCATCACCGCGCTGGTCTACGGGGTGGTGGCCCTGATCGTGAAGATGGACGACATCGGCCTCCACCTCACCGAGCGGAACAGTGCGGTGTCCCAGGCCCTGGGACGCGGCCTCGTGACGGGCATGCCCATCGTCATGAAGGTGCTCTCCACAGTCGGCATCGCCGCGATGCTCTGGGTTGGTGGCCACATCCTGCTCGTCGGGATCGACGAGCTCGGCTGGCACGGCCTCTACGACCTCGTCCACCACGCCGAGCAGGCCATCGCCGAGGCACTCCCCGCCATGGGCGGATTCCTCGGCTGGCTCGTCAACACCCTCGCCTCCGCGCTGCTGGGGCTGACGGTCGGCGCCGTCGTGGTGGCCGTGATGCACCTTGTCCCGCGGAAGAAGGCCGCGGCCGCACACTGAGGCGACGGCGACGGCGACGGCGCCCGCGCCCGCGCCCGCGGGCTAGCCCTTCCGGGTCAGCACACCTGTCAGCGTTCCGCGGAGGCCGGATCCCGGCCGGCCGCCCGCACTTGCCGAGTGCGCGGCGCGGGCCGCGCGCTTCTCCTTGGCCAGCGTCTCCTTGCGGCGCTTCCTGACCTCGGCGGGGGTGATCCCGTCCAGCTTGAGGTCCTCGAGTTCGGGGACCATTCCGGAGCCGCGGCACTTCTGGTTGGCCCGGTTCCGGTGCTGCCGAATGCGGATGTCGTCGAGGTCAACACCGCAGAACCGGCCGCAAACCGGGCAGGTCACGCGGATCCTCACCTGGTCCGAGACCGGCTCGGCACTCTCCATGTCCGCCGCGACGCGGACAGTCGCCCCAGCCGGCGTGCCGTCGTCGTCAGCCTTCGGACGACGGCGGAGGAACGGTGGCACGAGCCGGGCGACGCCGCCGGCGGGCTCCTTCTTCCCCTCGCAACGCACCCCGCCCTTGCGAAGATGCGCCCGGACCTTCCCGGTCGTGGGGTCGACGAGCGACCTCGTTCCACACACCGGACACAGCGCGGTCGGCTGCGGTTCTCCCATGGCGAGTTGCTCCTCAATCTGTGCGCTCGGGGACACCCAAACGCTACCAAGAGTCCGTGGCGCTGCCCCGTCAGTCCCGCCCGAGACCCATGTCGGGCACGACCACCGGCTCGACCCCAGCGGCAACCGCCAGCCGGAGGTCGGCCCGCCGCAGCCGGATGCTGATTGTGCCCTCGAGGACGACGTCGCCACCGCCCGCGTCCCGCCAGGTGAGCTCGCTGGTGACGGCAACCTTCTGGGGCTCGAGTCGCGGCGGCCGTGCCCCATGAGCCGCCAACTCGGCGCGGTCGGGCCGCCGGATCCTCACGGCCCCCGCGACACGGTCGGCGTACTCAGGGTTCTCGGCCGCGTCGTCGAGCACGACCACCTCGCCGTGCCTCGGGACGACGGCGTTGACCCCCAGTTCGTCCTCGATGCGGCGCCCGAGGGCCATAGCGGCGTCCGGCTCCCCGTGGGTGCAGAAGACGAGTGCCGGCGCGGGCGCGAGGGCCGCCAGCCAGTCCATGAGGTCGGAGGCATCGGCGTGGACGGAGAACTCGCCGTCCTGCGCGATCTCGGCCTTCACCGGGACGTACCGACCGTGCATCTTGAGCTGGGTGGCGCCCTCCGCGAGCGCGCGCCCACGGGTGCCGACGGCCTGGTACCCGGTCAGGACCACGGCGTTCTCGGGATGCGACAGCATCCGCGCGAGGTGGTGGAGCACGCGCCCGCCCGTCAGCATGCCCGAGGAGCTGAGGATGATCGAGGGCTCGTGCGGGCCGTCCGAGGTGAGCGCCTTCGACTCGTCCGCCGTGCGCACCTCGTGCAGGTGGAGCCGGTCGATGGACGCGTCGAGGCGCAGGTCCGCGCGCAGCTCCTCGGGCATGTCGCGGTACACCTCGAGGGCGTTGAGGGCCATCGGGCTGTTGACGTGGATCGGCACCTCGGGGATGCGCTCGTCACGGCGCATCTCGGCGAGTGCCTTGAGAACCACCTCCACGCGGTCCACGGCGAACGTCGGGATCAGCACCGAGCCGCCGCGCGCGATGGTGCGGCGGATGACGTCGGCGAGTAGTTCGTGGGGCAGGTTCACCGGCTCGGGGTGCTCGCGGTCGCCGTACGTGGACTCCACCACCACGAACGGGGCGCTCGGCGGGATGTCGCGGGGCTTCAGGACAGGGTGGTCTTGGCGGCCGAGGTCTCCCGAGAAGAGGACGGACGTCCGGCGCGTCGAGATCGTCACGGATGACGAGCCCAGGATGTGGCCGGCCCGGGTGAAGCGCACCACGATCTCGTCGCCGAGGTCGAAGTCGGCGTCGAACTCGAGCGGGGACAGGAGCGTGAGGGTGTCCTCGACGTCGTCGAGCGTGTACAACGGCAGCGGCGGATTGTGCTTGCTCCAGCCGCCCTCGGCGTCGTCCTCGGCGTCGCGCTCCTGCAGGTAGCCGGCGTCCCGCAACACGATCTCCGTCAGGCGCCGGGTGCCCTCGGTGCACCAGACCGGTCCCACGAACCCCTGCTTGACCAGCGCCGGCAGGAAGCCCGAGTGGTCAAGGTGGGCGTGGGTCAGCACGATGTCGCTGATCGACGCCGGGTCCACCGGGAAGTCCTCCCAGTTCTTCAACCGCCATTCCTTCTCCCCCTGGAACATGCCCGCGTCCACGAGGATGCGGCGGCTCCCGAACGTGAGGAGGTACTTGGAGCCCGTGACGGTGCCGGTGGCACCGAGGAACTGGAGGCTGGCGTGGGGTTGCGTTGTCACGGCTCCACTCTCGTGCGGGTCGACGACGGCGTCAACGGGCCGCGCGGGCGAGCTGCGGTCACGGGGTGCTGTGGCTGTCGATTGTCCTCATCGCCGTACCTCCTCATTGCCGCTGTGTGCGGCCGGCCTCCAGGCGGAAGAACGTGGACAGCGCCCCGAAAACCAAGAGGCCTGGACCGGTGGACAGCAACAGTCCGCCCAGGTAATGCCACCCCGAATTCCACAGGGGCTCGGCCGTGAGGGCGGCCGCGCCGCCTGCGGCCAGGAAGGAGCCCCACACGCCGGCGGTGAGCACGGCACCGGACACCCACAGGGCCACCTCCCACCACGGATTGCCGGCCGGTCGAGGAATCCCCTGGCTCTTCGGGGTCAGTGTGTTCCACTCCGCGCCGGTTCGCAGGATGGCATATCCGCCGGCGAGGCCCCAGAACGCGGCCACGAGGTACGCCGCCACCATGTCCGCGGGTCGGTGCCATGTCTCGATGAATGCTCCGGCCCCCACGACGGTGGAGCACAGCGCGCCCATCGCCGCCGTCACCGGCCGCCAGCGCGGCGCCACCACGAGGAACACGGCCACTGCCGCGGCGGCGGCGAAGGTGGTATGCCCGGACGGCAGGGAGTTGCCCGTGTAGCAGGGCACCCCGTTGTCCAGCTCCGGCCGGACCAGCAGCACGTTCTTCAGCAGCTGGGTGGTCAGGTTGGCCGCGGCGAAGGACGCGGCGGCGATCAGGGACGCGAGCCATCTCCTCCGCCAGACGGTCACCACCAGGAACACCAGCACGCCCACCGCGCCGACGATCTCCGGCAACCGGTTCAGGATCACCAAGCCCGCCCCACGCAGTTCCTGGAGACGGTGGTCGGCTGCCTCAACGGTGACGTGCTCGGCCAGTTGGCCGGTGGAGGTGGTGACGAACACCGTGTACACCGCCACCAGCAACGCGGCTGCGGACACCACGCTGGCCAGCCAGGCCCATCCGTGGGCGGCCGGGGCCCTACCGCCGGACCTGTTTCGTCCGGGCGCAGTGCCAGGTTCGCGGGTCACCACGTCACGTGCGGCATGACCTCCGCAGCGATGAGGTCGAGGTGCTCCAGGTCCAGCATGTCGAGGCACTGCAGGTAGACGCGGGTGATGCCGTGCCCTGCAAGGGCGCGGAGCCCGTCGACAACCTCGCCCGGGGTACCGGCGAGCCCGTGCTCGCGCAACTCGGCCACCTCCCGGCCGATCGCCGCGGCACGACGTGCCACCTCGGCGTCGTCGGCGCCCACACAGGCCACGAACGCGACGGATTGGACCATCGTGTCCGGGTCACGGCCGATCTCCTCGCAGGCCCGGCGGACGCGGTCGCGGAGGACGGGGACCGAGGACTTCTCCGGGAAGCCCTGGTTGTACTCGTGGGCGAAGCGCGCGGCGAGCCGCGGGGTGCGGCGCGCCCCACCGCCCCCGATGATGATCGGCAGCGGGTGCTGGACCGGCTTGGGCAACGCGGGCGAGTCGGTGAGCTGGTAGTGCGCGCCGTCGTAGGAGAATCGCTCCCCCACCGGCGTGCCCCACAGGCCGGTGATGATCTCGAGCTGCTCCTCGAAGAGCCCGAACCGCTTCTCCGGGAACGGCACCCCGTACGCGGTGTGCTCGGCGGCCATCCACCCGGCGCCCAGGCCGAACTCCACGCGCCCGCCCGACATCGCGTCCACCTGCGCCACCTGCACCGCGAGCATCCCGGGCAGCCGGAACGTCGCCGACGTGACGAGGGTGCCGAGCCGGATCGTCGTCGTCTCGCGCGCGAGCCCGGCGAGGGTGACCCAGGAATCGGTGGGGCCGGGAAGTGGGTCACCACCGCCCATGCGGAGGAAGTGGTCCGAGCGGAAGAAGGCGTCGAAGCCGAGATCCTCGGCACGCCGGGCGAGGGCGAGCTGGGTGTCATAGGACGCCCCTTGCTGGGGTTCGGTGAAGATGCGCAGGTCCATGCCCCCAGCATTCCATCCGTGGGCCTGCGTCAGCACACCGGGCGTCGGCGCCCGGCCCGCCCCGCGAAGGCCTCGAGGGCGGATCGCCGGTGCCGCGCTGGGGCGCTGGGTCAGGACTCGTGGTGGTGCCGGTTGCGTTCCCGGAGGGTTTGGCGGGCCACCCCCGGGCGGGGTGTTCTGGACGGGTCGATCGAGGGGGGTGGGATGAACCAGACCCCGGACCTGTCGATGCGGAT
>JADGOQ010000160.1 GCA_017882885.1 Actinomycetales bacterium | reverse complement strand
CCTGGTTCAGATCGGTGTCCTTGCTGACGATCTTGACGTCCCGGTGGAATTCCTCGCGCAGTGCGCGGATCTCCTCGATCGCCTCGCGCAGGTTCTCCTCCTCGCGCTCCATCCCGCACTTCTCCCACATGATGTGGCCGAGCTTCTTGTGGAAGTGGTCCACGGAGTGGGTACCGTTCACGGCGAGTAGCTGCTCAATCCGCCCGCGGACGGCCGCTTGGGCCTCGAGGACTGCGGGATGGTCCGCGGTGAGTTTGGGGTACGGCCCGCCGGCGAGGTAGTCGCAGATGGTCCCCGGCAGCACGAAGTAGCCGTCCGCCAGGCCCTGCATCAACGCCGAGGCGCCGAGGCGATTCGCGCCATGGTCCGAGAAGTTCGCCTCGCCCGTGACGAAGAGCCCGGGGATGCTGGATTGCAGGTCGTAGTCCACCCACAGGCCACCCATGGTGTAGTGCACCGCGGGGAAGATCCGCATGGGCACCTCGTACGGGTTCTCACCGGTGATGCGGGCGTACATGTCGAACAGGTTGCCGTACTTCGCGGAAACGCCGTCCTTGCCCACGCGGCCGATCGCCTCGGCGAAGTCGAGGTAGACGCCCAGGCCGGACGGCCCGACCCCGCGGCCCTCGTCGCAGACCTGCTTCGCGGCGCGCGACGCGATGTCGCGCGGCACGAGGTTCCCGAACGCGGGGTACTTGCGCTCCAGGTAATAGTCCCGGTCCTCCTCGGGGATGTTGCGCGGGTCCTTGCCGCAGTCGGCAGCGTCCTTGGGCACCCAGATGCGCCCGTCGTTGCGGAGCGACTCGGACATCAGCGTGAGCTTGGACTGGTACTCGCCGGAGACCGGGATGCAGGTCGGGTGGATCTGGGTGAAACACGGATTGCCGAAGTACGCGCCCTTGCGGTGTGCGCGCCACGAGGCCGTGACGTTGCAGCCCATGGCGTTGGTCGACAGGAAGAACACGTTGCCGTAGCCGCCGGTGGCCAGGACGACCGCTTCCGCGAGGTGCGTCTGGACCTCGCCGGTGACCATGTCACGCACGATGACGCCGCGGGCGCGGCCGTCCACGACGATGAGCTCGAGCATCTCGTGCCGCGTGTACATCGCGACCGTCCTGGCCGCGACCTGCCGTTGCAGCGCCTGGTAGGCACCGATCAGGAGTTGCTGTCCGGTCTGGCCGCGGGCGTAGAACGTGCGGGAGACCTGGACACCACCGAAGGACCGGTTGTCCAGCAGTCCGCCGTACTCGCGGGCGAAGGGCACACCCTGAGCCACGCACTGGTCGATGATGTTCGCGGAGACCTCGGCGAGCCGGTACACGTTGGACTCGCGGGACCGGAAGTCCCCGCCCTTCACCGTGTCGTAGAAGAGCCGGTAGACCGAGTCGTTGTCGTTCTTGTAGTTCTTGGCCGCGTTCATGCCGCCTTGGGCGGCGATGGAGTGCGCACGCCGCGGGGAGTCCTGGTAGCAGAACGCCTTGACGTTGTAGCCGGCCTCCCCGAGCGTGGCCGCGGCGGCCCCGCCCGCGAGTCCCGTGCCGACGACGATGACGTCCAGCTTGCGGCGGTTCGCCGGGGTGACGAGCCTCGTCTGGAACTTGCGGGTCTCCCAGCGTTCGACGATCGGGCCGGTGGGTGCCTTGGTGTCGGCGATCTTCGCGCCCTCGATGTAGACGCCGTCGATGAGTTTCTCAGTCATGGGGTGCGTGCCTCAGTCAGTTGATGAAGTCGAGCAGGATCGCGGTGGGGGGAAGCATGAAGCCGATCACGACCGCCGCGGCGACGAGGATGGCGAACCCGTTGATCGCCGTCTCCCGCCGCTTCTTGTTGGCCCCGAAGGTCGCGAGCGACGACCAGACGCCGTGGCGAACGTGCAGGGAGAGCGTGACCATCACGATCAGGTACGCGAGCCACACCCACCAGTGTTCGAACGAGACGACCATCCGCTCATAGGGCGACAGTGCCTGGTAGTCGCCACCGATCTCGATCGTGAGCGTGGTGAAGTGCAGCAGGTGGAAGGCCACGAACATGAGGATGATGACGCCGCCCCACCGCACTGTGCGGACGGCGTACGACGTGGCGATCGGGTGCTTGTTGACGTACCCGGTCCCGCGCGCCCTGCGGGACCTGTTCCAGAGCGAGAACGCCGAGTAGCCGTGCACCGCGACCGACGCCAGGAGGAGAACCCGGAGGATCCACAACAGGCCATTGCGGGGCAGGATGGGCTCGAATATCACCCTGAGGTGTTCGGCGTACCCGTTGTAGACCTCGGCTCCGCCGAACATCTTGAGGTTGCCGTACATGTGCATGAGCACGAAAAAGACGAAGAAGACGCCCGTGACGGCCATGAGGATCTTCATGGCGACCGTGGTCTCACGAGCGCGACGTTTTTGAATCACTGTTGTCTGGGCCACGGTCTGATCATACGAGTGGCGATCCGCTGGCGGTTGAACTTGGGTCCTGTATTTTCACGAATCCGTCACCGCGATCAGGGCAGCGTCAGGCGCATGACGAGGGCGTCCTCCCCGATCAGCTGGTAGTAGTTCCGCCGCCGCGCGATCGCCACGAACCCATGTCTCTCGTACAGCCGTTGCGCACCGCGGTCGGTGGCCCGCACCTCGAGGACGACCTCGCCGGCGCCCGCCGCCACGGCGATCGCCAGGAGGTCCGCCAGCAGCAGCGAGCCGAGCCCGCGGCGCTGGTGGTCCGGGTCGACCCCGATCGTGAGGACCTGCGCCGTCTCGGCGAGCAGCACCCCACCGTACGCCACGAGGCGGCCGCCGGCGTCGATCCCGCGGTAGGCGCGGTCCGGAAGGGAGAACTCCTCGCGGTACATCCCGCGGTTCCAGGACTCCGCCCCGAACAGCACCGGCTCCAGCTCGAGGATCCGCGGGATGTCCGCGGGGGTGATGTCCCGGGGTTGCCCCTCAGTGGGTGGCACGCTTGCGCCCGGCGGACTGGTGGATGTCGGGCCGCCGGAGGTACAGGGGCTGTGTGGGCAGGGTGACGCCGGCCGCGAGCCGGGCACGGGTGATCCGCGCCATCACGGCCAGGTCGAGCGTGATGTCCTCGCCCGGAAGGGCGTCGGGGTGGAGGCGCGTTCCCGGCCCCACGAGGGTGCTGCCGAGGGGGACGACGACGTCGGTCGGCACGCTCACGGAGAGCTCACCCACGAGCCGCACGTCGTCGTCACCCACCGCCTCGAACGTCCCGCAGTACACCTCGCGGCGTCGCGCGTCGGTCACGACGGTGACCAGGGGCGTCGCGGCGTCGTCGAGCGCCTGGCGGGCACGGACGGCGAGGCTGGACACACCGTGCACCGGGATCCCGCGCGCCAGGCCGAAGACCTGCGCGCTCACAAGGCCCACCCGCAGGCCCGTGAACGGCGCCGGCCCGGTGCCCACGGCGACGGCGTCGACCCTGCCGGCCCCCACGACGTCGGCGATGAGCCCGGCGAGGTTCTCGGCGTGGGCACGCGAGTCCGGGTCCGCCGCCCGCCGGATGCCGGCGTCGCCCACCAGTGCGACCTGGGTCCCCTCGGACGTGTCGATGCACAGCATCCGGTCACTCATCAACAGCCTCCGGTCGTCGGATCCACACGACCGCACCGACGAGGGCGAGCACGCCCACGGCGACGCCGGCCGCCACCATCACGGGCCGGGGCAGGATCGCGTCCCCCTCGGCCGGCGCGGCCGGCTCGTCCCCGCCGCCGCCGCCGTAGCGCGCGACGAGGAAGGGCTGGTAGGCATTGACGTCGATGCTCCCCGCGAGCACATCCCTCGCCTCGACCGTCACCGGGGTGAGGATGTCACCGCCCAACCGGAACCATCCCGACGTGGCCTCGTCGAGGATGAACGTGGTGGCCTGGAACGCCACGAGCGCGGAGCCCAGGTCCTCGTCCCACACCAGGCGGTGGTCGGCGACGCCCGCATCACCCTCGACCACGACGATCGCACCCACCCCGGCACCCCCGAGTGTCACCGGTGCCACCCATTCGCCGGAGGGGACGGCGGGCTCGCCCTCATCCCCGCCGGCGATGAAGTCCTCGGACCAGACGTGCACGCTGGTCGGCGACCCGATCGCGGCCTCGGCAAGTTCGTCGGCGGCAAGCCCGGAGGTCTCGGACTTCGTCACCGCGGCGGGACCCTCCTCCAGCAGCCACGCGACCACGGGTTCAGGCGGAGCGGGCACGTCGAGGGGCGCCACCCCGGCGGCCGCGACCGCGGGCGCCGCGAGGAAGGCGAGCAGTGCTGCCGCGACGGAGGCGCGCACCAGCGGCGTCACGCGTCGCCCCGCAGGACCGACAGGTCCACGCCGTCCCACCGCGGCCCGTGCGCGGTCAGGGTGACGTGGCGGGCGCCGTCGTCGACCAGCCCCGCGGACGCGTCCGCCATCCCGCCGTAGGGGCGCGCGATGGCGATCTCCAGACGGTCCTCGCTGAGCACCTCGGCGAGACCCTCCCCCCACTCGACCACGGTGACCGACTCCTCCAGCGAGGTGTCGAGGTCCAGCGCCTCGAGTTCGTCGAACGAGCCGAGGCGGTACGCGTCGACGTGCACCAGGCCGGGACCGCCACCACGCGGACGATGCGTGCGGGCAATGATGAAGGTGGGCGAGGCGACGTGCCCCCGCACGTCCAGCCCCGCACCGATCCCCTGGGTGAGGGTGGTCTTGCCGGCGCCCAGGCCGCCGTGGAGCAGCACCAGGTCGCCCGCGCGCAGGAGTCCTGCGAGCCGCTCGCCGAGGGCGCGCGTCGCCTCCGGGCTGGGCAGGACTAGCTCCATGTCTCCTCCACGTTTACGCGCGGAACCCGAGCCCCGACCTGGGTGGTGATGGTGTAGTTGATCGTCGCCGCCGCGCGGGCCCAGTCGTCGACGGTGGGGCGGCCGCCCGCCGCGCCCTCCCCCGCGAACGGCCCCCACAACCGTGCGACGTCGCCACTCCGGGCCGCGGATTCCGCACCCAGGTCCACGAGGAACTGGTCCATGCAGATCCGCCCGACCACGTCCGCCCGCTCGCCGTTCACCGTCACGAAGGCGCCGCGGTTGGACGCCTGGCGCGGGACCCCGTCGGCGTACCCGAGCGGGACCACCCCGACGAGGGTGGGGCCGACGGTCGCGGTGTGGCCGTAGGAGACGGGGGTGCCGGCCGGCACCTCCTTGACATTGATGAGCTCCGCCTCGAGCCGCATCGCGGGGACCAGCCCCAGCGCGGCCGGGTCAGACCCATCCGGGGCCATGCCGTACATGCTGACGCCGGTGCGGACGAGGTCGAAGTGCGTCCCCGGATGCCACAGCGTCCCGGCGGACGCCGCGAGGTGGCGGACCTCCGGGCGCACTCCCAGCCGCTCCGCCCGCTCGAGGGCGTCGGTGAAGATCCCCAGTTGTGTCGCGGTGGTGTCGCACTCGCGCTCGTCCGCCCGGGCCAGGTGGGACCAGATGCCCACCACCTCCAGGCCACGGGTTCCGCGCGCCTGCCGGACGAACTCCTCCCAGTGCTCGGGCCGCACGCCGCCCCGGGCCATTCCGGTGTCCACCTTGAGGTGGACCCGTGCTCGCCTGCCGACGTCCGCCGCCGCCGCCGCGACGTGCTCGATGGCCCACGGGGCGCTGAGCGAGAGCTCGATCCCGCCGGTGATCGCGCCGCGCACGTCGGTCGAAGGTGAGTAGAGCCACGCCAGCACGGGAACGGCGGGAAGCTCCGCCCGCAACGCGAGCGCCTCGCCCACCTGGGCGATGCCGAGCCACGTCGCCCCGGCGTCGACGGCGGCGCGGCCGACGGCGATCCCGCCGTGGCCGTAGCCGTCCGCCTTGATCACGGCCATCAGTTCGGCATCCGTCCGCGCCCGCAGGTTCGCCACGTTGTGGCGGATCGCCGTGAGGTTGACGACGGCGCGCGACGGGTAGGTCATGACTCCCATTGTTCCATCACGTAGTCAGCGCGGCAGCCCTGCGATCACGCGGGGGACGTGGGCTGCGATGCGGTGCGCTGACAGCGGACCGCCCGCGAGTGGGCCGCCGCGGCTCGCGTGGCCGCCCTGGCCCGCCGCCCGCCGGCCCGCCTGGGAGTGGATCCACGAGGCGGCCGCCGCTGCCCGGGCGAGGGCCGAAGTACCAAGGAGGGGCTCGCCACCGGCGGCCCCCTCCTCCGCGCGGGCCGCGAGCAGCGCCACCAGGCCAGCGAGGATGCCGGCAAGGACGTCCCCGGAGCCGGCGCTCGCGAGCCAGGGCGTGGAGTCCGCCTGGCTGAACAGCTCACCAGCCGGGCTCGCGACCACGGTCACGGCACCCTTCAGGAGGACCACCACCGAGCGTGAGATGGCGTACTCGCGGGCGGCGGCCGCGGGGTCGTCCTCCACGTCGCCGCGCCCGCGGTGCAGGAGTCCCGCCAGTTCGCCGGCGTGGGGCGTGATGACGCACGGCAGCTCGAGCCGACCCGCCCGCGCGGCACGGTCCAGCACGTCGAGTCCTCCGGCGTCCACCACGAGCGGCACCCCGTGGGCGACGGCCGCCTCGAACGCGGCGTGCGCGGCGCTCGCCCCGGCGATCCCGGACCCCACAAGGGCGGCCTGGATCCTGCCCGGGGTGGCCACCACCTCGGGGTTGTCCGCGCGCACCGACTCCACGGTGCCGAGGTAACGGACCATGCCCGGGCCGACGGCGAGCGCTCCGGCGCACGCGAGCCGCGCGGCGCCGGGGTAAGCGGGACTGCCGGCCCAGACGCCCACCACGCCGCGGGTGTACTTGTGGTCCTGACGCCGCGGGAACGGGTAGAGGTCGGAGACGTCGCCCGCGCCCATGCGGCAGGCGGCCGCTTCCGCGGGGACCAGCGGCAGGCCGAGGTCCACCACGTCCACGCGCCCGGCGAGGAGGCCGGCGGGTGGCAGCAGCAGCCCGGTCTTCGCCCCGCCCATGGTGACCGTGACGTCCGCCCGGAGCACCTCGCCGCGGACGGCGCCGGAGTCACCCATGCCGGAGGGCACGTCCACAGCGATGACCACCGGCTCGTCGGGGGCTGCATCCCGCTCGGCGCCAAGAACCGCGACGATACCGGCCAGCGGCTCCCGCAAGGGGCCTCGCAGCCCGATGCCCGCGAGTCCGTCGAGCCACACCCCCGCCGCCCGGGCGAGGGCCACGAGGGCGTCGAGGTCCGGCTCCCGACCGCCGTCGGGAACCACGCGGGTGATCCGCGCGCCGGCCGCCCTCGCGGCTTCCAGCCCCTCGGCGTGCACCGTGGGGGAACAGAGCGCCACCTCGGCGCGCACGCCCCTGCGTGCGAGGTCGGCGGCGGCCCACAGGGCGTCCCCCCCGTTGTTCCCACCACCCACGAGCGCCAGCACCACCGAACCCGGCACGCGCTGGCCGCGAACCCTGATCTCGCGCACCGCGGTCACGCTCAGGGCTCGCGCGGCCTGCCGCATCAGCGGGACACCCGCCTCGAGGAGCGGGGCCTCTGCGCGCCGGATGGCGTCGGTTCCCCACGCCCGGATCATTCGGCCACCACCATCGCCACCGCCACCGGCCCGTCATGGCTCAGGGAGAGGTGCCACACGGTGATGCCCCGCGCGGCGGCAACCCGTGCCACGCTCCCGCGCACCCGCAGGCTCGGCGCCCCGGTATGGTCAAGGACCACCTCGCAGTCCTGCCAGCTCATGCCACCGGGCGAGCCCAGGGCCTTCGCCACCGCTTCCTTGGCCGCGAAGCGGGCGGCGAGGGAACGGAGGGGCAGGTCGCGCTCACCGGGGGTGAAGAGTCGCTCCCGCAGGCGGGGAACGCGTTCGAGGGCGGCGCCGAGGCGGGCGACGTCGGTGATGTCCACGCCGATGCCCCTGATCATCACTCCACCGTGACCGATTTCGCGAGGTTGCGGGGCTGGTCCACGTCGAGACCCTTGGCCGTGGCTAGCTCGCACGCAAAGATCTGCAGGGGCACCACACACACCAGCGGGGCGAGGAGTGTTGGCGTCTGCGGCACGCGGAACACCACATCCGCGAAGGGCTCGACGGCCGTGTCCCCCTCCTCGGCGATCACCAGCGTGCGGGCGCCGCGGGCCCGGACCTCCTGGATGTTGGAGATGACCTTCGCGTGCAGTTGGTCGCGCCCCCGCGGGGAGGGGACGATCACGAAGACGGGCTGGTCCTGCTCCACGAGGGCGATCGGCCCGTGCTTCAGCTCACCTGCCGCGAATCCCTCGGCGTGGATGTACGCGAGTTCCTTGAGCTTCAGCGCGCCCTCCATCGCAACGGGGAACCCGACGTGCCGGCCGAGGAAGAGCACGCTCGTGGCGTCCTTCATGCTGCGGGCCACGTCCCGCACCTGCTCCTCGTTGTCGACCACGCGCTGGATCTTGTCCGGCATGAGGGCGAGTTCCTTCAGGATGGAGCGGATCTCGTCGGCGTACATGTTGCCGCGCAGCTGTGCCAGGTACAGGCCGAGGAGGTAGCAGGCCGTGATCTGGGCGAGGAACGCCTTGGTGGAGGCCACGGCAACCTCGGGGCCGGCGTGCGTGTACAGGACCGCATCGGACTCGCGCGGGATCGTCGATCCGTGGGTGTTCACGATGGCGAGCACCTTCGAGCCCTGCTCACGGGCGTGACGCACCGCCATGATGGTGTCCATCGTCTCCCCGGACTGGCTGATCGCCACCACCAGGGTCTTCTCGTTGACCACCGGGTCGCGGTAGCGGAACTCGTGTGCGAGCTCCACCTCCACGGGGATGCGGCACCAGTGCTCGATGGCGTACTTCGCCACCTGTCCGGCGTAGGCGGCGGTGCCGCAGGCGATCACCACGATCTTGTCGATCGACCGCAGCACCGACTCGCTGATGTGCAGTTCGTCGAGCGCCAGGTGCCCGCTCTTGTCGGCCCGCCCGAGGAGGGTGTCCGCAACGGCCTTCGGCTGGTCGTGGATCTCCTTGTCCATGAAGGTGGCGAAACCGCCCTTGACCGCCGCCGACGCGTCCCAGTCCACGGTGAACGCACGCGGCTCGACGGGGTTGCCGTCGCCGTCGATCACCCGCACCGAGTCCGCCGTGATGGTGACCACCTGGTCCTGGCCGAGTTCCAGCGCCGACTTGGTCTGGGAGATGAACGCGGCGACGTCCGAGCCGAGGAAGTTCTCCCCCTCGCCGAGGCCGACGACGAGCGGTGAGTTGCGCCGCGCCCCCACCACCGTGCCGGGCCGGTCCGCATGCACGGCGAGGAGGGTGAACGCGCCCTCGAGCACGCGGGTCACGGCGAGCATGGCGGCGGTCAGGTCGCCGAGTTCGTTGTAGGCGCGTGACACCAGGTGTGCCGCCACCTCCGTGTCCGTCTCGGAGAGGAACGAGACGCCGTCGGCGGCGAGTTCGTCCTTGAGGGTGTTGAAGTTCTCGATGATGCCGTTGTGGATCAGCGCGAGGTTCCCGTCCGCGGAGATGTGCGGGTGCGCGTTCGTGTCCGTGGGGCCGCCATGCGTGGCCCACCGCGTGTGGCCGATCGCCGCGGTCGCGAGCGGGAGGGGGTTTTCCTTCAGCGCGGTCGAGAGATTGGTGAGCTTGCCGGCGCGCTTCGCCCATTTCAGGCCCCCGGGCGTGACGACCGCGACGCCCGCGGAGTCGTAGCCCCGGTATTCGAGCCGTGCGAGTCCTTCCATCACCACGTCAAGGGGACGCCCCGAAGGAATGGCAGGGCCGACGTATCCAACGATTCCGCACATGAGGGCCAGTCTAGTTGCCGCACCGGGAGCCGCGCGGGATGTCACAATCGACGGGTGTCCGAGGCGCACCGCTCCCCCTTCGTCGAGTTCGACCGTGACCAGTGGTCCGCGCTCGCGGCCTCGACCCCCCTGCCGCTGACCGACGCCGACGTCGTGCGGTTGCGCGGTCTCGGTGACCCGATCGACCTGGCGGAGGTGGACGCGGTGTACCGGCCGTTGTCCTCGCTGCTCGAGATGTACGTCTCGGCCACGCGCGGCCTGCACCACGCGACCGGGGCCTTCCTGCGCGGTATCGCGGCGCGCACGCCGTACGTGATCGGCGTGGCGGGCTCGGTCGCCGTGGGGAAGTCCTCGACATCCCGCCTGCTGCGCGAGTTGCTGAGCCGTTTTCCGGAGACCCCGTCCGTGGCGCTGGTCACCACCGACGGTTTCCTGTACCCGAACGACGAGCTTGACCGCCGCGGGCTCATGGGCCGCAAGGGGTTCCCCGAGTCCTTCGACCGCCGCGCGATGCTGGACTTCATCGAGGCCGTGAAGTCCGGGGCGCCGGAGGTTCGCGCCCCCGTCTACTCGCACCTCACCTACGACATCGTCCCGGACCGCCAGGTGGTCGTCCGGAATCCCGACGTGCTGATCGTGGAGGGACTGAACGTCCTCCAGCCTGCGCGGGCGGGCGCGCACACCCCGCTCGTCATCTCCGACTTCTTCGATTTCTCGATCTATGTGGACGCCCGCCCCGAGGACGTCAAGCAGTGGTACATCCAGCGCTTCCTGACCCTCAAGGCGACGGCGTTCCAGCACGAGCGGTCCTACTTCCGCAAGTATGCGGACCTGGGCGACGCGGAGGCGGTGGCCACGGCATCGCACATCTGGGACACCATCAACGCGCCGAACCTGCTCACGAACATCGCCCCGACGCGCGGGCGGGCCACGCTGGTGCTCACGAAGGACACCGGCCACCAGATGGCCAGGATGCGCCTGCGGAAGCTCTAGTCGCCGTCCTCGCCCCGACGAGCGTCCGGATCGGGCTCGTCCTCGGGCGGGCGCTGACCCTCCGAGTAGTGGATGACCTCCGGCGGCACCGCCGCGCGCAGCAGGGCATCGCCCACCCGGGTCGTCTCCCCGCGGGCGCGCCGCGCCAGCAACCAGCCGTTGACGGCGTTCAGGGTCGCGTCGAAGCCGAAGCCGATCGCCAGCCCGAGGGCCACGCCACCGGCGACGGCGACGAAGGGGTGCGTCTCGAGGTAGCGGCCCGCCACGAGGCCGAGCAGTGTGGAGTAGCTCGCCCAGATCACGGAGGCGAACGCCACGATCAGGACGAACCGTGGACGCGGGAACCGGACGGCGCCGGCGGTCATGTTGACGGCCACGCGCCCGATGGGGACGAAACGAGCGGACATGATGTAGACGGTCGCGCGCCGCTCGAGCGCGCTCTCGGCCCATGCGAGTGCGCGCAGGCCGCGGGCCGAGGAGAGAACCGGGACGCGCTCCAGCGGGAGCAGCATCCCGAGGTGGTAGGCGATGACGTCGCCGGAGAAGGCGCCGACCGCCGCCGCGACGACAAGCCACCACAGCGAGGGCCCGGTTCCCGACGTGATCAGGACGGCGGCGGCGATGACCACGGACTCCGACGGTATCGGCGGAAAGAACCCGTCGATGGTGGCGAGCACGGCGATCGCCACGAGCAGCCACGGCGTGTCCGCCCACGCGAGGACGATGTCGGTGACGGAATTCAGCAGGTCCACGCGGGGCTCGACACTCGTCGCTTCGGCGCGGGGACGGGCGCGGGCGCGGCGCCCGATTCGGCCGGGCACGGGACCCCACCGCAGCCAAGAAGCGGTGCCATGGTCCTCCTCCGTCGTCGTGGTTCGATGCTACCCGCCGGGAGTTGATGAACCTCGCCTGCGCAGTTGCCCGGCGGGTGACCCATGAACGGACAGGCGCCCCACCGGATCAGGTCCGGTGGGGCGCCCCTCGTGTTCGTGTCAGCGCTTGGAGTACTGCGGCGCCTTGCGGGCCTTCTTCAGGCCTGCCTTCTTCCGCTCGATCGCACGTGAGTCGCGCGTCAGGAAGCCTGCCTTCTTGAGGATGGCCCGATTCGAATCGACGTCGATCTGGTTGAGGGAGCGCGCGATCCCGAGGCGCAGCGCGCCGGCCTGGCCGCTGATGCCGCCGCCGTGGATGCGGGCCATCACGTCAAAACGCTGCTCCAGGCCGAGCAGCACGAACGGCGAGTTGACGAGCTGCTGGTGCAGCTTGTTCGGGAAGTAGTCCTCGAGCGTCCGTCCGTTGACCGTGAACTTGCCGGTGCCCGGGACGAGCCGGACACGGGCAACCGCCTCCTTGCGGCGACCCGTGCCCGCACCCGGTGCGGTCAGGGACTGGCCGTGGGTGGCGGCGGCGACGGCGGTCTCCGACGTATAGCTGGTGAGTTCCTCGTCCTCCAGCTCGATCTCTACAGTGGTCTCAGCCACGCTTCTCCTTCAGTGTCTCGACAGGCGGGGCTACTGAGCCACCTGGTTGATTTCGAAGGCCTGCGGCATCTGCGCCGCATGCGGGTGCTCGGGTCCCGCGTAGACCTTCAGCTTGCGGAGCTGGGCCCGGCCCAGCGAGTTCTTCGGGAGCATCCCGGCGACAGCCTTCTCCACGGCCCGCTCGGGCTTGGTGGCGAGGAGCTTGCCGTAGCTGACTGCCTTGAGCCCGCCCGGGTAGCCGGAGTGGCGATAGGCCATCTTCTTCTCCGCCTTGTTCCCGGTCAGCGCGACCTTCGACGCGTTGACGATGACGACGAAGTCACCGGTGTCAACATGCGGGGCGAAGATCGGCTTGTGCTTCCCACGCAGCAGTGTTGCGACCTGGACGGCCAATCGACCCAGCACGACGTCGGTGGCGTCAATGACATGCCACTTCTTCTCGATGTCGGCTGGCTTGGGTGTGTACGTACGCACTGGCTGAGCCTTTTCGTGTGATGACCCGCCATATGGCTGGAGGCAGATCAATTGGTTGAATCTCGCGACTTGTTGTGCAGGTTATGCCGGCGAGTGGGAGACACCAGACAGATCACAACGACTTCCAACCTTACCGCCCCGCGTCCCGGACGGTCAAAAGGCGCGGTCCGTCTGTGAGTGAAGTCGCAACACGACTCCCCCATCAGACCACACCATCGACCCTCACCTCCAACGCGTACGCGTGACCACCCTCACAATGGCAGAATCAGTGCATGAGCGACATCGACTCCGACTTCCTGGCGAAGCACACCTACCTCTCCGACGGGCGTCCCGAGAGCCTCGATGAGCGCCTGGCACGCGAGGTGCCCGACTACGTCGACCCCGAGGTGCCCTACGAGCGCCAGCCCGACGCCATCGGCGCGCTCGTCTCCGAACCCGACGAGGGTCCCGAGGACGAGCCCGACGAGGAGCAGGACATCCTCGCCCGCGCCGAAGGCCCCGCACGGGCCGACGTCGGCGCCGAGGAGGCCGCGATGCACCTCATCGACGAGGACGAGCCCTACGTCGAGGAGGAGGACTACTCGGAGTTCAGCTCGGACGTGGAGGACGAGGGCGACGAGGACGCCGATGACGAGGTCGTCGACCGCGACGACGACTCCGGCGAGTTCGTCTTCGACGCCGACTCCGGCGAGTTCGTCTTCGACGCCCAGGAGGACGAGGGCTGATCACGGCGCGCCCTGGTCATCGCGGCGCGCGTTCCCAGTTCGTCGTCCGGCGGATAGCCCACCTCCTCCAGGGTGAGTCCGCGGGCAGGCGCGATCACCATGTGCCCGTGATGCCGCTCGTCCAGCACCTGCCGCACCCATCCCGGACCTCTGCGGCCCTCCCCCACCGGCAGCAGCGCTCCCACGATCGCGCGAACCATCGAGTGGCAGAAGGCGTCCGCGCGCAACTCCACCACGACGAGTCCGCCGGACCGCGTCACCGACGCCTCCAGGAGCGTGCGCACGGTCGTGGCCCCGGCGCGCGGCTTGCAGAAGGACAGGAAGTCGTGTTCCCCGAGGAGGGATGCGGCGGCCACACCCATCGCGGCGACGTCGAGGTGCCCCTCCCGCCACACGACGTGGGCGCGCGCCAGCGGGTCGCGGCTCGCGGCGTCGTCGGCGATCCGGTAGCGGTAGCGGCGCCACGACGCCGAGAAGCGGGCGTCGAAACCGGGCGGCGCCACCGAGACGCGGGTGACGACGACGGCGGGCTGCCGGGCTGAGAGGTCGCGTGCGAGGATGGCGTTGAGGCGGCTCCGGAACGCGTCCTCCGGGCTCCGGCCCGACCGGCCGGGTGCCGCCGTGAACGACCCGACGGGGACGTCGGCGTGCGCCACCTGGCCGCGCGCGTGCACTCCGGCATCGGTCCGTCCCGCCACCGTGAGCCGGACATCCGGGTCCCGGGTGAGGGTGGCGAGCGCGACGCCGAGCGCCCCCTCGACCGTGGCCAGCCCCGGCTGGCGCGCCCATCCGGAGAAGGACGTGCCATCGTAGGCGCAGTCGATCCGCAGGCGTACGGGCATGAGGCAATGCAACCACATCCGGCAGTTGCGGGGGGATGCCGATGCACTAGCGTCGGATCATGCGCTCCGACGCCACCCTCGCCATCGACTGCGGTGGCGGCGGCATCAAGGCCTCCGTCCTGGACCACTCGGGTACGCTGCACGCCCAGCCGGTCCGGGCCACAACGCCCTACCCGCTGCCCCCCGAGCGGCTCGTCTCCGTGATCCGTTCCCTCGCCGACCAGCTCCCCCGTGCCCAGCGCGCGACGGTGGGGATGCCCGGCATGATCCGGCACGGCGTCGTGGTGGCCACCCCGCACTACGTCTGCCGGGCCGGGCCGCGGACGAAGGTGCTCCCCGAGCTGGTGTCGGCGTGGTCCGGTTTCGACATGCGGGAGGCGGTCGAGGAGTCGCTCGGGATGCCGGCGCTCGTGCTGAACGATGCCGAGGTGCACGGCTGCGGGCTGGTCACCGGCGTCGGGCTGGAGATGGTGATCACCCTGGGGACCGGGCTCGGCAACGCCATCTTCGACAACGGCGTCCTGGCGCCCCACGCCGAGCTTTCGCGCGGCACGGTGAAGTGGGGCCTGACGTTCGACGAGTACCTCGGCGAGCACGAACGCATCCGGTTGGGCGACGCCCACTGGTCACGCCGCGTGCGCAACGTGGTGGAGTCCTACCAACCTGTCTACCTGTGGGACCGCCTGTACATCGGCGGCGGCAACTCCCGCCGGATCACGGCCACCGTCGTGGCCCGCCTCGGGGACCGCGTGGTACTCGCCAACAACGCCGCCGGCATACTCGGCGGCGTTCGCGCCTGGGACATGGTGCCGCAGGACTGAGGGCCGGCTGGGGCCGAGACCTGCGAGGGTGGGAATACCTGAGGGGAGCTCCCTCGCGGGAACTCCCCTCATGGCACGACGGTGGTGGTCGGCCGCTAGTCCTCCACGGACTGAGCTGCCTCGTCACCGACTGCGGCGGCGGACTCCTCCGCCACCTCCGTGGTGTCCGCGGCTGTCTCCTCCACTGTGGCGACCGGGGCGGTCGCCTTGGTGGCGGCGGACTTCCTGGCCGGGGCCTTCTTGGCCTTCACGGGCTCGAGGACGAGCTCGATGAGCGCCATGGGGGCGTTGTCACCCTTGCGGTTCGGCATCTTGGTGATGCGGGTGTACCCGCCTTCGCGGCCGTCGAACTTCGGCGCGATCTCCTCGAAGAGTTCGGCGACGACGTCCTTGCGCCGCACCGTGGTCATCACCGTGCGGCGGGCGTGCAGATCACCCCGCTTGGCCTTGCTGATGAGCTTCTCGGCGAGCGGCTGGAGCCGCTTCGCCCGGTGCTCCGTGGTGGTGATCGCCTTGTGCTCGAAGAGCGCGGTGGCGAGGTTGGAAAGCATGAGCCGCTCGTGCGCGGCGCTGCCACCCAGACGTGGTCCCTTGGAGGGGGTGGGCATGATGTCTCCTTCAGATGGTTCTCAGCGCTCGTCGCTGAACTGGACGTCGCCGTCGTAGTCCAGGTCGGCGCCGAAGTGCAGCGAGGGGTCGAAGTCCGCGGGCGAGTCCTTGAGGGACAGGCCGAGGGACGCCAGCTTCTCCTTGATCTCGGTGATGGACTTCGCACCGAAGTTGCGGATGTCCAGCAGGTCGGCCTCCGAGCGGGCGACGAGTTCACCCACGGAGTGGATGCCCTCCCGCTTGAGGCAGTTGTACGACCGCGAGAGCAGGCCCAGGTCCTCGATGGGGAGGGCGAGGTCCTGTGCGAGTGCGGCGTCGGTCGGGGAGGGCCCGATCTCGATTCCCTCGGCCTCGACGTTCAGCTCGCGCGCGAGCCCGAAGAGCTCGACAAGGGTCTTGCCGGCCGATGCAAGCGCGTCACGGGGCGCGATGGCGGGCTTGGTCTCGACGTCCACGATGAGGCGGTCGAAGTCGGTGCGCTGCTCCACGCGGGTGGCCTCGACCTTGTAGGTCACCTTGAGGACCGGCGAGTAGATCGAGTCGACCGGGATCCGCCCGATCTCGGCGTCAACCGCCTTGTTCTGGATCGCGGACACGTATCCGCGGCCACGCTCGACCGTGAGCTCGATCTCGAGCTTCCCCTTCGCGTTGATGGTCGCGATGTGCAGGTCGGGGCTGTGGACCTCCACTCCCGCCGGGGGCGTGATGTCACCGGCAGTGACCACACCCGGGCCCTGCTTGCGCAGGTACATCACGACGGGCTCGTCCTGCTCGGAGGAGACCACGATGTTCTTGATGTTCAGGATGATCTCGGCCACGTCCTCCTTCACACCAGGGATGGTGGAGAACTCGTGGAGCACGCCGTCGATCCGGATCGACGTCACGGCCGCCCCCGGGATCGACGAGAGCAGCGTGCGGCGCATCGAGTTCCCGAGGGTGTAGCCGAACCCCGGCTCGAGGGGCTCGATGATGAACCGCGACCGGTAGTCGGCAACGACGTCCTCGGTGAGGGTGGGGCGCTGTGCGATGAGCACTGTGTCTTCCTTTCAGCCGGCATCCGCCATATGACGCCTGGCAAACACCCCCGGGCCTTGGTCCACCCGGGGGGACTCGACGATCTCGAGCGGGATCTGGCCGGCGGGGTGTCCACCCCGCCTGTCGCGATCAGACGCGACGACGCTTCGGGGGCCGGCAGCCGTTGTGGGCCTGCGGGGTGACGTCCGAGATCGAGCCCACCTCGAGGCCGGTGGCCTGGAGGGAGCGGATCGCGGTTTCGCGGCCGGAACCGGGTCCCTTGACGAACACGTCAACCTTCTTCATGCCGTGCTCCTGGGCCCTGCGCGCCGCGGCCTCGGCCGCGAGTTGCGCGGCGAAGGGTGTTGACTTGCGTGAACCCTTGAAACCGACCTGGCCCGATGAGGCCCAGGCGATCACAGCACCGGTCGGGTCCGTGATGGACACGATGGTGTTGTTGAAGGTCGACTTGATGTAGGCGTTGCCATGGGCAACATTCTTCTTTTCCTTGCGACGGCCCTTCCGAGCGCTGCTCGTGGTACGAGTCTTGGGGGGCATGTGCGACTTTCTCCTAAGGTCTTCGATCCGCTACGCCGTGGCAGCGGACAGGCGGTGGGCTACTTGGCCTTCTTCTTGCCGGCGACGGTCCGCTTCGGACCCTTGCGCGTACGTGCGTTCGTCTTGGTGCGCTGGCCGTGCACGGGGAGGCCGCGACGGTGGCGGATGCCCTGGTAGCAGCCGATCTCCACCTTGCGGCGGATGTCGGCGGCAACCTCGCGGCGGAGGTCACCCTCGACCTTGTAGTTCGCGTCGATGTAGTCGCGCAGGGCGACCAGATCGGAGTCGGTCATGTCCTTGACCCGCAGGTCCGGGGAGACCCCGGTGGCCTCGAGGGTCTCCTTCGCACGAGTGCGACCCATGCCGTAGACGTAAGTGAGCGCGATCTCCAGCCGCTTTTCGCGGGGGAGGTCAACGCCGGCGAGACGTGCCAATGTAACTATCTCCTAGGAGTAGTCGGAGGTCTTGCCCACTGCCTTCCCACGGGTTCGTGGGCCCCAGCCTCCGGACCGGGGGTTGTGCTCTCGCACTGGCAATGGGCTTTGGTGACTCCGGAGGGAGCCACCGCGCGGGCGGTCAGCCCTGACGCTGCTTGTGGCGCTGGTTCTCACAAATGACCATGACACGCCCGTTGCGGCGGATCACCTTGCACTTGTCGCAAACCTTCTTGACGCTCGGCTTGACCTTCATGTCATTCCTGTCTTGCCGAGCCGGCTGGCACGGCGGAAGTTCCTACTTGTAGCGGTAGACGATACGGCCACGGGACAGATCGTAGGGGCTGAGTTCCACGACCACCCGGTCCTCGGGGAGGATCCGGATGTAGTGCTGCCGCATCTTGCCCGAGATGTGTGCCAGCACAACGTGCCCGTTCGCCAGCTCCACCCGGAACATCGCATTGGGCAGCGCTTCGACAACGCTGCCCTCAACCTCGATCACGCCGTCCTTCTTGGCCATATCCTCCGCTAACTCTCACCTTGCAGACGTCGCAGAACCTCCCGGTTGTTCTTCGAGGGATTCCGACGACGACGGCGCGCCAGCCAGACCATGGCCCGCGGACACGCACATCCAACGTCCAATGCTACGGCATCCGCGCGACCGGGTGAAACCGCGGCTGTCGTGACCTCCCGCACTCCTGACGACGGCGCTCCGCCGCCATCGGCGGTCAGGGCTCGAGCGGGACCGGCGTGAGGCCGAAACGCTCCAGCCCGGCCGCCCCGCCGTCGAGCGCCGTGAGGACGTTCACGCCCCCGGGCAGGATCGCGACCGAGTGCTCCCAGTGGGCCGCCCGCGAGCCGTCGCGCGTGACCACCGTCCAGCGGTCCTCGAGCGTCCTGTTGCCCGCACCGCCCCCCGTGAGCATCGGCTCGATCGCGAGGACCATTCCCGGCTTCAGCCGGACGCCCCGCTCGCGGGTGGAGTAGTTGAGCACCTCCGGGGGCTGGTGCATCTCGGTCCCGATGCCGTGACCGACGTATTCCTGGACGATCGCGACGGTCGTCCCGTTGGCGGCGGCTTCCGCGACCACCTGCTCGATGGCGTCGCCCACGACGCCGAGCCGCTGCCCGCGGGCGACGGCGGCGATCGCGGCCCACAGCCCGTCCTCGGTCACGGTGGAGAGCGCGGCGTCGTCGTCGGCCGCCGGGTCCACCACTACGGTGAACGCGCTGTCGCCGTGCCACCTTTTGCCGCCCGTTCCGGCGACGGAACACCCGCCGTCGACCGAGACGACGTCGCCGACCCCGATGACCCGCTCACCCGGGATCCCGTGGACGATCTCCTCGTTCACCGAGATGCAGACGGTCGCGGGATACCCGTGGTAGCCCTTGAAGTTGGACAGGGCGCCCCTGGACACCAGGTACGCGTCCGCGATGGCGTCCAGTTCCGCCGTCGTGACCCCGGGCGCGATGGCCGCACGAACCTCCGCGAGCATGCCGGCCACGATGTGCCCGGCACTACGCATGAGGCGGATCTCGTCGAGCGTCTTCAGCTGGATCCGCTCACGGAACACTAGATGTGCTCCAGGGCGTCGACCACGCGGGATGCCACCTCATCGATCTCACCCATTGCATCGACGCTGATGAGGAGTCCACGTTCGCGGTAGTGGGCGGCCAGTGGGGCGGTCTTCTCGTGGTAGACCCTGATGCGGTTGCGGATCACGTCCTCCGTGTCGTCGCTGCGGCCCTGCTCGACCGCCCGGCGGAGCATGCGCCCGATCACCGCGTCGATCTGGACCTCGAAGTCGACGACGCCGTCAAGTGGACGGTCACCGAGGATGCGGTCCAACGCGGCCGCCTGGGCGAGGGTGCGGGGGAACCCGTCGAGGATGAACCCACCGGCAACGTCGTCGAGGGACAGGCGGTCGGCGACCATCAGGGTGGTGACGTCGTCGGGGACGAGGTTCCCCTGGTCGATGTACCCGGCGGCGAGCTGTCCCAGCTCGTCGCCCGCGGCGATGTGGCTGCGGAACAGCTCCCCCGTGGAGATCGTCGGTGTGCCGAAATGGTCACTGATGCGCGCGGCCTGGGTACCCTTGCCTGCACCCGGCGCTCCGAGCACCACGATGCGCATGCTCATTGCAGGAATCCCTCATAGTGCCGCTGCTGCAGCTGGGAGTCGATCTCCTTCACGGTCTGCAGGCCGACGCCCACCATGATCATGATGGTCGTTCCACCGAACCGCATCTGCTGGGACACACCCATGGAAGCGATCACCAGAACGGGGATCATGGCCACCACCGCGAGGTAGAGGGAACCCGGCCACGTCAGGCGGGTCATCACATAGTGCAGGTACTCCGCGGTCGGCCGGCCGGCGCGGATACCGGGGATGAAGCCGCCGTAGCGCTTCATGTTGTCCGCCACCTCGTCGGGATTGAAGGTGATGGAGGTGTAGAAGAAGGCGAAGAAGATGATCAGCAGGGCGTACGTCACCATGTACCACCCGCTCTGCCGCACCAGGAAGTGCTGCTGGAGCCACAGCGACCAGCTCGTTGCCGGGGCGAACTGCGCCGCGAGCACCGGGAGCTGGAGGATCGAGGACGCGAAGATCACCGGGATCACGCCGGCCTGGTTGATCTTCAGCGGGATGTAGGTGGTGGAGCCGCCGTAGAGGCGGCGCCCCACCATGCGCTTGGCGTACTGGACCGGGATGCGCCGCTGCGACTGCTCCACGAACACCACCGCGAGGGTGATCAGCAGGATCACCGCCAGCATGATGACGATGTTCCGGAACCCGTTGGCGCCACCGGCGAGGGAGATCATCTGAGTGGGGAAGGAAGCCACGATCGACGTGAAGATCAGGAGCGACATGCCGTTGCCGACGCCGCGCTCCGTGATCAGCTCACCGAGCCACATGATGAGCCCCGTGCCCGCCGTCATCGCCAGGACCACCAGGAAGAGGTTCCACGGCGATTCGTCCGGGATCGGGCTGACGGGGCAGCCGGGGTACAGCCGGCCCGAGACCGCCATGGTCACCACAGTCACCGACTGGAGCACTCCGAGACCGATGGTGAGGTACCGGGTGTACTGGGTCAGCTTGGCCGTACCGGCCTGACCCTCCTTGTGCAGCTCCTCGAACTTCGGGATCGCCACCCGCAGCAGCTGGATGATGATCGACGCGGTGATGTACGGCATGATGCCGAGCGCGAAGATCGACAACTGGAGCAGCCCACCACCCGAGAACAGGTTGACCATGTCCATGATCGACGCTTCCGACGCCGCCGCGCACTGCTGCACATTGGCGTAGCTGACCCCGGGTGCGGGGATGAACGCCCCCAGCCGGAACAGGGCCATGATGCCGAGCGTGAACAGCAACTTGCGTCGCAGGTCAGGCGTTCTGAACGCCTGTGCGAATGCGCTGAGCAAGGTTCCTCCAAATGCGACTCCGGGCCACCGGTGGTCAGCCTATCGTGTTTCACCCACACCCCCTGCGGCTCGTGCCGGCTGGGGGGAATGCTGTCCGGAACAGAGCTGCCCCCGTACCAGGACGGGGGCAGCTCTGGGATGCTGTGGCCTACGGCTGCGCGATACTGCCGCCGGCGGCCTCGATCTTCTGCTTCGCGGCATTCGACCAGGCGTCAGCCTCGATGTCGAGCCGCACGGCCACGTCGCCCGTGCCGAGCACCTTCACCAGGTGGCCATTGCGCACGGCGCCCTTCTCGACGAGGTCGGCTACCTCCACGCGGCCACCCTCGGGGAACAGCTCGGCGAGCTTGTCGAGGTTGACCACCTGGTACTCGACGCGGAACGGGTTCTTGAACCCGCGCAGCTTCGGCAGCCTCATGTGCAGTGGCATCTGGCCGCCCTCGAACCGAGCGGGAACCTGGTAACGGGCCTTCGTGCCCTTTGTGCCACGCCCGGCGGTCTTGCCCTTCGAGCCCTCACCGCGTCCGACACGCCGCTTGACGGTCTTCGCTCCCGGCGCGGGACGCAGGTGGTGGATCTTGAGAACGTTGATCTTCTCGGTCTCCTCAGCCATCACTTCACCTCCTCGACGGTGACCAGGTGGGCCACCGCGCGGATCATGCCGCGCGTCACGCCGTCATCAGGCCGTTCGACCGTCTGGCCGATCTTCCTGAGTCCGAGCGAGCGCAGCGTTTCCCGCTGGTTCTGCTTGCCGCCGATGGCGGACTTGATCTGTGTGACCTTCAGGCCAGCCATCATGCACCTGCCCCTGCGTTGGCGGGCTCGCCCAGCTTCAGGTCGGCGTCGTGCTGCGCACGTGCGTCGGCCTTGGCGCGTGCACGCAACAGCCCGGCGGGAGCGACGCGCTCCAGCGGCAGTCCGCGGCGCGCCGCGACTGCCTCCGGCTGCTCGAGCATCTTGAGCGCGGCGACCGTCGCATGCACGACGTTGATCGCATTGTCCGAGCCCATTGACTTGCTCAGGATGTCGTGGATGCCCGCGCACTCCAGGACGGCGCGAACCGGGCCGCCGGCGATGACGCCGGTTCCCGGGGACGCCGGACGGAGGAACACGACACCCGCGGCAGCCTCACCCTGCACGATGTGCGGGATCGTCCGGCCGATGCGCGGCACCTTGAAGAAGTTCTTCTTGGCCTCCTCGACGCCCTTGGCGATCGCCGCGGGCACCTCCTTGGCCTTGCCGTAGCCGACACCCACGGTGCCGTCACCGTCCCCCACCACCACGAGCGCGGTGAAGGAGAACCGCCGGCCGCCCTTGACGACCTTCGCCACGCGGTTGATGGCGACCACGCGCTCCAGGAACGCGCTCTTCTCCTCGGTTCGCCGTCCACCGCCCTCGCGGCGCGAATCGCGGCGTTCGCCGCGGGACTCGCGCTCCGGGGTATCGCCTGAAGCCCCCGCGCCCGAGCCGGCCCTGCTTCGCTGCTGTGCAGCCATCAGATCATCCTCTGCTCTCGTCCGTTGGTCACAGGCTCAGTCCGCCGTCGCGGGCGCCGTCAGCGACGGCGGCCACGCGACCGTGGTACTTGTTTCCGCCTCGGTCGAACACAACCGCCTCTATGCCGGCGTCCTTGGAACGCAGCGCGATGAGTTGGCCGACCTTGCGGGCCTTGTCGGTCTTGGTGCCGTCGGCCTCACGCATGTCGACCTCGAGGGTCGACGCTGAGACCAGGGTGCGCCCAGTGGCGTCGTCGACCAACTGCGCCACCATGTGGCGCGTGGACCGGCTGACGACCAGACGGGGACGGGCGGCGGTGCCGACCACCTTCTTGCGAACGCGGAGGTGGCGACGGGAGCGGCTGACGGTCTTGCCCTTGCCTCTGATGGACACTGCCATGGCTTACTTACCAGCCTTTCCGACCTTGCGCCGAACAATTTCGCCGGCGTATCGCACACCCTTGCCCTTGTAGGGCTCGGGCTTGCGCAGCTTCCGGATGTTCGCGGCGACCTCGCCAACCTGCTGCTTCGAGATGCCGGCCACCGAGAACCTCGTGGGTCCCTCCACGGTGAAGCTGATGCCCTCCGGGGGCGTCACCACGACGGGGTGCGAGAAACCGAGTGCGAACTCGAGGGTCTCCCCCTTCGCCACCACGCGATAACCGGTTCCGACGATCTCGAGCTTCTTCACGTAGCCCTGCGTGACCCCGACAACCATGTTGCTGATGAGGGTCCGCGTGAGGCCGTGGAGCGAGCGGGACTCCCGCTCGTCGTCGGGGCGGGCCACCACGATGGCGCCGGACTCGTCCCGCGTGATTGTGATGGGGGTTTTCACCGTGTGGGTGAGTTCGCCCTTGGGGCCCTTCACGACGACGGTCGAACCGTCGATCTCCACGTCCACGTCCGATGGGACCTGGACGGGAACCTTGCCAATTCGCGACATGTTCTACTCCTTCCAGCTCACCAGATGAAGGCGAGGACTTCCCCGCCCACACCCTTGTTCTCGGCCTCGCGGTCTGTCAGCAGACCGGAGGATGTGGACAGAATCGCGACGCCGAGGCCACCGAGCACCTTGGGAAGCTTGGTGGACTTCGCGTACACCCGCAGCCCGGGCTTCGAGATGCGACGCACACCGACGATCGCACGCTCCTGGTTCGGCCCGAACTTCAGGCTCAGGGTGAGTTCCTTGCCCACCTCAAGGTCCTTGGTCGAGAATCCGGCGATGTAGCCCTCGGTCTTCAGGATCTCGGCGATCGACGCCTTCAGCTTCGAGTACGGCATTGTCACCGACTCGTGGTGCGCAGAGTTAGCGTTGCGCAGTCTCGTGAGCATATCCGCAATGGGATCGGTCATTGTCATGTGGGCCTTCGCCCTTCCTCATCGCGGTTTCCGCAAGGCGGACCTGCGACGTAGTTGGTTTACCAGCTGGACTTGGTGACGCCGGGAAGCTGGCCACGAAGTGCCATCTCCCGCAGGCACACTCGGCACAACCCGAACTTCCGATACACGGAATGCGGGCGTCCACACCGCTGGCACCGGGTGTATCCACGGACCGCGTACTTGGGCTTGCGGTTCGCCTTGTTCTTCAGAGCGGTCTTTGCCAACTCAGTCCTCCTTGAACGGGAAGCCGAGGCGACGCAGCAATGAGCGGCCTTCCTCGTCGGTCTTCGCCGTGGTGACGATGGTGATGTCCATGCCGCGAACGCGGTCGATGCGGTCCTGGTCGATCTCGTGGAACATCGACTGCTCCGTGAGGCCGAACGTGTAGTTCCCCTTGCCGTCGAACTGCTTCGGGGACAGCCCGCGGAAGTCCCTGATCCGCGGCAGTGCGAGCGAGAGCAACCGGTCGAGGAACTCCCACATCCGGTCGCCACGCAGCGTGACGTGTGCGCCGATCGGCATCCCCTCGCGCAGCTTGAACTGCGCGATCGACTTGCGGGCCTTCGTGGTCTGCGGCTTCTGGCCCGTGATGGCCGTGAGGTCCGCGATCGCGCCCTCGATCAGCTTCGAGTCCCGAGCCGCCTCGCCGACGCCCATGTTCACCACGATCTTGGTGAGCCGGGCAACCTCGTTGACGTTGCCGTACTTGAACTCGTCCGCCATGCCCTTGACGATGTCCTCGCGGTACTTCGTCTTCAGGCGCGGCTTGAGCTTCTCTTCAGTGCTGGTGCTCATCAGATGTCCTTACCGGATCGCTTGGCGACACGGACGCGCACGGTGCGTTCGCGGCCGTTGCGCTCGACCGTCTCGGTGCGGTACCCGACCCGGGTACCCTTCTTGGTCTCTGGGTCGACCAGCATCACGTTGGAGATGTGGATGGGCGCCTCGATGGTCTCGATGCCACCCGTCCGCGCGCCGCGCTGCGACTGCCCCACCTTGGTGTGCTTCTTGACCCGCTGGACACCCTCGACCACGATGCGGTCACTGCCGGTGTGCACGGTCAGGACGCGCCCGGTTTTGCCCTTGTCGCGACCGGAGATCACGATCACCTGGTCGCCCTTCTTGATCTTGGCCATTTAGAGGACCTCCGGTGCGAGCGAGATGATGCGCATGAACTTCTTGTCACGCAGTTCGCGTCCCACGGGACCGAAGATGCGGGTCCCGCGCGGCTCGCCGTCGGTCTTCAGAATGACCGCGGCGTTCTCGTCAAAACGGATGTACGACCCATCCGGGCGTCGGCGCTCCTTGGTGGTGCGCACGACGACCGCCTTGACGACGTCGCCCTTCTTCACGTTGCCGCCGGGGATGGCGTCCTTCACGGTGGCGACGATGACGTCACCAATACCGGCATAGCGCCGGCCGGAACCGCCGAGCACGCGGATGCAGAGGATTTCCTTCGCACCGGTGTTGTCGGCGACCTTCAGCCGCGTCTCCTGCTGGATCATTAGATGTTCTCCTGTCGTCGTGCCGGTTCTCGAGAATCCCGAGCCTGGCCGAACTTCCGAAGGCTACTTGGCCTTCTCGATGATGCTGACGAGCCGCCAGTTCTTGGTGGCCGACAGCGGACGGGTCTCCATGATGCGAACGAGGTCGCCGAGCCCGGCGATGTTATTCTCGTCGTGGGCCTTGACCTTCTTGGTGCGGCGCACGACCTTGCCATACGTCGGGTGCATCACCCGGTCTTCGAGTTCGACGACGATGGTCTTGTCCATCTTGTCGGACACGACATAACCGGAACGCGACTTGCGCTCGTTGCGGGCAGGCGCTGCCTGTGCTTCGTTCGTGGTCACTTCTTCTTCGCTGCCTTCTCGTTGCTCGGAGCGGTCCGGATGCCGAGCTCGCGCTCGCGCACGATCGTATAGATGCGGGCGATGTCCTTGCGGACCGCCTTCAGACGACCATGGTCCTCGAGCTGGCCGGTGGCGTGCGAGAAGCGCAGGTTGAACAGTTCAGCCTTCGCCTTCGTCAGCTCCACGGCGAGCTTGTCGTTGTCCATGGTGTCGAGGTCCTCGGGCGCGAGGCCCTTTGAGCCGATTGCCATCAGAATTCACCACCCTCACGGCTGACAAACCGGGTCTTCATGGGGAGTTTGTGCTGCGCGCGGCTCATGGCCTCGCGCGCCAGGGGCTCGGGGACGCCGCCGAGTTCGAACAACACCCGGCCGGGCTTCACGTTGGCGACCCACCACTCGGGTGAGCCCTTTCCGGAACCCATCCGGGTCTCGGCGGGCTTCTTCGTGATCGGACGGTCCGGGAAGATGTTGATCCAGACCTTCCCACCGCGCTTCACATGGCGGGTCATAGCGATACGTGCGGCCTCGATCTGCCGGTTCGTGACATAGGCGGGCTCGAGGGCCTGGATGCCGTAGTCGCCGAAGGCGATCGTGGTGCCACCGGTGGCCGCCCCGGATCGCCCGGGGTGGTGCTGCTTGCGGTGCTTGGTTCTGCGAGGGATAAGCATTGCTCAGGCCTCCGTCGGGTTTTCGTCAGCCGCCGGGGCGTCCGTGCCAGGGGCGTCGGCGGTGCCGTCGTCGCGACGGCCGGGTCGGCGGGGCGCCGCGCCGCGGCGCTCGGGGCGCCGGCCACGCGGGGCCGAGTCGGCCTGCTCGCGGGCGAATTCCTTCTCGGTCATGTCACCCTTGTAGATCCAGACCTTCACGCCGATCCGGCCGAAGGTCGTGCGGGCCTCGAAGAAGCCGTAGTCGATGTTCGCCCGGAGTGTGTGGAGCGGGACGCGCCCCTCGCGGTAGAACTCGGAGCGGGACATCTCGGCGCCACCCAGGCGGCCCGAGCACTGCACCCGGATGCCCTTGGCGCCGGCGCGCTGCGCGGACTGCATGCCCTTGCGCATCGCACGGCGGAAGGAGACACGCGATGCGAGCTGCTCCGCGATCCCCTGCGCCACGAGCTGCGCGTCGATCTCGGGGTTCTTGACCTCGAGGATGTTCAGCTGGACCTGCTTGCCTGTGAGCTTCTCGAGCTGGCCGCGCAGGCGGTCGGCCTCGGCACCGCGGCGGCCGATGACGATGCCGGGGCGGGCGGTGTGGAGGTCCACACGCACGCGGTCACGGGTGCGCTCGATGTCCACCCTGGCGATGCCCGCACGTTCGAGGGTCTCGCTCATCAGCTTCCGGATGGCCACGTCCTCGCGCACGTAGTCGCGGTAACGCTGGCCCTCCTTCGTCGAATCCGCGAACCACCGCGAGCGGTGGTCGGTGGTGATGCCGAGTCGGAACCCGGTCGGGTTGACCTTCTGTCCCACTATCGGGTCCTCTCCTTGGCTACTGACTTCGCTTCACGCTCGCCCACCACCACGGTGATGTGGCTCGTGCGCTTGAGGATGCGGCCGGCGCGCCCCTGGGCGCGCGGCCGGAACCGCTTCATGGTGGGGCCCTCGTCAACGTAGGCCTCAAGCACGACGAGCTTGTCCTCGTCGAACCGCTGCGAGGCCTGGTCGGCCTTCACGCGAGCATTGGCAATTGCACTTTCCAACACCTTGAGGACTGTCTCCGCTGCGGCTTGCGGGGCGAACCGCAAGGTGGTGATAGCCTCCTCGGTCCCCTTACCGCGCACCACATTGACCATGCGACGCGCCTTCTGGGGCGTGAGGCGGACAAATCGCGCCTGCGCCTTGGCTTCCATCGAATCCTGCCTAACTTCTTCTCTGGGATCGCGGGCGCCGCGTCAGCGGCGGCGCGCCTTCCGGTCGTCCTTGTCATGGCCGCGGTAGGTGCGGGTCGGGGCGAATTCGCCCAGCTTGTGGCCCACCATCGACTCGGTGATAAACACCGGCACATGCTTGCGGCCGTCATGCACCGCAAACGTGTGGCCCAGGAAGTCGGGCGTGATGACCGACCGACGAGACCAGGTCTTGATGACGGCTTTGGTGCCCCTCTCGTTCTGAACATCCACCTTCTTGGCGAGGTGTTCGTCGACGAAGGGGCCCTTCTTCAGACTGCGTGGCATGTCTACAGCTCCCTATCAGCGCTTCTTGCCGCTGCGGCGGCGACGAACGATCATCTTGTCGCTGGCCTTGTTCGCATGACGCGTGCGGCCCTCCGGCTGGCCCCACGGGCTGACGGGGTTGCGACCTCCAGAGGTCTTCCCCTCGCCACCGCCGTGCGGGTGGTCCACCGGGTTCATCGCGACGCCGCGGACGGTCGGGCGCTTGCCCTTCCACCGCATACGACCGGCCTTGCCCCAGTTGATGTTCGACTGCTCGGCGTTGCCGACAGCCCCGATGGAGGCGCGGCAGCGTGCGTCGACGTTGCGGATCTCGCCGGACGGCATGCGCAGCTGCGCGAACCTGCCCTCCTTGGCGACCAGCTGGACCGACGCCCCGGCGCTCCGTGCGATCTTCGCCCCGCCACCCGGGCGCAGCTCGATCGCGTGCACCACGGTACCGACCGGGATGTTGCGCAGCGGGAGGTTGTTGCCCGGCTTGATGTCGGCCCCGACCCCGGCCTCGATGTGGTCGCCCTGCTTCAGGCGCTCGGGCGCCAGGATGTAGCGCTTCTCGCCGTCGGCGTAGTGCAGGAGCGCAATGCGCGCCGTGCGGTTGGGGTCGTACTCGATGTGCGCGACAGTCGCGGGAACGCCGTCCTTGTCGTGACGACGGAAGTCGATGACGCGGTACGCCCGCTTGTGGCCACCACCGATGTGCCGGGTCGTGATCCGGCCGGCCGAGTTGCGGCCACCGCTCTTCGGCAGCGGACGCACCAAGGACTTCTCGGGCGTGGACCGGGTGATCTCTGCGAAGTCGGCCACCGAGGAGCCGCGACGGCCCGGGG
>JADGOQ010000159.1 GCA_017882885.1 Actinomycetales bacterium | reverse complement strand
GTCGCGCGGCCCCCGAATGAGACGCGGCGTCCGTCGACCCGCCAGCCCTCGCGCGCCAGCCGGCCCACGGACTCCACGAGTTGTGCCCGCTCGGCCACCTTGATGCGCTCGGTGAGCGTCGCCTCGTCGTCGTCCGCCAGGACGGGCACGGCCACCTGCGCGAGTATCGGACCGGTGTCGACGCCGGCGTCGACGAGGAAGAGCGTGGCACCCGCGAGCTTCACGCCGTACGCGAGGGCGTCCCGCGGCCCGTGGATCCCCGGAAAGGAGGGCAGCAGGGCGTTGTGGGTGTTGATGTACCTGTCCGCGAACCGCTCGAGGAACACCGGCCCGCAGAGCTTCAGGAAGCCGGCCGAGACCACCAGGTCCGGGCGGAGGGCGGCGACGGCGTCGGTGAGCGCCGCGTCCCAGTCGGCGCGCGTGGGGAGGTCCCGGACCGCCAGTTCGAAGGTGGGGATGCCCGCCGCGCGCGCGATGCCCACTCCCCCGGTGCCCGGCCGGTCCGCGCCCACGCCCACGATGGTGGCACCCCACGCGGGGTCGCGGGAGGCGTCCAGGAGCGCGGCGAGGTTGGAGCCCCCGCCGGAGACGAGCACGACGACGCGGAACTGCTGTTGCACCACACCAGCCTAGCGGCGCGGGTCCTCGGCCAGGAGCGTGCGTCCGGGGCCCGCCCCTGCCGCGGAGGCGGCCGTCGGGGCGGTCGCGGAGGTCGCGGAGGTCGGGTCGGCGGCGTCGCCGGCAATGCCCGCGACTGTGTCGTCCATCTCCCGCGGGGTGCCGAAACCGAACGAGCTCACAGTGGCCTCCCGCAGGGTGGCGGCACCGGAGCGCAGCCGTCCGGCCACAGCGGGCATGCGCAGGAGGAGGACGGCCGCGTACCCCGCGAGGAGCAGCCCGGTCACCGCGGCGGCCACAGCCGGTCCGTCCACCCCCACGACGGCCATGCGCCCGGGGCCGATCGACCCGGTCGCAACGGTGCCGAGCAGCGAGAGGCCGGCGAACGTGGCCGCCGCGAAGGCGGCGACATGGCGGGCAAGGTCGCGCCAGCGGGAGGGCCGCCGCACGGGCGCGGCGCCGCGCCACAGCCCGAGGGCGAGGCCGAGCAGCACCGGCAGCGCGACCAGCCACCCCATCGTCGTGCCGAGGTCCGGCAGCGCCCCCAGCACCGGGATGGTGGGCAGGAGTTCCGTCGTCGAACCGAAGGCGGAGAAGTGCGTGCCGGCGCCGACGGCGAACCCCGGCCCGGACACCCACCCGAGCGCCCAGACGGCGAGGTTGGGCAGGTACAGCAGTTGGGCGACGGTCAGGACGATCGCGGACGCCAGGTCGGGCCGCAGCGCGTCGTGGATCTCCCGCACCTGGTCCCAGGAGGTGGCGACCGCGACGGCGACGAGGGCCACCCCGAGGCCGAGCGCCCACACGACGGCGCGGCCCGCGGCCGCGAGCCCGTCACGCGTCGGGCCACCCCATCCGGGCCACCATTCGACGGCGCGACGCACCAGCGACGTGCGGCCCCACAGGGCCGCGGTGCAGCCGAGCGCGGCCGCGACGAGGGCTCCGAGGACATGGACGCCGACGCCCGCTCCCCCCATGACCCCGACCAGCGCCACGGTCGCCGTGAAGGCCGCCGCGGCGAACACCCCGGCCGGGATCGAATCCATGCCCATGCGCCGCAGTGCGCCCCGCAGCAGCACCACCGTGAGCAGGGTGACGCCCAGCGGCGCGAGCGAGACGACGCCGTCGCGCACTTCGACACGCCCGCCGAACGCCAGCGTCCACCAGCGCGTGGCGATCCCCACGGTGGAGGACCACGACGTGGTGCCGAGCTCGGGTGCCGAGGCGGTGGTGACGTAGGTGACGAGGGCGCCGACGACGGCGAGCAGCCACGTCAGGAGCGCGGCCTCGATCCCGGCGAGGACGGCGCGCAGCCAGTTCTGGGGCGGGTGCAGTTCGGAAAGGTGTGGCATCGTCGCCATGCTACGAGGCGACCGCCCCGGCGCCGTGCTGGCTCGCCGGGCGTGGTGGGGATCAGCTGAAGAACGCGCGCGCGAGGTTCGCAGTCTCGGTGGGGGTGCGGCCAACCTTCACGCCCGCGGCCTCGAGGGCCTCCTTCTTGGCCTGTGCCGTGCCGGAGGAGCCGGAGACGATTGCGCCTGCATGCCCCATGGTCTTGCCCTCGGGGGCGGTGAAGCCCGCGACGTACCCGACCACGGGTTTGGTGACGTGCTCCCGGATGTAGGCCGCGGCCCGCTCCTCGGCGTCGCCCCCGATCTCGCCGATCATGACGATCGCCTTGGTGTCGGGGTCCGCCTCGAACGCCGCGAGCGCGTCGATGTGGGTGGTACCGATGATGGGGTCGCCACCGATGCCGATGCAGGTGGTGAAGCCCAGGTCCCGCAGTTCGAACATCATCTGGTAGGTGAGCGTGCCCGACTTGGAGACCAGGCCGATGGGGCCGGCGCCGGTGATGTCCGGCGGTGTGATGCCCACGTTCGACTTCCCGGGACTGATGATGCCCGGGCAGTTCGGCCCGATCAGCCGCACGCCCTTCTCCTGCGCGTAGGTGAGGAATTCCGCGGTGTCGGCCACGGGGACGCCCTCGGTGATGATCACCACGAGGTCCAGCCCGGCATCCACGGCCTCGATGACCGCGGACTTCGTGTGGGCGGGCGGCACGAAGACAACGGAAACGTTCGCGCCGGTGGCCTCCCTCGCCTCGGCGACGGTGCCGAACACCGGGACGGAGACCGTCCCGGCCCGGACATCCGCCGCCTTGGCCCCGATCGGGGAGACCTCGAAGTCCACCGAGGTGCCCGCCTTGCGCGGGTTGACCCCGCCGACGATGGTGGTGCCCGCCGAGAGCATGCGCCGCGTGTGCTTCTGGCCCTCGGAACCGGTCATGCCCTGCACGATCACGCGCGAGTTCTCATCAAGGAAGATTGCCATGTCTGCCGCCCCTTACTGCGCGAGCTCGGCGGCCTTGGCAGCCGCGCCGTCCATTGTGTCCACCATCGTCACGAGCGGGTGATTGGCCGCGGCGAGGATGCGGCGCCCCTCCTCCACGTTGTTGCCGTCCAGCCGCACCACGAGCGGCTTGGTCTCCGCGTCCCCGAGGAGCGCGAGGGCCTGCACGATGCCGTTCGCCACCTCGTCACAGGCGGTGATGCCGCCGAAGACGTTCACGAGCACGGACTTGACCTGCGCGTCGCCCAGGATCACATCGAGCCCCGCGGCCATGACCTCCGCCGAGGCCCCACCGCCGATGTCCAGGAAGTTCGCTGGCTTCACGCCCATCGGCGCCCCGGCGAGCGCGACGACGTCGAGCGTGGACATCACCAGGCCGGCACCGTTGCCGATGATGCCAACCTGCCCGTCCAGCTTCACGTAGTTCAGGTTCGCGGCCTTGGCCTTCGCCTCGAGCGGGTCCTCGGCGGCCTGGTCGACGAGGGCCTCGTGGTCGGGGTGGCGGAAGCCGGCGTTGTCGTCGAGGGTGACCTTGCCGTCCAGGGCGATGATGGTGCCGTCCTCGGTCAGGACCAGCGGGTTCACCTCCACGAGGGTCGCGTCCTCGCCCTTGTAGACGTCCCACAGGCGCAGGATCGCGGCCTTCACCTGGTCGTGGAGCTCCGGCCTGAAGCCGGCGGCCGCGATGATCTCGTCCGCCTTCGCCTCGTCGACGCCCACCAGCGGGTCCACCGCGACCTTCGCGAGCGCGTCGGGGCGCTCGACGGCGAGCTGCTCGATCTCCATGCCGCCCTCGACCGAGGCCATGGCGAGGTAGCGGCGCTCCGAGCGGTCCAGCAGGATCGAGAAGTAGTACTCCTCGGCGATGTCCGCCCCGTCCGCGATCAGCACCGTTCGCACGGTGTGGCCCTTGATGTCCATGCCGAGGATCTCCGCGGCCTTCGCCTCGGTCTCCTCGGGGGTGCGCGCGAGCTTGACACCGCCGGCCTTCCCCCGTCCGCCGGTCTTGACCTGGGCCTTGACGACCTTCAGTCCGTCGCCGAGTGCTGTGGCCGCCGCGCGAGCCTCGTCCGGTGTCCGCGCGACGATGCCGTGCAGCACCGGCACCCCGTGGGCACCGAAGATGTCGCGCGCTTGGTACTCGTACAGGTCCACGCCGCTTCTTCCTTCCAGATTCCTTGGAAAATGCCTCGACATCGAGACATCTCCCCGATCGTATCGGGTCACGGCACGGTTGGCATCCTCACGCCGAGCCGGCCACCAGTCTCTCGAAGGCGGCCTTCACCGTGTCCGCGAACAGCATCGCACCCTCGATGTCGGGATGGATCCGGTCTGACTGCAGGAGCGACGGATCGGCGCTGATCGCCGTGTTCCAGTCCGCGATGGTGGCGTTGGGGAACTCGGCCACCACGTCCGCGAGGACCTGGTTCGAGGACTCGATGAAGGTGGAGTGCCCGTACAGGTTGACCACCACCACCAGCCGCGTCGGGCCGAGCATGTCCAGCACGCGCCGCACCACGGCCGGATCGGCCACCCCGGCGTTCGTGCCGTAGTCGATGATGACGGCGCGCCGCACGCTCCCGTACTCGAGCGCCGCCCCCACCACGCCCTCGGCGTGCTTCCACTGGTTGTTTGAGAGGGCGTCGAGGTGGATGCCGGGGAAGCGGTACTCCAGGGCATCGGCGCTCGTGACGATCAGGGAGTCGCCGAACGCGGTGATCTCCTCCCCGCTCGGCATGGTCAGGTCCAGGGTGACGGGCTCGGCGCGGAATTCGCGGCCCACGGCGCCGTCGTCGGACCCGGCGGCGGCCTCCCCGCCGGCCGGCTCGGCGGCCGCCGTCGCGGCGGCCTCCACCGCCCCCGCACCCGATTGGGCGTCGATGAGCACCTGACCCGCCTCGATGGCCTCCTGCGCCGCCGACTTCTCCGGCGCCGTCGCGATCCCGGTGACCGTCATCAGGCCCAGGACGCCGACGACGACGGTGGCCAGTTTCGGCACCAGCACCGGCCCCGTGACCGCCGCCCGGACCTCCCGGAGGCAGGCGCGGAAGCCGTCGCGCCGGACGTGCATCTCGAGGTGCCGGTACGACGCGGCGGCCACCGCGAGCGTCAGGCCAAGGGCGAGCGCGCGGTTGACCCAGTGACCGGGGGCGTCGACGGCGGCGGGCGGCATGATCGCGGTGACGATGAGGATGAGCGGCCAGTGCCACAGGTAGATCCCGTACGAGCGCTCGCCGAGCCACACGACCGGCCGTGCCTCGAAGACCCGTAGGAGGGGGGAGCTCCCGGGGAGCAGCGAGCCGATCAGCACGGCGGTGAGCAGGGATCCGGCGAACAGGCCGCCGCGGAAGGTGGCGATCCGGTTCTCGTCCAGCACCACCATCAGGAGGAGGAGCCCCGCGATCGCGGCCGTTCCGGTGACCGGCGCGAACCGCCGCCACCGCTCCGAGTCCAGGAACGACGTCGTCGCCCACGCGAACGCGAGCGCCACCCCCAGCAGCAGTCCGAAGGCGTGGGTGTCAGTGCCGTAGTAGACGCGGGTGGCGTCCTGGCCCGGCCGGACGAGGACGGCCATCGCCACCGCGGAGACGAGGGCGAACCCGGCGGCAACGGCGATGCGGCGTCGCCAGGTGCGCAGCAGCGCGAGGGCGAGCGCGAACAGGATCGGCCAGAACAGGTAGAACTGTTCCTCCACCGCGAGGGACCAGAAGTTCGCGAAGAGTTGGGGGGACGTGTTCGCGAAGTAGGAGGAGCCTGCGGCGATCTCGAGCCAGTTCGAGGAGAAGGTGAGGGCGCCGAGCGACTGGCGGCCGATCCCGACGAGCAGGTCGTCCCCGATGAGCAGTCCCGCGGACACCGAGACCACGACGGTGAGTGCGAGGGCGGGCAGGAGGCGCCGGGCGCGGCGGGTCCAGAAGGCCGGCAGGTTCAGCCGCCGGTTCCTGGTGAACTCGCGCAGCAGGAGCGTGGTGATGAGGAAGCCGGAGACCACGAAGAACACGTCGACGCCGAGGAAGCCACCCGTCAGCGACGCGGGCCGCAGATGGAAGACGAGCACCGCGACGATCGCCAAGGCCCGCAACCCGTTGAGTCCGCGGATCTCGCGCGGCCGTTCCGCCACCCGTAGGCGCTCCCGGCCAGAGGCTGCCTTCATGTCTGGAGCGTAGGCCGCTGACGTGCAACGTCAGCGGCGGCGCGCCGTGAACCTCGACCTGAGGTTCACACCGGGCGCTGCGCTGCGGTGCCCGCGCCGGTGGCGCTTCAGAGCTTCTCGACGGGGGTGTAGCGCAGCAGCAGCCGCTTGGTGCCCGAGGAGCCGAAGTCGATCCGCGCCACCGTCGAGGCACCCGCGCCCTCCAGCGCGACGACTGTCCCGAGGCCATAACTATCGTGCGTGACCCGGTCGCCCGGTGACAGGGAAGGAATGTCCGCCCGGGGCGTGGCCGAGCCGAAGCTCGCGGTCGTGCCCGAACCGCTCTTGCCGTTGCCCGTGGTGCGGGTGGTGGTCACGCCGCCGGAGCGCCCGCGGCCGGATCCCGCATCGCCGCCCCGACCGCTCGCGGGGCCGCGGTAGCCGCCCGACCAGGAGCCCCGGGAGCCGTAGCCCCCGCCCTGGAAGAGCGAGTCCATCGACGAGTGCTCCCGCCGCCACTCGAGCACGTCCTCCGGGATCTCCGCGATGAAGCGCGACTCCGGGAGTTGCTGCGGCGTCCCCCAGGACGTGCGCACCGCGGCGCGCGTGAGGTAGAGCCGCTGCTGCGCGCGCGTGAGTGCGACGTACGCCAGGCGGCGCTCCTCGGACAACTCCTCCGCTTCCGCCAGCGAGCGCTGGTGCGGGAACGTGCCGTCCTCCATCCCCGTCACGAACACCACCGGGAACTCCAGCCCCTTGGCCGTGTGCACGGTCATCAGCGTGATCTGGCCGGCGTCGTCGCCCCGCTCGGGGATCTGGTCGGAGTCCGCCACGAGGGACACGCGCTCGAGGAAGTCGGCCACGTCGCCCTCCGGCTCACGCTCCGTGAACTCGGTGGCCACGGCGTGCAACTCCGCGAGGTTCTCGACGCGCGAGGCGTCCTGCGGGTCGTTGGATGCGCGGAGTTCGGTGAGGTAGCCGGACCTGTCGAGCGCCGCATCCAGCACCTCCGCCGGGGTGGCGGTGCGCGCGAACTCGCGCAGGTCCGCCATGAGTGCCCCGAATCCGGCCACCAGGTGCCGCCCGCGCCCCGTGAGCCCGACGATCTCGATGGACGGGTCCGCCGTGGCCTCGACCGCGCCGCCGAAGGAGATCCCCTCCCGTTCGGCGTACACCGCGATCGCCGCCTCGGACCGATCCCCAATGCCGCGCTTCGGCACGTTGAGGATTCGGCGCACGTTCACGGCGTCGTCGGGGTTGGCGATGGCCCGCAGGTAGGCGACGGCGTCCTTGATCTCGCGCCGCTCGTAGAAACGGGTGCCCCCCACCACCTTGTAGGGCAGGCCGGTGCGGATGAACACCTCCTCGAGCGCGCGTGACTGGGCGTTGGTGCGGTAGAAGATGGCCACGTCCCCCGGGCGCGTCCCCTGCGAGTCGGCGAGGGAGTCCACCTCCTCGGCGATGAACCGGGCCTCGTCGTGCTCGGAGTCCGCCACGTACCCGATCACGGGCGCCCCGCTGCCGGAGTCCGTCCAGAGGTTCTTCTTGCGGCGGCCCTCGTTCTTCGCGATGACCGCGTTGGCGGCGGTGAGGATGTTCTGGGTCGAGCGGTAGTTCTGCTCCAGCACGATTGTGGAGGCGTGGGGGTAGTCCTTCTCGAACTCCTCGATGTTGCGGATCGTGGCGCCGCGGAACGCGTAGATGGACTGGTCGGAATCCCCCACCACGGTGAGCTCGGCCGGCGGGACGCCGTCGTCCCCGGTCCCCACCAGCTCCCGCACCAGGACGTACTGGGCGTGGTTGGTGTCCTGGTACTCGTCCACCAGCACGTGGCGGAAGCGGCGGTGGTAGTGCTCGGCCACCGCGGGGAACGCCTGCAGGAGGTGGACGGTGGTCATGATGAGGTCGTCGAAGTCCAGGGCGTTGGCTTCGCGCAGGCGCCGCTGGTACATCCGGTAGGCGTCGCGGAGCGCGACGTCGAACGGGTTGGCGTCGGACACCCGCCCGGCAAAGTCGTCCGGGTCCACGAGCTCGTTCTTGAGGTCCGAGACCTTGTGCGAGAAGACCTTCGGGTTGAAACGCTTCGGGTCCAGGTCGAGCTGCCGGCACACCAGGGTCATGAGTCGCTGGGAGTCCGCGGCGTCGTAGATCGAGAACGCGGAACGCAACCCGAGGACCTCGTGCTCCGCCCGCAGGATCCGCACGCACGCGGAGTGGAACGTGGAGACCCACATGTGGCGGCCCGCGGGCCCCACGAGTGCGGATACCCGCTCCCGCATCTCCGCCGCGGCCTTGTTGGTGAACGTGATGGCGAGGACCTCGCCCGGCCGCGCGCGCCCGGTGGCGAGGAGGTGGGCGATCCGGTTGGTCAGCACCCGCGTCTTGCCCGAGCCTGCCCCGGCCACGATCAGCAGGGGGCCACCCTCGTGCACGACGGCGGCCCGCTGGTTCGGGTTGAGGCCCCGCAACAGCCTGGCCGCGTCCGCGGCGACGGCGGACGGCGACTCGCGCGGCGTCGCCGGCGCGAGCCGGGGCAGGGCTGACTCGGCGTGGGTGGAGGCGGAGGTGAAACCGGGGAGGTTGTCGAACAGGCTCATGGCAGACCCAAGCTTAGGCGAGGCCGGTGACACGATCCGACCGCGCTCAGGTGAGCAGCAGCCCGACCACCCACGCCCCGGCCGCCACGGTGACGCCGGCCAATTCGATGAGGATGGTCAGCCCGGTGGCGTGGAGTGCCGATTTCGACGCGTCCCAAGCCATGGTGGTGTTGTGCAGGCGGGTGTACTCGGCGAGGTAGACGCCGAGGATGAAGCCGAGCGGCAGTCCCACGACGGGCACGACGAAGAAGCCGACGATCCCGACGACGCCACCGATGAGCAGGGTGCGCCCGGGGACGCCGGCCCTCTTCAGGTGGCCACCCGCCACCACCCACTTCACCACGGACGCGATCACGACGGCCAGTACCGCCACCACCGCCACTGTCCACCCGACCGCTCCCCCGGTCACCGCACCCCAGACGAACACGGCGCCCGCCACGATGAGCGAGCCGGGGTAGACCTGGATCGCGGCTCCGACCACGCCGACCAGGATGGCGATCCCGACAAGCAGTTCCCCGTAGGCGGGCATGTCAGATGAACACGGCGATCACCATGTTGAGGGCCGTCAGGCCCGCGATCGGTCCGAGCAGCTTCGCGCCCCCGCGCTTCTTCTCGGCGCGCACCGCGAGGAACGCGATCACGGCGGCGATGACGAGCTTGATGCCAACCTTGACGTTGTTGACCTCCTCACCCGTCATCTGGCGCAGCCCCACGAGGAGAATCCCGGTGAGGAGGGCTCCCAGGGCGGCGTGCATCAGGCCCTTCGGGACCCCATGCTTGCGCAGGAAGCCGACGGACAGCCCGAGCACGAGTGCCCAGCAGAGGAAGTGCAGCAGCACGACGAGTGAGTAGAGGAGATCCATCCCCCCATAGTAGGTGAGGGACCGGCTGCCCCCTCGCCCGGCTGCCGCCGGGAGAGGAGAGGTCAGGATGTCGCGTGGGGAGCGGGCAGGATGTCGGCGAGCAGTTCCTGGACGCGGGTGTCGATGTCGGCGGAGATGGCGCGGACGCCCTCGAGGGAGGCGAGGGCCGGGTCCCCGACCACCCAGTCCTCGTAACGCTTGCCGGGGTAGTACGGGCAGGAGTCGCCGCAGCCCATCGTGATGACGACGTCGGCGGCCCGCACCGCGTCGTCCGTCAGGGGCTTCGGGAAGGCGTCGGCGGTCCCCCCGATCTCGTCCAGGACGGTCCGGACGTCGTCGTCGATCTCGGCCGACGGCAGCGAGCCGGCGGACCGGACCACGACGGCGTCGCCCGCGTGCTTGCGGACGTGCGCGGCGGCCAGTTGCGAGCGGCCGGCGTTCTGGACGCACACGAACAGGATCTGGGGCCGGCCGCCGTCCGCGGCGCGGGTCCTGACGATGTCCTCGAGCCGCTGGCGCGCGAACCGCTCGGCGAGGACCACCACATGGGCCCCGATCCGGCTGACCCGCGCGAGCGCGGCGTAGGACTCGAAAACCACCTTGTGGACGAGTTCCGGATCGACCGCCGGGAATTCGCCGGCAAGCCGGACCGCCACGTGCTCGAGCGACCGGTGGGCGTCCTCCAGCCCGTGTGAGCTCGTCTCGTGCCCCAATGCCGCCTGGGGCCTCTCCGCGCTGTTGGTGAGCACCGCGGTGAACAGGGCGGCCAGGACCCTCGAGAGCCTCGGGTCGATCTCCTGCCAGCGGGCGGTGCCCTCGGCCTCGCTCCTGACGATCCCGGTCTCGCGCAGCACGCGGAGGTGGTGCGAGACGGTGGGCTGCGTGAGGTCGGTCAGCGCCGCGAGGTCGCTGACCGTCGCGCGGCCGTCCGCGGAGGAGGCGAGGTAGGAGACCATCCGCACCCGGAGGGGGTCCGAGAGTGCCTGGAGGACGCCGGCGATGGTGCGCGCGGCGTCGTCCGGCAGTGCGATTGCGGGATTCGGCACCCGCGGCGAGCTTTCGATCGACATGTCTCTATATTGACGGTATTCGACATACTCGTCAATGGTCCGGCGGCATCCCGGGGCTCGGGCGGGACGTGGGACAGTGGTACCCGTGCGGATCCTCCACGTCACCGACTGCTACCGCCCCATGATGGGCGGCATCGAGACCCAGGTGTCGCACCTCGCGGCGCACCAGGCACGGGACCACGAGGTTGCGGTGTTCACCACCACCGCCGCCCACCCGGGCGCCCACGGCCGGTCCCGCGAGCAGCACGACGACGTCGACGTCTACCGCGTCGCGGCCCGCATGCCGCTGGGCATCCCGGTGCACCCCTGCGCCCCCCGCCACCTGCGCGACCTGATCGGCCGCCTCGACCCCGACGTCGTCCACTTCCACATGGGGGGCACCGCGCCGTCCGTCCAGTCCTCGTTGCGTGCCGCCTCCGGTCGCCCCACCGTGCTGACCATCCACAGCGTCTGGACCCCCGCCGTCGTGGGTTCCTACCGCGCCCTCTCGGCGCTCACCGGATTCGCGTCCTGGGGCATCCAGATGTCCACGGTCTCCGGGATGTGCGCCCGCCGCGTCGAGGCGTGGGTGGGCACGCCGGTGATGGTGGTGGGCAACGGCACCGACGTCGACCAGTGGCGGGCGCCCGCGCTCCCCCACGACGGCGTCCACGTGGTGAGCGCCACGAGGTTCGCACCGCGCAAGCGGATCGGGGCGATGCTGCGCATGCTGCGCGACGCACACGACGAGCTCGGGTCGGGCGCGGGCCTGCGCGCCACCATCGCCGGTGACGGGCCGGAACTGGCCCGGGCGCGCGCCTGGGTGGACCACCACGGGCTGGGCTCGTGGTTGCACCTGCCCGGCCGGATGGACCGCGGCGGCCTGCAACGGCTCTACCGCGAGGCGGACGTGTACCTCGCCCCGGTTGTGCTCGAGGCCTTCTCGATCGCGGTGCTGGAGGCACAGTGCGCCGGGCTCGCGATCCTGTGCCGCACCCAGTCCGGGGCCGCCGAGCGGCTCACGGACGGCGTCGACGGGCTGCTGGCGCCCGACGACGCCGCGCTGACGGCCGGCCTGGTGCGGCTGGTCCGTGACCGGCAGTTGCTGGCGCGGATCACGGCCCACAACCGCACGACGGTCCCGCCTTATGACTGGGACACGGTGATGGCGCAGACCGAGGAGGTCTACCGGGCGGCGGGCGGACTGGCCGGCTGAGCGCTCACTCCCACTCGATGGTGCCCGGCGGTTTGGACGTCACATCCAGGACCACGCGGTTCACCTCGGGGATGGCGTTCGTGATCCGGTTCGAGATCGTCGCGAGCACGCCCCAGGGCAGGCGGGACCAGTCGGCCGTCATCGCGTCCTCGGACGAGACCGGCCGCAGCACGATCGGGTGGCCGTACGTCCGCCCGTCACCCTGCACCCCCACGGAACGGACGTCGGCGAGCAGGACCACTGGGCATTGCCAGATCTCCCGGTCGAGGCCGGCGGCGGTGAGCTCCTCGCGGGCGATGGCGTCGGCGCCGCGCAGGATCTCGAGGCGCTCGCGGGTGACCTCCCCGATGATGCGGATCGCCAGGCCCGGCCCCGGGAAGGGCTGGCGCCACACGATCGCCTCGGGGACGCCCAGTTCGAGCCCCACGGCACGCACCTCGTCCTTGAACAGGGTGCGCAGCGGTTCCACCAGGGAGAACTGGAGGTCGTCCGGGAGCCCGCCCACGTTGTGGTGCGACTTGATGTTGGCCGCCCCCTCGCCGCCGCCCGACTCGACGACGTCGGGGTAGAGCGT
>JADGOQ010000158.1 GCA_017882885.1 Actinomycetales bacterium | reverse complement strand
TCGCCCGGCGCGGAGCGCAGGGTCGCCCGGCGCGGAGCGCAGGGTCGCCCGGCGCGGAGCGCAGGGGCGCGACCGGCACGACCGGAACACGACGGACGGCGCTCCCCCGGGCCAGGGAGAGCGCCGTCCGTGAGACTGCGGCCGGGTCGGAACCCGGCCGAGAGGACCGCATCACGCGATGGGTCAGTATCACGCGATGGGTCAGTATCACGCGATGGGTCAGTATCACGCGATGGGTCAGTATCACGCGATGGGTCAGTGCGCGGCCTCGTAGGCCGCACGCACCTCGCTGGACACCCGGCCACGGTCGCTCACCTGGTAGCCGTTCTCCCGGGCCCAGGCCCGGACGTCCGAGAGATCCGTGCGCTCGGCGGCGGGGCGGCTCTTCGCCACCTTCCCACGGACGGTGGCCCGGCCACCCACGCGACGGGCGTGACCCACGAACGGGGCCAGCGCCTCGCGAATGGCCTCCGCATTGGTCGCGGAGACATCGATCTCGTAGCCGATGCCGTCGAGAGCGAAGCTCACGGTCTCGTCGGCCTCACCTCCATCGACGTCGTCGACGAGGATGACCTGCACCTTCTGGGCCATGGTGTCTCCTGGAAATGATCGAGGGAATTCTCGACAAGGGAAATCTTGACGCTCGGGCGCCGGAATGTCAAAGCACAGCGAGATAAATCTTCTCCGCGGCGCGGACGGGCGGGGCCTGGCTAATCGGAGGTCGCCCGGCATTGGGCCGCCGGGCACACCACGCGCAGCCGCCGGCGCAACCTGTGCCAGACATCACGTAAGGGGATTACCCGCATACTTCCGGTCACCTGAACGACCGACGCCCCGGCCCGGTTCCCGACCATTTCCTCGGGCGGAGCGGCTCGACTTCCTCCGGCGGACCGGCTCGACGGCGCAACTCAGGCGTCAGACGCGGCGATCGGGATTCTCGGCATCGGAGGCCGCCGCGGTGTCGACGGTGATGTCCACATCCCCCGCCGAACCGGTGCCCGGGGCCGCCCGGGCGGCCGCGGCGTCCTCGGCGGCCTCGTTCCGGGCCTGGGCGAGTCGCTCGCGACGATCGGCCTGCAGGATCGCCCGCAAGGCGATCCAGAACAGGAACAGGGCACCCACGGAGGGCACGATCGCGACCAGGGTCGTCAGCACACCCTCAGCGTAAGGGGATCCGGAGGGCGCCCGTCACCGGGCACCCCGGAGCCCCGCCTACGCCGTCACTCGGGCTTGACCAGCGGGAAGAGGATCGTCTCCCGGATGCCGAGGCCGGTGATCGCCATGAGCAGGCGGTCGAGGCCCATTCCCATTCCCCCGGACGGCGGCATGCCGTACTCCATGGCCCGCAGGAAGTCCTCGTCGAGCTGCATCGCCTCGATATCCCCCTTCGCGGCGAGCAACGACTGCGCCACGAAGCGTTCGCGCTGAACGACCGGATCGACGAGTTCCGAGTAGGCGGTGGCGAGTTCGAAGGATCGCACGTACAGGTCCCACTTCTCCGCCAGTCCCGGCGTCCGGCGGTGGGCCCGGGTCAAGGGCGCCGTCTCCTCCGGGTAGTCCCGCACGAACGTCGGGGCGTGCAGCGCCGGTACGACGAGGTGCTCGAAGAGTTCCTCGACCAGCTTCCCGGGTCCGTAGTGCGCCAGAACGGGGACGTCGAGCTTGGCCGCGAGTTCCGCCAGGCGTTCCATCGGCGTCCCCGGGCCGACCTCCTCGCCGAGCGCGTCGGAGAGGGAACCGTAGAGGGTGATCTCCCGCCAGGTGCCGCCGAGATCGTATTCCTCGCCGTCGGCGAGGGTGACGACGGTACCGCCGTGGACGGCGGTCGCCGCCTCCTGCACGAGTTCGCGGGTGAGCGTGGCCATCGTGTCGTAGGAACCGTAGGCCTCGTAGGCCTCGATCATCGCGAACTCCGGGGAGTGCGAGGAGTCCGCACCCTCGTTACGGAAGTTGCGATTGATCTCGAAGACCTTCTCGATCCCCCCCACCACGCAGCGCTTGAGGTACAACTCCGGGGCGATGCGCAGGTACAGGTCCATGTCGAACGCGTTCATGTGCGTCACGAACGGCCGCGCCGAGGCTCCGCCGTGCAGCACCTGCAGCATGGGCGTCTCGACCTCGAGGAAGTCCCGCCGGTGGAACGAGTCGCGAAGGGACCGGACGACGCCCGCGCGCATCCGCACGACGTCCCGGGCGGCGGGCCGCACGATGAGGTCGACGTACCGCTGCCGGACCCGGGTCTCCTCCGAGGTCTCCTTGTGCAGCACCGGGAGGGGCCGCAGCGCCTTGGCGGCCAGTTGCCAGGAGCCGGCCATGACCGAGAGCTCGCCGGTGCGCGAGGAGATCACGCGGCCGTGCACGAACACGTGGTCGCCGAGGTCGACGTCCGCCTTCCAGCCGTTCAGCGAGTCCTCCCCCACGCCCGCCAGGGACACCATGACCTGCAGCCGGGTGCCGTCCCCCTCCTGCAGGGTGGCGAAGCACAGCCGCCCCTTGTTGCGCAGGAACACGACCCGGCCGGCGACGCCGACCTCGTCGTCCGTCTCCTGCCCGGGCGCCAGGTCGGGGTGGTCGGCCCGCACCTGCGCCAGGGTGTGGGTGCGGGGCACCACCACGGGGTACGGCGCGACGCCCGCCTCCAGCAGCCGCTCCCGCTTGGCCCGGCGGACCTGCATCTGCTCGGGGACGTTCTGGTCCAGGTCCGCGGCGGCGACGTCGGCGCCCGCGGTGGCGGTCGGGGGGGTGGGCTCGTCGGCCGGCCCGGTCGTGGCGGTCACGATCAGTAAGGCTAGTGGGCCGCCCCGCCCCCCCGGCGCCCGGGTTTCCCCGCCACCCTCCGTGATCATGCAGAACCCCGTGATCATGCAGAAGTTCGTGATCACCTGGAGGTGATGTTCACGGAGGGTCCCGCACCACGGTCCCGCACCACGCCCCACGGGACGTCACGGGCGTGGCGGGCGTCCGCGCAGGTACCGCTCGTCGGGCGGGAGGTCGCCGCAGGCGCCGACGGCGCGCAGCAGGAGGATCTCCTCCTCGCGCCGCGACAGGATGCCGCGGACGACGCCGCGCCACACCTGGGACCGATCGCCCGGCGCGCTGTCGACGGGCGCGTCGTCGAGCTGGCGCAGCACCCGGACGAGCGCCTCGTGCCCGACGAGCAGACTCTCCACCACGCTGCCGGGGTGGGCCGGGTCCGCCGCGCCGGTGTCGACGCCCGCCGGCAGCGGGACGTCGGCCGCAACTGCCGCCGCGGCGAGAACGCTGAGGTCGCGGGCGTCACGCTCGATCCATTCCGTGCGGTCCAGGACGCCGCCCCACGCGCCCGCAAGCGCGCCCGCCGTCCGCAGCACGCCCTCCGCCTGCAGCGACACGGCCGAGCGCAGGAGCTGGCAGATGACGCCGCGCGGGACCGGGCGCCGGGCGGGCACCGCGGTGCCGCCGGCGGCAGCCTCCCCCTGGGACACCTCCCCCTGGGACACCTCCCCCTGGGACACCTCCTCCAGGGACAGGCTCTCCGAAGGCGCGCCCTCGGGCCTGGGGTCACCGACAGCCCGGCCGGTGACCACCGGACGGGTGTCCCGGGCACCCCCGGCGTGGGGCTCGGTGACCGTGGGATCGGCGCCCCTCCGGTCGGTCACCGCGGTTTCGTTCACGGTGGGCACGCCCGCCGTCGGGCCGCGCAGCACCGGCTCGTCGGTCCGTGCCGCGGCCGACTTCTCGATCACCTCGAACACCATCACCCAGCTCCTTTGCCAGGACCGCCCGCCGCGTCCCCCGAACGCTCCGCGAGTCGGCCCTACCGCATCGGTACGCGGCGGACGGTACGGAACTCAGGGGACAGGGCGATGAACCGTGGGTAACCAACTGCATCGTATGAGCGTCCATCGGCCGGCGCGGGCGGAGACTTGATCGGGACGCGCTGCTTGATCCGCGCAAAAGTTCCCCTGAAACAGGATTGATTCAAAGCCGAACGGGGGATGCCTAGTGACAGACGCGGTTGACCAGCAGCCGCCCGTTCACGGAGGTAGCTCATGTCCCCGTCGCGTCGCCGCCGCCGTGCCAGCGCCGCCTGGGAGGGCCGGCCCACCATCTCGGTCGCGACGCTCCCCGGGCGCGGCCTGTACGCGCGGCACCTGAGCCACC
>JADGOQ010000002.1 GCA_017882885.1 Actinomycetales bacterium | reverse complement strand
TCGGCGAACGTCCGGCACCGGGAGCGACGGGCCGATAGCGTGGAGGCATGACCACGGATCCGCCCCTCGCTGGACCCGAATGGCACCAACTCGCCGGCCACCTCGACCACCTGCGGTCCTCCTTCAGCCTCAGGACCGGCGGCCTGACGGACGAGGGGATGCACGCGCACCATCCGCCGTCGTCGATGACGCTCGGCGGGCTGCTCTCCCACCTCGCGTTCGAGGAGGACTACTGGTTCGGCTACGTGTGGGCGGGCCGGGAGCCGCCGGAACCGTGGCGGAGTGCGGAGTGGGGCTCGGGCACCGACTGGGAATGGCGGATGGCTGAGGAGCTCGGCGCGGGGGAGTTGCGCGCCCTCTGGCGCGATGCGGTCGCCCGCTCGGACACCGGGGCGCAGGACCCCGACCTCGACGGGCCCACCGCCCGGCCCGTGCCCGGTGGACCCGTCTCGAGGCGCTGGGTGGCGCTCCACATGATCGAGGAGTACGCGCGCCACTGCGGCCACGCCGAACTCATCCGGGAGGCCGTCGACGCCGATGTCGCCGTTGATGCCGCCCGGCCCGGGTGCTCCGCCGGGGGCCAGGCCAAGGGCTAGGGCCGCTTGACCTGCGGGAAGGGCACGCCGGTGCGGGCGTGGCAGCGATACCCGTGCGGGTTCTTCAGCAGGTACTGCTGGTGGTGCTTCTCCGCGTAGTAGAACGGGCCCGCCTCCGACGCCGGGACCACCTCGGTGACGATGTCCCCGAGGTCCTCCTCGTACAGTGCCTCCTGGTACTCGTCCAGGGTGCGCATCGCCTCGTTCAGCTGGATGTCATTGGTGACGTAGATGGCGGAACGATACTGCGAGCCGACGTCGTTGCCCTGGCGGTCCAGCGTGGTCGGGTCGTGGGACTCCCAGAAGACCTTCAGGAGCTCGTTGACGTCGGTGACGTCCGGGTCGTACTCCACGCGGACGGTCTCGGCGTGGCCGGTGGTGCCGGTGCACACCAGCTCGTAGGACGGGTGCGGGGTGGTGCCGCCCATGTAGCCCACCGCGGTGGAGACCACGCCGGGCGTCTGCCAGTAGAGCTCCTCGGCACCCCAGAAGCACCCCATGGCCAGGTAGATGACGTCGAGGTCGGTGCCGGGTCCACCGGCGGGCTGCTCGCCGCTCGTGTGCCTCATCGGCTGGATGGGTGCCATGGTCGCTCCTGTACGTCAGGTCCGTCGGGCAACCGACGAAGAAGTAGGCTGCTATTTGACAACTGTGCCACCGATAGGAACACCTGAGAAATGGCATATCTTCCCAAGTCCCTGCGGGACCGGGTGGCGCGGCAGCAGGAGCGCGCTCGCGCGGAATCCCTCGTGGCGCGCCGGCCCCGCGAGGTCGCCGAATCGGAGGCCACGGCGCGCGAGCTGAACGCCCCGGAACTGAAGATCCCGTGGAACGTCCGGGTGTGGGCGGCATGGTCGTGGCGCATGCTCGTGATCCTCGCGCTGGTGGCGGCGATGGTCCTCCTCGTCGCCGAGCTGAAGCACGTGGTGATCCCCATCCTGCTGGCCGTGATCCTGGCCGTCCTGCTGAACCCCCTCGCCATGTGGCTGCGTCGCGTGCTGCGCTTCCCGCGCGCGGTCGCCGCGATCGTGACCGTGCTGCTGGTGCTCACGTTCCTCGGCGGACTCGTGTCGGTGGCGGGCCGCAGCCTCTACACGGGTTTCACCGACCTCGCGGACAAGGCCGGCGCCGGGTTCCAGTCGCTCCTCGAGTGGCTCGCCAACGGGCCGCTGGCCATCGACCAGGCCCAGATCGACGCCTGGCTCAAGCAGCTCAGCACCGCGGTCCAGGACAACTCGAGCGCGCTCGCCAACGGCGCTCTCTCGGTGACGTCGTCGATCGGCAACATCGCGGCCGGGTCCGCCGTGGTCCTCTTCCTGACCATCTTCTTCCTCATGGACGGCCGGGCGATCTGGATCTGGTGCGTGCGCCTCATGCCGAAGACCTGGCGCAGCTCGGTCCACGAGGCCTCGATCCGTGGCTGGGTGACCCTGCGCGGTTACACCAAGTCCACCATCCTCGTGGCGTTCATCGACGCCCTCGGCATCGGCGTCGGAGCCGCGATCCTGGGCGTGCCGCTCGCCCTGCCCCTGGGCCTGCTGGTGTTCGTCGGGTCCTTCATCCCGATCGTCGGCGCGTTCCTGACCGGCACGGTCGCGGTCCTGGTCGCGCTCGTGGACAAGGGCGTCGTGACCGCGCTGGTAATGTTCGGCATCGTGCTCGCGGTGCAGCAGATCGAGGGACACATCCTCCAGCCGCTGATCATGGGCTCGTCCGTCTCGCTGCACCCGGTCGCGGTGGTGCTCGGCGTTGCCGGTGGCACGTACGTCGCGGGCATCACCGGGGCGGTGTTCACCGTCCCGGTGATGGCGTTCATCAACACGGTCGCGCTCTACCTGTCGGGCCACGACAAGTTCCCGCGGCTGGCGACCGCCACGAATCGCCCGGGGGGTGCGCCGGGGACCCTCGACGAACAGATCCGCGCCTCGTACGGCTACCCCACCGCGGTGGGAATCGCCGAGGACGAGGACCTCGCAGAGGCCCTCCCGGCGCGCGAGCCGGGAGCAGCCCCCGGGCCGTCCGAACAGGGCTGAGCCGGGGTCAGGACTCCCGGGCTCAGGACTCCCGGAAGGGCTTGACGCTGATGATCTCGACCGCGTAGGACTTCTTGTTGGGTGCCGTGTAGGTCACCGTGTCCCCGGGCTTGTGGCCGCTGAGCGCGGAGCCGAGCGGTGAGTTCTCCGAGAACACCTCGATCTCGAGGTCGGGCGCACCCTCGCGAGAGCCGATCAGGAACGTCTTCTTGATGCCGCTGATCAGGGCCTTCACCACCATGCCGGGTTCGATGATGCCGTCATCCGGGGGAGCCGCGCCGATCTTCGCGTTGCGCAGCAGGGTGGCGAGCTGCGTGATGCGCGCCTCCTGCTTGGCCTGCTCCTCACGCGCGGCGTGGTACCCGCCGTTCTCCTTGAGGTCACCCTCCTGACGTGCGGAATCGATCTTGTCGGCCAGGTCCGCCCGACCCTCCGTACGCAGGTACTCGAGCTCAGCGCTGAGTCTGTCGTAGGCGTCCTGGGTCAGCCAGGTGCTTGTCTCTGCCACGGTTCCTCCCCTCACGGAAGCAATAAGAAATCCGGGTCCGTCGTGGGGCGAACCCGGAAGTGCATGCTAAACGCTCATTCTAGCACGTCAGGAATCCACGATCAGGCAATCTCCCACGCTCGCGCCGGTTGCGGGCTGGATCGTGGCCACCGTCGTCGAGACCGTCGTGAGCGCTTCGGTGACGGGTCCCACCGTCACCTCCTTGATCCCCACCTCCGTCAGGTTCTCGGTCAGGGCCCGCACGGTGCAGGTCACGGTGGCCCCCGGCGTCGTCGTCACGTTGAACGTCACGGTGACCTCAGAGGAGGAGACGACGTCGAACCCGACGCCCTCGGCGGCGACGGACGGCTGGCGCAGGGCGATCGCCTGCCAGACGAGCCAGGCCACCACCACCGCGACCAGCAGACCGGCGACGATCCAGAGGTTGCGCCGGTCGGCACCGTGGCCACCGTAGCGACGGCGCAGGTACTCGGACTGGCTCAGGTCGGTCATGGTCCCATTGTCCCAGCCCGGGGGTTTGGTTGTGCACCACGCGTGCGCGATCATGGAGCGAACACGTGGAAGGAGACCGATGAGACTGCTCGCGGTGCACGCACACCCGGACGACGAGGCCTCGAAAGGCGCTGCCACCATGGCGCGGTACGTGGCGGAGGGCCACCAGGTCCGCGTGGTCACCTGCACCGGCGGCGAGCGGGGCGACATACTCAACCCCAGGCTGGCCGTCACCCCGGAACTGGTGGCGGACATGCCCGCCGTGCGGCGCGCCGAGATGGCGGAGGCCGCCGCGATCCTCGGGGTGGAGCACGTCTGGCTCGGGTTCGTCGACTCCGGGCTGCCCGAGGGCGATCCCCTGCCGCCGCTGCCGGAGGGCAGCTTCGCCGTGCAGCCGTTCGAGGTCACCGTGCCCGCCCTCGCGGACCAGATCCGTGCGTTCCGTCCCCACGTGCTGCTCACCTACAACGAGCGCGGTGGCTACCCACACCCGGACCACATCATGACCCACGAGGTGTCGGTCCGGGCGGTCCGGGCCGCCGCCACCCCCGGGGCGCTCCCGGGCGAGCCGTGGGCGGTGCAGAAGGTCTACTACGACGTCAGCTTCTCGCGGGCCCGCCTGGAGACCGTGCACGCCGCCCTCATCGCCCGCGGCGAGGAGTCCCCGTACGAGGCGTGGCTCGAGCGGCGGGACCCCGCGTTCGAACGGACCGCCACCGCGCGCATCCACGTGGCGGACTACTTCGAGCAGCGCGACGCCGCCCTGCGCGCCCACGCCACCCAGATCGACCCCGAGGGCTTCTTCTTCCACCTTCCGCGCGACCTGGAACGCGAGATCTGGCCGGTGGAGGAGTTCGAGCTCGCGCGCTCGCTCGTCCCGACGGCACCGCTCGAGGATGACCTCTTCGCCGGCGTCGTGGACGACGACGCCGGCGTGCTGGACGAGGACGCCGCCGGAGACGGCCCGTTGTCCGGCCACGCGACACCGGGCGCGTGAGGGACAATGTGTCCATGATCCTGATGTTCGCGACCACCCCGAGTCCGTCCCCGACCGTGGACCTGGACAGCGCGTGGGTGGTCTCCCCGGGCATCGGGGGCTTCGCCATGTTCATGGTGCTCGCCGTGGCGGCGTGGCTCCTGGCGATGTCGATGATGAGGCACGTCCGGAAGGCCAACTTCCGCGCCGCGGAACGGGAAGCGGCGCTCTACGGCCCGGAGGGTGCGCCGGCGGCGCG
>JADGOQ010000157.1 GCA_017882885.1 Actinomycetales bacterium | reverse complement strand
TTCAGGAGGTCGTCGACGACCCCGGTCAGCCGCTCGATCTGCAGGAGGCACGCCTGGGCCTCCTCCTTGACCTCCTCGGAGTCGGAGAGGTACTCGATCTCCTCCAGCCGCATGGAGAGGGCCGTGAGGGGCGTGCGGAGCTGGTGCGACGCGTCCGCCGCGAACTGCCGCTCGGCCGCCAGCCGGCCGGCCATGCGCTCCGCGGTGCGGACCAGTTCGTCCTGGACGAGGTCGATCTCCTCGATCCCCGAGTGGCGTACGCGTGGACGCGCCTGGCCCGAGCCAACCTGCTCGGCGGCGGCGGCGAGGTAGATGAGCGGCGCGGCGATCCGCCGCGAGATCCGCATCGCCACCATGACCGCGACGACGAACGCCACAGCGGACGCCACCACCACGAGGAAGATCATCTTGCCGATCTCCAGCTGGATGTCCCGGGTCCGGACCTCCATGACCACCAGCGCGCCCGACGCCGTCGTCGTGGTGGACCGCAGCACCTTCCCGCCGCCGAGGTCAGGGGACGAGACGCGGTCGCCCTCGGGTGTCAGCACGATGATGTGCGCCTCCGGGTTGACCTGGCCGCCGATCCACGGCACGAGCATCCGTTCGTCGATCGCCTCACCATTGGTGATGCGCCGTTCGACGGCGCGCGCGAGGTACTGCACGCGGGAGTCCAGCGCCGTGTGGGCGCTGTCCCACACCATGAGGGATCCGAGGATCGCCAGCGGGACGCCGACGAGCAGCAGGGCCACCGTGACCGCGACGACGGCCATCTGGACCGTGCGCCGCCGCATCAGCCCTGGGCTGTCTCGAAACGGAAGCCCATACCGCGGACGGTGGTGATGTAGTGCGGGTCATTGGCGTCGTCGCCGAGCTTCCGGCGCAGCCACGAGACGTGCATGTCCAGCGTCTTGGTGGACCCGGACGGGTCCAAGCCCCACACCTCACGCATGAGTGTCTCGCGCCCCACGACGCTGCCGGCGTCGCGCAGCAGCACCCGCAGCAGCTCGAACTCCTTGGCGGTCAGCTGGAGTTCGCGCTTGGCCTGGAACGCGCGGTGCGCCCCCACGTCCACACGCACGTCCTGCGCGATCAGCTCGTCCTCGTCCGTGAGGTCCCCGCCCACGCGGCGCAGGAGCGCCCGTACCCGCGCCAGCAGCTCGGCGAGGCGGAATGGCTTGGTGACGTAGTCGTCCGCTCCGGCGTCGAGCCCGACAACGAGGTCCACCTCGTCGGCTCGGGCGGTGAGGATCAGGATCGGGACATTCAGGCCCTGTGACCGGATCCTGCGGGCGACGTCCAGGCCGTCGATGTCCGGCAGCCCGAGGTCCAGGATGACGAGGTCGACGTCGGACAGGTCATCCAGCGCGCCCTGCCCGTTCCCGTGGGGACGGACGGTGTAGCCCTCCCGGGTCAGCGCCCGTGCCAGCGGTTCTGCGATCGCCGGGTCGTCTTCGACAAGCAATACGTTCGTCACACTGCCATAGTAAAGGAATAGTTCAAGGAATGGTCAAGCGGAGGGACCCGGCGCTCCCCGCGCGGGTCGCTGGTTGGGCAGCCACAGGTCGTTGTGCGCCGCAGGTTCCGCCCACCGCAACTCGACCGGGCTGATGGTGCCGATGCCCTGGAGGGTCACGGGCTCCTGCTGGATCTGGACGAAATGCCCCGCCAGCCGGTGCTTCGCAAGCAGTGCCGCCGTGGACTGGTCCATGTACACGGTGTCCTTGGGCGCCACATCGATCAGCCGGGATGCGAGGTTGACGGCCGGCCCGAAGATGTCGCCGGACCGCGAGACCACCCGCCCCCAGACGAGCGAGCCGCGCACCGGCAGCAGGATGGGGTTGGCGCGGATAGCCTCGACCATCGTGAGGGAGACCTTCGCGGCCGTCAACAGATCGTCGGCTACGAAGAGGACGGCATCCCCCACGGTCTTGACCACCCGCGCCCCGTTCGCGGTGATGATGTCGCGCGCCGTGAACTCGAAACCCTGGACGAGCTCGGCCAGGCCGCGGCTGCCGAGCTGGCGGGCGCGTGACGTGAAGGCGACCATGTCCACGAAACCCAGCGCCCGCGGCAGCGGGAGCACGTCATGGTCGGGCTCCTGGGTGCGCTGGGCGATCTCGCTGTCGATCCGTTCGGCGAGCGCCACCACCCGCCGGCGCCACGTGTACTCCACCTGGTCGAGCCCGAAATCGGCGGACCGCACAATCGAGTTCAGCACCACGATGCGCGCGGCAATGTCGTCCAGGCCCCAGCGGCGCTCGTGGTAGTCCACGGCGGCCTCGATCTGCCACATCGCGAGCCGGTCCACCGTGAAGCTCTGCGCGCGGAGCAGCGAGAGGAAGGTCTGCTCGTCGATTCGCTCGGCCGCCAGCATCTCCGTCCACTCGCGCAGCGACCGGACGTCCGCCGCGTTGAAGTTCTCCACGTCGTCCGGCACCTCGGGGAATCCCATGCCCCGCCAGAACTTCCGGGCCATCTCCACGGTGGTGCCGGCCCGTTCGGCGAGCTCGATCATGGTCAGGTCCGGCGGACTCCCGAGGAGCTTCCTGCGGATCTCGTCGATGGACGAGGAGTGCGCGGGCCGCCCGTGGCGCCGGTCCCTGACGATGCGGACACGCCGGGTCGGCTGGTTCGACGGCGGCGCGCCCACCCTGCCACGGCCGCGTTCGCGCCCGGCCGGAGGGGCCGCGGGGGCGGTCAGTGGCAGGGCGACGGGGGCGGTCGCCGGCGGGGCAGCGACGACGTCGCCGGCAACGGGTTCGACACGCGCGGGCTCGGGATACCCGGCCGGCACCGCGGGCTCGGGGCTCGCGGATCCACCGGCCACCCGGCCCGTTCTTTGGCTCACTCGGCCAAGCCTAGCGTCCGCTGTGGCGCACGACACACCCAACGGCGGTGAGTTGCCATTCACCGCACGCGGTGCACGTCCCCCACGTCCACCACCCGCACCGCCCCGTCCTCCCCCTCGACCAGGAGAGCGCCGTCGGTGTCGATGGCCCGCGCCACCCCGGCGACGACGCCGCCGCCCGGCCGTTCCACTCGCACCCGCTCGCCCAGGGTGACGCAGGCGCCGGCATACTCGGCCCGCACGGCGGCGGGGTCCGCCCGCCAGTCCTCGAGGACCTGATCGAGGGACTCGCCCAGCGCCACCAGGACGTCGGCGGGTGCGGGCGCGGCGGCGTCGCCCATCACCGAGGCGAGGGAGGTGGCCCACGGCACCGGCAGTTCGGCGCCGGCCTGGCGGCAGTTGACGCCGATCCCCGCGACCACACGGCCGGACGGGTGCAACACGCAGAGGATCCCGCCCACCTTCCTGCCCCAGCCCCACGCCGGGTCCGGCGACGTTTCAGCCGTGACGAGGTCATTCGGCCACTTCAGCCCCACCGGCACCCACGCGGCGAGCGCACGGCGCATGGCCAGTCCCACGAGGAGGGGCACCCAGGACGGCGGCAGCGCCTCCCGGGGGTCCAGCACGACCGAGCAGGTCAGGGCGCCGGCGGCGGGGGTGACCCACTCGCGTCCCACGCGCCCCCGCCCCGCCGTCTGGCGGCGCGCCACGAGGACCGACAAGTCGGGCCACCGCGCGGGCGCCAGGCCCAGCTCGGCCATGAGGTCCGCGTTCGTGGACCGCGTCGTGCCCACCTCGACCACCCTGGAGAAACCCACGGGACACCTCCCACCACTCGTGACCACTTGAGCACCATTGTGCAGGAGCAACAACCCCGGCGACCCAAACACGGCCGAATTGTGCAGGGGTCAGTGGCGAGCACACAACTAGTCTGGGAACGTGAGTTCATCGGACACGTCCACGCCCGCCCGCCTCGCCGAGCTTTCCAGCCGCCAGCAGGAGCTGGACCGGCTCGCGGAGGTCGCGCACCGGAAACAGCTCGCCCGCGGCAAGGGATCCGCGCGCGGGCGAGTTGAGGCACTCCTCGACGAGGGCAGCTTCGTGGAGCTGGACGCCATGGCCACCCACCGGTCCACCAACTTCGGTATGGCGGCGAAGGTGGTGCTGGGCGACGGCGTCGTCACCGGCTACGGCACCATCGACGGTCGCCAGGTCTGCATCTACTCACAGGACTTCTCCGTGTTCGGCGGCTCCCTCGGAGAGGTGCACGGGCAGAAGATCACCAAGGTGATGGACCTGGCGCTACGCACCGGCGTCCCGATCGTCGGGATCTCCGACGGCGGCGGAGCGCGCATCCAGGAGGGCGTGGCGGCCCTCACGCAGTTCGCGGAGATCTTCCGGCGCAATGTGGCGGCGTCGGGCGTGATCCCGCAGATCTCGCTCATCATGGGCCCGAGCGCCGGGGGCGCCGTCTACTCGCCCGCCCTCACGGACTTCATCGTCATGGTGGAGGGCACCTCCAACATGTTCATCACCGGCCCGGACGTCATCAAGACGGTCACCGGCGAGGACGTGGGCTTCGAGGAGCTCGGGGGCGCCACTACGCACAACGTGCGCTCCGGCGTCGCCCACTACCAGGCCGCGGACGAGGACGATGCGTTCGAGTACGTGCGCTCGCTCCTGTCCTACCTGCCCGCCAACAACCTCGCCGACCCGCCGGTGTGGCCCGTGGACGAGCCCCTCGAGGTGACGGACGAGGACATGGAGCTCAACGCGCTCGTCCCGGACTCGGACACCCAGCCCTACGACATGCACGTGCTGATCGAGCACGTCCTCGACGACGGCGACATGCTCGAGGTCCAGTCCGGCTACGCCACCAACATGATCACCGCTTTCGGAACGGTGGAGGGCCGCCCGGTGGGCGTCGTCGCCAACCAGCCACTGTCGATGGCCGGGACGCTGGACATCGCCGCCGCCGAGAAGGCCGCGCGGTTCGTGCGCACCTGCGACGCCTTCAACCTCCCCGTGATCACCTTCGTGGACGTGCCCGGGTTCCTGCCGGGGACGGACCAGGAGTGGAACGGCATCATCCGGCGTGGGGCGAAACTCATCTACGCGTACGCCGAGGCCACGGTCCCGCTGGTCACCATCATCACCCGCAAGGCCTACGGCGGCGCCTACATCGTGATGGGGTCGAAGCAGCTCGGCGCGGACGTCAACCTCGCGTGGCCCACCGCCCAGATCGCGGTGATGGGCTCGGGTGGCGCCGTCGGGATCCTGCACCGCTCGACCCTCGCGGCCGTCGCGAAGCGGGGCGGCGACGTCGAGGCCGAGCGCACCCGCCTCACCCAGGAATACGAGGACGCGCTGGTCAACCCGTGGGACGCCGCGTCGCGCGGCTACGTGGATGCCGTGATCGAGCCGGCCACCACCCGAGTCCAGGTGGCCCGTGCCCTGCGGGCGCTGCGGACGAAGCGGGCGTCGCTGCCCGCCAAGAAGCACGGGAACATCCCGCTGTGACCGCACCCGCCGCTCCCGAGCCGGGTGTCACCGGAGTCCCGGTCGACGCCGACGCCGCCCCCGCGTTCGCCCTCCCGTTCCCGGGCGTCGAGATCGTGGCCGGCGCGCCGGACGAGCACGAGCTCGCGGCCCTCGTGGCCGTGGGCATCGCCGCCCAGGCGGCGGCAGCGGCGTCCTCGCCACGCGAATTGCCACCGACCGAGTGGGTGCGGCGCGCGCGCACGGGGGGCTGTCGGGCGGCCGATCGCCGGATCCCCGGAACGCAATCGAACGAGTGGCGCTGGTCGCTGCACCCGTGACCCAACGGGGAACACGGCCGGGGCTTCTCGGGCACACGGCCGGGGCTTCTCGGGCACGCGGCGCGGCCGGTGCGGCTTTGATACGGTCGGAGGGTGACCACACAGCGCCCCTCCAGCCCCATCGACACCCTCGCCGACTCGTTCGTCCTCGCCGCGGCAGCCCTCGACCCGATCAGCGCGACCGGCATGGGCATCCCGGGGTACGACGACCGGATGCCGGACTACTCCCCCGCGGGCGCGGACGCGCGAGCGAACCTCCAGCGCACGCTGCTGGCGGACCTGGAGGGTCTCGAGCCGGTTGACGACGTCGACGCCGTCACCAAGGCCGCGATCCAGGAGCGCCACGGGCTGTATCTCGAGCTGCACGACGCCGGGGAGAACCTCCGGGACCTGAACGTCATCGCTTCGCCGGCGCAGGAGATGCGCGACGTCTTCGACCTGATGCCGGACCAGACCACCGGCGATTGGGAGACCATCGCGGCACGGCTGAGTGCCCTCCCGGCGGCGATGGAGGGCTACATGGCCGCGCTGCGGGAAGGGAAGGCACGCGGAGAGTTGCCGGCCCTGCGCCAGGTGGAGGCGGTAATCAAGCAGTCGGACGAGCTCGCGGACTCGGACACGTCCTTCTTCACCAGTCTCGTGGCAGGTGCGCGCCCGGACGACCGCGAGCCAGCCGGCGAGCTCGCCGCCGCGCTCGCGCAGGGCGGGCGCGACGCCCGCCAGGCGTATGCGGACCTGGCCGAGTTCCTGGGGACGGAACTCGCCCCCGACGCCCCCGAGGAGGACGGCGTGGGGCGCGAGCGGTACCGGCGCTTCTCCCGCGTATTCCTGGGCGCGACCGTCGACCTCGACGAGACCTACGAGTGGGGGCTCGAGGAGCTCGCGCGGATCGTGGCGGAGCAGGACGCGGTCGCGGCGCAGCTGTATGGGCCTGGCACCACCCCGGAGGACGCGATGGCGCGCCTCGACAAGGATCCGGCGCGCATCCTCCACGGCACCGACGAGCTGCAGAAGTGGATGCAGGCCACCGCGGACGAGGCGATCGCGAGCCTCGATGACGTCCACTTCGACATCCCCGAGCCGGTGGAGGTGCTGGAGTGCTGCATCGCCCCGACCCACACCGGCGGCATCTACTACACCGGCCCCACAGCGGACTTCTCACGCCCCGGGCGCATGTGGTGGTCCGTTCCCGAGGGCGTGACCGACTTCGGCACCTGGCGCGAGAAGACCACCGTGTACCACGAAGGCGTCCCGGGCCACCACCTCCAGATCGCCCAGACGATCTATCGCTCCGGGTTGCTGAACACGTGGCGCCGCCTGTTCTCGTGGGTCTCCGGGCACGGTGAGGGCTGGGCGCTCTACGCCGAGCGCCTCATGGACGACCTCGGGTACCTCTCCGACCCCGGCGACCGCATGGGCATGCTCGACGGGCAGCGCCTGCGCGCCGCCCGCGTGGTGCTCGACATCGGGGTACACCTGGGCAAGCCCGCACCCGAGTCGCTCGGGGGCGGAACCTGGGACGCCGCGAAGGCGTGGACGTTCCTGAAGGGCAACGCGAACATGGCGGAGGGCTTCCTACGTTTCGAGTTGGACCGGTACCTCGGCTGGCCGGGGCAGGCACCCGCCTACAAGGTGGGCCAGCGACTGTGGGAGCAGATCCGGGACGAGGCCAGGGCAGCCGCGGAGGCGCGTGGCGAGCAGTTCGACCTCAAGGAGTTCCACCGCCGGGCGCTCGACGTCGGGTCCGTGGGCCTGGACACGCTGCGGGGCGCGCTGCGGGCCTGACGCGGTCTCGCCCCAACGGCCGCCCGCGGGCCGATGCACTAGCATCGACGCGTGCCACTCACGCTCCTGCTCGCCTCCACCTCGCCCGCCAGGCTCTCGACGCTCCGGTCGGCGGGCATCGAGCCCCTGGTGGCCATCGCCGACGTCGACGAGGACACCCTCCTCGCGGCAATCCTCGATTCGGGCAATCCATCCTCCCCGCGGGACCAGGTGCTCGCCCTCGCGCGGGCGAAGGCCGACGACGTCGCGCGCCGACTCGTCGCAGCGGCGGCCCGGACACCGGACCTCGTGCTGGGCTGCGACTCCATGCTGGAGATCGACGGCATTGTCGTCGGGAAGCCCGGCACCCCGGAGGTGGCCGTGGAGCGGTGGCAGCAGATGCGGGGACGTGGCGGCCAGCTGCACACCGGGCACTGGCTGGTGGACCTGCGCGGTGCGGTCGCGGGCGCCGGCTTCACCGAGCTCGGCAGGACCTCCACCACGGCCGTCCACTTTGCCGACCTCACCGATGAGGAGATCGCCGCGTACGTCGCCACGGGCGAGCCCCTGAAAGTGGCGGGGGGCTTCACCGTCGACGGACTCGGTGGCCCCTACATCACGGCGATCGCGGGCGACCACCACGGCGTCGTCGGGCTGTCGCTGCCCCTGCTGCGCGAATTGCTGGCCGCGGTGGGCGTCCCGATCCACCAGCTCTGGTCCACGACGGTGGACTCGTGACCCCGGTTGTGGCGAACGTCCAACACGCCACGCCAGCCCCTGAGTGATTCCACCAACCACGCGGCCGCCGCTGGTTCGATACTGTAGGAAGCCGACCACGGGAATGCGGTGCCGATCCAGGCACAGGGTGGAGGAATCACAGTGACTGGCGCGATCCGCAAGGTCCTGATCGCCAACCGCGGCGAGATCGCGGTGCGTGTCATCCGCACGTGCCGGGACATGGGCATCGAGTCGGTGGCGGTGTACGCCGAGCCGGACCGCTCCTCCCTCCACGCCGCCCTCGCGGACGAGGCGTACGCCCTGGGTGGCGCGACAGCCGCGGACTCCTACCTGATGGGCGCGAAGATCATCGACGTGGCGACGCGCTCCGGCGCCGACGCCATCCACCCCGGATACGGCTTCCTCTCCGAGAATGCGGAATTCGCCCAGCAGGTCATCGACGCCGGCATGACCTGGATCGGCCCCCCGCCGTCCGCCATCCGCGCGCTCGGCGACAAGGTGTCCGCCCGTCACATCGCGCACCGCGCCGGCGCGCCCCTCGTGCCGGGGACTGCCGACCCCGTGACCTGCGCCGACGACGTTCTGGAGTTCGCCGATGAGTTCGGTCTCCCGGTGGCGATCAAGGCCGCCTTCGGCGGTGGCGGGCGTGGGCTGAAGGTGGCGCGCACCCGCGAGGAGGTTCCCGAGCTCTTCGACTCGGCCGTCCGCGAGGCGACGGCGGCGTTCGGGCGCGGCGAGTGCTTCGTCGAGCGGTTCCTGGACCGGCCCCGCCACGTGGAGACTCAGTGCCTGGCGGACGGGCGGGGCACCGTCGTCGTGGTCTCCACGCGTGACTGCTCGTTGCAGCGGCGCCACCAGAAGCTGGTTGAGGAAGCGCCGGCCCCGTTCCTCTCCGCGGACCAGGAGCGGCGTCTGGAGGAGTCCTCCCGCGCCATCCTGCTGGCGGCGGGCTACGTGGGGGCGGGGACCTGCGAGTTCCTGGTGGGGCAGGACGGCACCATCTCGTTCCTGGAGGTGAACACCCGCCTCCAGGTGGAGCACCCGGTCTCCGAGGAGATCACCGGTCTCGACCTCGTGGCCGAGCAGATCCGGATCGCGGGCGGCGAGGCGCTCGGCTACGAGCAGGTGACCCGACGGGGGCACTCGATCGAGCTGCGGATCAACGGTGAGGACCCGGGCGCGGGCTTCCTGCCGGCACCCGGTACCATCTCGGCCATCATCTGGCCGTCAGGCCCGGGCGTGCGGCTCGACGCCGGTGTCCGGCCCGGTGCGAGGATCTCGGGAGCCTTCGACTCGCTGATCGCCAAGATCATCATCACGGGCCGGGACCGGCAGCACGCGCTCGCACGCGCTCGCCGGGCGCTCGAGGAGCTCTCCATCGAGGGCATGAAGACCGTGGTCCCGTTCCACCGGGCGGTGCTGGAGGCGCCGGACTTCACCTCTGAAACCGCGGAGGGATTCGCGGTGCACACCACGTGGATCGAGACCGATTTCGCCCCCGAACTCGCGAAGCTCGCCAGCCCCGCCGAGACCCACGCCGCCGCGGAGGAGATGCTGACGCAGCGCGTGGTGGTCGAGGTGGGCGGGAAGAGGCTTGAGGTGGTGCTCCCGCTGGGCATGGGCATCGCGCACACTCCCTCAGGCAGCGGCCTGACCGGGTTCCGCGGCGCACCGCGCGCCGGTCGCAAGCGGCGCGCCGCCGCGCCCGCCGCTGGGGGTGGCGCTCTCACCGCGCCCATGCAGGGAACCATCGTGAAGATCGCGGTGGAGGACGGCCAGGTTGTCGCCGAGGGCGACCTCATCCTCGTGCTCGAAGCCATGAAGATGGAGCAGCCCCTGGTTGCCCACCGCGCCGGCACCGTGACCGGGCTGACGGCGGACGTGGGCGCAACCGTCACCGCCGGCGCCGTCCTCTGCCAGATCGCGGACTGAGCGGTCAGACTCACCCCGTACTCTGGACCCATGGAATTCGCGTCCGAACTGCATGGGTGACCGCGCCCGGCCCGCCCGGCGCGCCGCGGTCACCGTCGCCACATTCGCCTTCGTCCTGGCGGCCGGCGTGCTCGCCGTCGGGGCGTTCCTCGACGCCCGTCCGGCGGCGGCGTCGCTGCGCTGCACCGCCACGCTGCCGGATGGCAGTGCCCACATCCTCTCCAGCGAGCAGGCGGACAACGCCGCCCTGATCGCCGCCATCGCCGGGACCAGAGAGCTCCCGGCCCGCGCCGTCACCATCGCGCTCGCCACGGCCCTGCAGGAATCCAAACTGGTGAACATCGACCACGGCGACCGCGACTCGCTCGGGCTGTTCCAGCAGCGCCCGTCCCAGGGCTGGGGAACCGCCGCCGAGGTCATGGACCCCGTCCACTCGACCAACGCCTTCTTCGATGCGCTCGTGACCATCCAGGCCTACGAGGACATGGCCATCACCGTCGCCGCGCAGGCGGTGCAGCGTTCCGCCTACCCCGAGGCCTACGGGCAGCACGAGACCCGCTCCCGGGCGTTCGCCTCCGCCCTCACCGGGCACTCCCAGGCCGCGCTCGCGTGCGACCTGGAGGCACTCGAGTCCCCGACGGCGGACCTCGCCGGCACCGTGACAGCGCGCGTGACCCGCGATTGGGGCGGCGCGCCGGTCACGGCGGTCACGGATTCCGCGGGGCGGGACCACCTCGTCGTCGCCGCGCCCGGCCTGCTGCCCGCCGTCGACGCCGTCACCGCGGCCTGGTCGGTGGGCCAGTGGGCGGTGGCGAGCGCCGAGGCAACCGGGGTGTCCACCGTCGTCGTCGGCGACCGGATCTGGCAGCGCGGCGTGGACGGATGGCACACCGCCCCGACCGAACTCGTGCAGGCGGCGGGCTCGGTCCTCCTCGGCTGAGCGTCAGCGGTGCTTCTCGTGCTCCACGATCTGCCTGCGATCCTCGCGGGAGATCCACTGGCGCTCGGGCGCGCCGGTGTAGACCTGCCGCGGGCGCCCGATCTTCGTGGTGGGGTCCTCGATCATCTCGCGGTACTGGGCGATCCAGCCGGGCAGGCGACCCAGCGCGAACAGGGTGGTGAACATCTGCTCGGGGAAGCCCATGGCCTTGTAGATGAGTCCCGTGTAGAAGTCCACGTTCGGGTAGAGCTTGCGCTCGATGAAGTACTCATCGGACAGCGCGATCTCCTCGAGTTCCATCGCGATGTCGAGGAGCTGGTTGTTGCCCCCCAGTTTGGTGAGGACGTCGTGGGCGGACTGCTTCACGATCGCGGCGCGCGGGTCGTAGTTCTTGTAGACCCGGTGGCCGAAGCCCATGAGCCGGACGCCGGACTGCCTGTCCTTCACCCTCCCCACGAAAGCGCCGACGCCCTCCCCGGAGGACTGGATCTCCCCGAGCATCTCGAGCACGGCCTCGTTCGCGCCACCATGGAGCGGCCCGGAGAGCGCACCCACGCCGGCGGCCACCGAGGCATAGATGTTCGCCATCGACGAGCCGACCATGCGCACGGTGGAGGTGGAGCAGTTCTGCTCGTGGTCGGCATGCAGGATCAGCAGCTTGTTCAGCGCATCCACGAGGACGGGGTCGACGTCGTACTGCTGGTAGGGCATCCCGAAGGTCATCCGGATGAAGTCCTCCACGTATGTCCGGGAGTTGTCCGGGTACAACAGCGGCAGTCCGTTGGCCCGGCGTGCGATGTACGAGATCATCGTGGGGACCTTGGCCATCAGGAGGACGCTCGAGAGCTCCTTCTGGTACGGGTCCTTCGGGTCCAGCGTGTTCTGGTAGTAGGTGGCGAGCCCCGCGATCCCGGCCTGCAGGATCGCCATCGGGTGGCCGTTGGCGGGGAAGGCCGTGAAGAACGCCTTGAAGTCCTCGTGGAGCAGCCGGTGCCGCTTGATGCGCCGCACCACGGCGTCGTAGGTCTCCATGTCCGGCAGTTCGCCGTAGATGAGCAGGTAGCCCACCTCGAGGAAGGTCGAGTGCTCGGCGAGCTGGTCGATGGGGTAGCCGCGGTAGCGCAGGATGCCCGCGTCGCCGTCGATGTAGGTGATGGCGGACTCGCACGACGCGGTGTTCATGAATCCCGAGTCGAGTGTCACGAGCCCGGTGTCCTTGAGGAGGGTGGAGATGACGAGGCCGTCATTCCCCTCCACCGCCTTGACACGGGGGAATTCCACGGTCTTGCCGTCGACGTGCAGCGTGGCCGCGGTGAGGTCGTTCTCCGTCACGGGGTCGCCCCTTCCTGTTCGGTTGTCGGGAGTTGTGGGGGGATCTCAATACCAGTAAAGAGTAGGTCATCCACAAGCCGCACGCCGGTCGAGCGGCTCGGCCCGCAGGATCCGGGCTGTCACCAGGACAGGGGCTCGGCCGCCAGTCGCTCGGCAGCCGCCGCGATGCGCTCGTCGGAGGCGCTGAGGGCCATGCGCACGTACCCGTCGTTCGCGCTCCCGTAGAACGTGCCCGGCGCCACGAGGATCCCCCGCGCGGCGAGGGCGTCCACGATCCGCGTCGACGACGCGTCCGCCCGCGCCCACAGGTACAGGCCTGCCACCGAGAGCGGGTCGAGCCGGAAGCCGGCCCGGGCGACGGCATCCGCGAGGACCCCACGGCGCCTGCGGTAGCGCTCGCGCTGCTCCGCCACGTGCGCGTCGTCGTCGAGCACCGCCGCCATCGCGTCCTGCACCGGCCCGGGCATCATCATCCCCGAGTGCTTCCGGATCTCGCGGATCGGCGCGATGAGCGCGCGGTCGCCCGCCAGGAGGGCGGCACGGTAGCCGGCCAGGTTGGACTGCTTGGAGAGCGAGTAGGCCACCAGCAGGCCCGTGTGGTCGCCGTCGCAGACCCGGTCGTCCAGCAGGGAGGGGACGCCAGCGCTCGCCCACGGTTCCTCCCAGGCGAGCTCCGCGTAGCACTCGTCGCTCGCGACGACGACGCCGCGCGGCCGCGCCCACGCGACGACCCGCCGCAACTGCTCCACGCCGGCCACGTGGCCGTGCGGGTTGCCCGGCGAGTTCAGCCACACCAGCCGCGTGGCGGCGGGCCACGCCTCCGGCTGGTCGTCGGACGGGAGTGGCGTGGCGCCCGCCAGACGGGCGCCCACGTCATAGGTGGGGTAGGCGGCGCCCGGGTGGACGACGACGTCGCCCTCCCCCAGCCCCAGCAGGGACGGCAGGTGGGCCACCAGTTCCTTGGAGCCGATGGTGGGCAGCACCTCGTCAACGCCGAGACGAACGCCCCGCCGGCGCGCGAACCACCGCACCATCGCCTCGCGCAACGCGGGGGTCCCGATGGTCGCCGGGTAGCCTGGCCGGTCCGACGCCGCGGCCAGGGCCTGGCGGGCGACCGCGGGGGTCGGGTCCACGGGCGTGCCGACGGAGAGGTCGACGATGCCGCCGGGGTGTGCGTGGGCGACCGCGCGCGCGGCGTTCAGCGTGTCCCAGGGGAAGTCCGGGAGCGCGGCGCCGTGGAAGCCCACGCGGCTACTCGTCGTGCGACTGGGGCGGCAGCGCGGCGATGAGCGGGTGGTCGAAGGCGATCTGGCCCATCTTGGCCGCCCCACCCGGGGAGCCGAGGGTCTCGAAGAACTCCACGTTCGCGTTGTAGTACTGGCTCCACTGTTCGGGGAGGTCCTCCTCGTAGTAGATCGCCTCCACGGGGCAGACAGGCTCGCAGGCCCCGCAGTCCACGCACTCGTCGGGGTGGATGTACAGGGAACGCTTGCCTTCGTAGATGCAGTCCACGGGACACTCGTCCACGCAGGCCTTGTCCTTCAGGTCCACACACGGCAGTGCGATGACATAGGTCACTGCAGTTCCTCTCCTCGGTTCGGGCGGTCCGTCGCCCGTACATTCTCGCACCACGGGGCGCACAATGAGGAGGTGTCCGCACCTGCGCCTCCCCCGCTGCCCTGGATGTCATGGCAGGTTGGACAGCGCGTCGTCGTCCGCTACTGGGACACCGACGGGCGTCGCACCGACGCCCTCGGCCACCTGACCGACGTGGCGGCCGACCACGTCAACGTCGAGACCAAGCGGGGAAACGTGCGCGTGGAGGCCGCCACGATGATCACCGGGAAGCTCGTCCCCGAGTCACCCTGGCACCTGGCCTGACCCCGGACCTACGGTGCGGTCCCGCACACGACGTTGTTCCACGGCGAGTAGGTCCAGTTCCAGCTCTCGGTGTCGAACTGGGCACCGTCGAGGTAGCGCCAGCGGGTCACCTTCACCGAGAACCCACTCTGTCCCCCGCTCTCGGGGAGGCACTCCGGATCCGAGTTGTAGACGGTCTGCGGCTGGGTGATGTTGTACCGGGCCGACGTGTTCGTCTCGACGCGGAAGTAAGGTGTGGACCAGAACCGCACCCACACCCTGCCACCCTCGACCCACGCCTGCACGAGCACGCCGTACGGCGTCGAGTTCTTGAACTTCATGTCCACGGATGGGACCCACATCGTGGCTTCGCGACCCTCGGGGTAACGGGAGAACCACCGGGAGTGGGGCTTGTGCTCCACGAGGTCCATCCCGGCGAAGTACGCGGCGTTGTAGGTGGTGGTGGACAGCTGGGAGAGCCCGCCACCGACGGCGTGGCTGTAGAACCCGTTCTCCACCACCCCGGAGGAGACGAAGCCGCGCGCCTCCGTGACGGGGCCGAGCGCCCTGATGAGCGAGAAGGTCTCCCCCGGCTTCACGAGGGTGTTGTTGATGATGCGGGTGCCGTTGATGAGGTTCTGGGTGCGCACGTCGTCCGAGGTCAGCGGGGTGCTGAAGACTGACACCTCCTGCGCGACGCCCAACGCCTGCGCCTCCTCGGTGGTGAACTCCGCCTCCGCATCCGCGAGACCCACGGTGGCCGAGCGCGTGCCCGACAGCGCCGCATCCGCGACGGCAGTGGCCAGGCCATCCACGTCGATGGCCTGCCCGGCCTCGGAGGGGATGATCGCGGGCACCCCGTTCTGGATGAGGATCCGTGCGTCCTTGCCGTCGTTGGAGAGGTCGGGCTGCAGCTCCGCCAGCCGGGTGCGCAGCGCCTGGCCGTCGAGGCGGAGCTGGAAGACGCCGTCGACCGGCTCCACGACGGCGGCCGCCGTGATATCCGCGACGGACAGGTCCTGGTTGATCTCCCCGACGGTCACGTTGACGGGCCCCGCGGTGAGCGGCTCGACGATGTCCCGTACCGCGGCATCCACCGCGTCCTGGCCCACGGCAGGCTCCACGGTCGTGGTTGGGAGTTCGATGGGCTCGCTGTCGGTCAACCACGTCTCCACGATCGTGGGCACGGCGTTCTCCAGGTCGATGTGCACGCCGTCCGCGGCGTCGGTCACCTGCGCGACGCCGTCGGCGAAGACGATCTGGCCCTCGACGGGCTCGATCTCCAGCTCGGGGCGGAGCGACTCGAGGGCGACGCGCAGCGCGTCCTCGTCGACCGTCGAGACGGGGTCGACGTCGCCGGCGCCCTGCAGGTGGGCCCACAGCATCCGGGGGTCGAGCGAGAAGGATGTCAGCGAGTCGACGGTCGCCTCGACGTCGAGCCCAAGGCCGACGGACGCCGGAATGATCGTTGCGGTACGGTCGGCGAGCGCCAACTGGAGGGGGTCGTCATCCAGCGATCCCAGGTTCGCGTCCAGCCGCTCGGCGGCCTCCGGCGCGGACAGTCCGCCGATCGGCACCCCGGCCACGGTGGTGTTGTTCGGCACCTTGTCCTGCAGGTACCAGGCCGTCCCGGCGTAGCCGAACGCGAGCAGTGCGACGAGAATCGTCGTCCAGACCGCGACCCGGGTCCCGCGGGACTTCTCAGGCTCGGCCTCGAAATGGGCAAGTGCCGTCACGTCTTCCTCTTCCGTCATCTCTCCCCCTGGGGCGCCGGTTCGTCGGGTGTCCCACTCGATCGTATCGGGCCACCGCCCGACGGGTCCGCCCTGGCGTCCACCGCGGCACAGGTGTGACGCGAATGACGGTCCTAATCGCCCCGGCCTTCGAACAGGTGTCGCGGGAGTGCGAGCCCGAGTGCGCAGGCCAGGACCACGCCGACGCCCCAGGTGATACCGACGGCGTCCGGGAGCACGATGCGGTCAGCGCCCGGGGTGAGCCACGTCATCGCGGCAACCGCGGCCAGCGTGGTCACCACGAAACCGGCGAGCGCGGCCATTCCCCCGAGCGCTCGCGTGAAGGCGATCGCCGTCACCACCGCAACGAGTGCGACCACGACCCCGAGCGGGAGGCCGTTCCACTGGTAGCGGTGGAACACCGTCCCCACGATCCCGACCATGACCCCGGTCAGCAGGCCGGCGACGACGGCGGAGGCGTCCTCGAAGCGGGTGACGGCGAGCTCGGCGCGTTCCCGGGCGCGTTCGTCCGCGGACGTGCGGGCGCCCGCGCCGGGGCTGCCGGCGCCGGCCTGGGGCTCGACGTCGTCCGGGGCGGGCATCAGCTCGACCGGCGGCCCCGCGCCGCGATCTTGAAACGCTCGTTCGCCTCCAGCACCACCTTGCGGATGCGGACGGCGATGGGGGTGACCTCCACGCACTCGTCCTCGGCGGCGAATTCGAGCGACTCCTCGAGTGTGAGCCTGCGCGGGGGCGCGATGTTCTCGAACACGTCGGACGTGGATGAGCGGATGTTCGTGAGCTTCTTCTCGCGGGTGATGTTCACGTCCATGTCCTCGGAGCGGGTGTTCTCCCCCACCACCTGGCCCTCGTAGACCTCCGAGGTGGGCTCGACGAAGAACGACCCGCGGTCCTGCAGGTTCAACATCGCGTACGGGGTGGCGACACCGGAGCGGTCCGCCACCAGCGAGCCCGTGGTCCGGAACTCGATCGGCCCGGCCCACGGCTCGTATCCCTCGGCGATCGAGGAGGCGATGCCGGTGCCGCGGGTCTCGGTGAGGAACTTGGTCCGGAACCCGATGAGGCCACGAGCGGGCACCAGGAACTCCATGCGGATCCAGCCGGTGCCGTGATTGGTCATGGTGACCATGCGGCCCTTGCGGGCGGCCATCAGTTGGGTCACGGTGCCCAGGTGCTCCTCCGGCACGTCGACCGTCATGCGCTCGATGGGCTCGTGGATCTTCCCACCGATGGTCCGGGTGACCACCTGGGGCTTCCCCACCGTCAGTTCGAAGCCCTCGCGGCGCATCTGCTCCACGAGGATGGCGAGGGCGAGTTCACCACGCCCCTGCACCTCCCACGCGTCGGGCCGCTCGGTGGGCAGCACCTTGAGGGACACGTTGCCGACGAGTTCCCTCTCGAGCCTGTCCTTGACCTGCCGCGCGGTGACCTTGCTGCCCTTGACCCGTCCGGCGAGCGGTGAGGTGTTGATCCCGATGGTCATGGCGATCGCGGGGTCGTCCACCGTGATGAGCGGCAACGGGCGCGGGTCCTCCGGGTCCACCAGCGTCTCCCCGATGGTGATCTCGTCGATCCCTGCGACGGCGACGATGTCACCCGCGTGGGCCTCCTCGGCCGGGACACGGTCGAGCGCCTCAGTCCTGAGGAGCTCGGTCACCTTCACGGTGCGCAGTGACCCGTCGCGGCGCGCCCACCCGACCAGTTGGCCCTTGCGCAGCGTGCCGTTGTGGATCCGCAGGAGCGCGAGGCGGCCGAGGAACGGGGAGGCGTCCAGGTTGGTGACGTGTGCCTGCAGCGGCATGGCCTCGTCGTACTCGGGCGGAGGGATGCGCTCGATGATCGTGGTGAAGAGGTCCTCCAGATTCGGCTTGTCCGGCAGTTCGCCGTCGGCCGGCTGGGTGAGGGACGCCCGGCCCGCCCGGGCGGAGGCGTACACCACCGGCAGGTCGAGGACGGAGTCGAGGTCCAGGTCCTCCTCCTCGTCCGCGAGGTCGGAGGCGAGGGAGAGCAGCAGGTCGGTGGTCTCCTGGACCACCTCACTGATGCGGGAGTCCGGCCGGTCCACCTTGTTCACGACGAGCACGACGGGCAACCGCGCCACGAGCGCCTTGCGCAGCACGAAGCGCGTCTGAGGCAGCGGCCCCTCGGACGCGTCCACGAGCAGCACCACGCCGTCGACCATGGAGAGCCCACGCTCCACCTCGCCGCCGAAGTCGGCGTGGCCGGGGGTGTCGATGACGTTGATCGTGATCCCGTCCTCGCCCACCGCCTTCGCGGCCGGCCCACGGTAGTGGACCGCCGTGTTCTTGGCGAGGATCGTGATGCCCTTCTCGCGCTCGAGGTCACCGGAGTCCATGGCACGTTCCGCGACGTGCTCGTGTTCACCGAAGGCCCCGGACTGCCACAGCATGGCATCGACCAGGGTGGTCTTCCCGTGGTCAACGTGTGCCACGATCGCAACGTTGCGCAGGTCGGAGCGCAGTGGCATACGGACTCTTTTCGTCATGAGGGGTGCCCGGTGAGTCTACCCGCGGTGGCACCCGCACCACGAGGTGTGCCCCCATGAGGGTGGTCACACGGCGGAGCTACTGTTCGGACCTCCGGCTCATCGTGGCCTCGTCGCCGGGGTCCGACTCCCGGCCGGCCGCGTGGGCGGCGAGGATGCGGTCCCGTGCCTCGCGGCGCACCTTCTGCTCCTCGGGGTCAGGCACCGGCACGGCGGCGATGAGCCGCTGGGTGTAAGGGTGACGCGGGTGGTTGACGATCGCCCCGGCGTCCCCGTACTCGACGAGCTTGCCGTTGTGCATGACGGCGATGCGCGAGGACAGCATCTCGACCACGGCGAGGTCGTGCGAGATGAACAGGCACGCGAAGCCGTGCTCGCGCTGCAGGTCCGTGAACAGGTCGAGCACGCGGGCCTGGACCGACACGTCCAGGGCGGACGTCGGTTCGTCCGCCACGAGCAGCGACGGCTCGAGGATGAGCGAACGGGCGATGCCCACGCGCTGGCGCTGCCCACCCGACAGTTCGTGCGGGTAGCGGTTGCGGAACGAGCGCGGCAACTCCACCTGGTCCAGCATCTGCTCCACGCGCTTGCCCAGTTCGGAGCCCTTGATGCCCGAGTGGAGCATCAGCGGTTCGCCGATGGACTCGCCGATCGGGAGCCGCGGGTTCAGCGAGGAGCCCGGGTCCTGGAACACGATTCCCACCTTGGCCCGCAGGGGCTTCAGGTCCTTGTGCTTCGCGCCCACCATGCTGATGCCGTCGATCGTGAGGTGGCCCGCGATGACGGGCAAAAGGCCGACGACGGCGCGCCCGATAGTCGTCTTGCCCGAGCCGGACTCGCCCACGAGTCCCACGACCTCGCCCCGCTTGATCGACATCGTGACGCCGTCGACGGCGCGGAACGCGGGGGTGCGCCCGTGCTTGGGATACTCGATCACCATGTCCTGGGCCTGGAGCACGTTCGCGGGATCGAAGGTGAAGGCGGTGGCGGGCGCGGGCCGCTCGGTGACCCTGGCGGCGGCCTTGGTGGGGGCGCCGTCGCGCATCGCGGCTTCACCGGTCTCGGCACCCGGGACCAGCGTGTCCGCCTCCGCGGAACCGCCGGAGTGCGAGCCGAGGTGCGGCACCGCGGCCAGCAGTTCCTGGGTGTAGGGGTGTTGCGGCTCCTTGAAGATCTGGTGCGACGTGCCGCGCTCCACGATGCGGCCGTTGCGCATCACCACCATGGTGTCGGCCATGTCCGCGACGATGCCCATGTCATGGGTGATGAGGATGATCCCGGAGTCGATGCGGTTGCGCAGGTCACGCATCAACTTGAGGATCTCGGCCTGGACGGTCACGTCGAGGGCGGTGGTGGGCTCGTCCGCCACGAGGAGCCGCGGGTCGCAGGCGAGCGACTGGGCGATCATGGCGCGCTGCCGCTGCCCGCCGGAGAGCTGGTGGGGGTAGGAGTTGAACCGCACCTCCGGCTCGGGGATCTCCACCATGCGCAACAGTTCGATGGCGCGGGCCTTCGCCTGTTCCGGCGACATGTCGAAGTGGGTGCGCAGCGCCTCCACGATCTGGAAACCGACCGTGTAGACCGGGTTCAGCGCGGTCATGGGCTCCTGGAAGATGACGGCGATGTCATTGCCGCGCACGCGGCGCAGCTTCGCCGTGCTCATGCCGACCAGTTCGTTCCCCATGAGCTTCGCCGAACCGGACGTTCGCCCGTTTGGCGGGAGCAGGCCGAGCAGCGCCATGGAGGACTGGGTCTTGCCGGAGCCGGACTCGCCGACGATCGCGAGGACCTCCCCGGCGTGCACGTCGTAGGACACGTCGATCGCCGCGGGGTACCACTGGTCCTCCACGAAGAAGTCGACGTTGAGGCCCCTCACCTCGAGGATCGTGTCCCCCCTGCGCATGAGGTCGCCCTCACCGGGCAGCGCGGGTGCGGTTCGCGTCACGCGGATCGTTGTCCTTCCGTGTGTTCGGGTGCGAATGCTGCGAGGATGGTGCGGTGCGTCCCACCGTCGTCTACCGAACGGCCGTCTCCACGGTGCTGGCACGTGTCTCGGTGGTCCTCGCGGTGCTCGCGATTGCCTACTTCGCCGTCACCGGCGGTGTGCCCGAGGTGATTCGCTCGGGCGGAGTCGCGGGGCTGTTCGCCACCTCGATGTGGGTGGCGTTCGCCCTCCCCCACGTGACCGTGTCCGACGGCGGCGTGACGGTGCGCAACGTCCTCCGGACCACCCACGTGCCGTGGCCGATCTTCACCGGCGTCGACTCCCGGTGGGCGCTGACGATCCACACCACGGAGGGCGACGTCGGGTCGTGGGCCATTCCCGCGGCCTCCGGGTTCGCCGCCCGCTCGTCGCGCGACGTCGCCGGTCAGGCCGAGCGGGGCGTCAACGCGAACACCGTGGCACTGGCGATCGGCGCGCGCCACCGGGAGCTGCGCGACGCCGGCTACCTGGGCCGGCGCACCGTCCAGCGTGTGCTGACCGAGCGCACCTGGAACCGCGGCGCGATCACGGCGGTCGCCGTGGCGCTGGCCGTGGCGGCCACCGGGGCGCTCCTGGGATGACATCACGAGGCCGTGTTCGCCGCCGCGCGCTGCGCCCGCATCTCCGCGCGCCTCATCTTGCGCACTGAGGGGATCCGCCGCTGGCGCGGATCGAAGGCGTCGCGCAGGCCGTCGCCGATGAAGTTGACGGACAAGGCGATGGAGATGATGAACATGCCCGGGAACCAGAAGAGCCAGGGCCGGGTGTTGAACGCCCCCTGGTACTCATTGATCATCTGGCCCAGCGAGATGTTCGGCAGCGTGATGCCGAAGCCGAGGTAGGCGAGCGCCGTCTCCAGCAGGATCGCCGCGCTCATGAGCAGGGTGACGTTGACGATGATCACGCCGATCGCGTTGGGCAGCATGTGCTTGAAGATGATCCGCGCGTGGGACGCACCCGCCACACGGGCGGCGTCGATGAACTCGCGCTCCCTGAGGGAGAGGAAGTCGCCGCGAACGAGCCGGGCCAACCCGGTCCACGAGACCAGCCCGAGCGCGATCGCCAGTGGGATCGGGTTGGCGGCGCCGAGGAGCTTGCCGAGCACCGCGCCGATCACGATGACCGGAACGGTGATGACGAGGTCGGTGAACCTCATCAGAAGTGTGTCGACCGTGCCGCGGAAGTAGCCCGAGAGAGACCCCGTGATGATCCCCATGAACCCGGCCACCATGCCCACCACGGACATGACGATGAGCGAGGTCTGGACACCCTTCATGGTGCGGGCGAAGATGTCGCGCCCGAGCTCGTCCTGGCCGAACGGGTGCTGGCCCAGGGTGAAGCCACCCCAGATCTGCAGGGTGGGCGCACCGCGGAGGTTGACCACCGTGCCGCGGTCCGCGGGACCCAGCGGCCACCAGCCGGGGATGGGGCCCCACCCGATCGAGGTGGCGGCGAGGAGGATGATGGAGACCAGCATGAAGAGGCCCATGATGGCCCCGCGGTGCCGGAAGAACCGCCGCCGGACGATCTGGCCCTGCGAGAGGCCCTCGACCTCCTTGAGCTCGATGGCGTTCTCGGCTGACTCGATGGGGTTGCTCATGCGGTGATCCGAATCCGGGGATCGAGGAGTGCGTAGATGATGTCCGCGATGATGTTCGCGACGATCGCCAAGAAGGCGATGATCATCAGGTAGGCCATCACTGGCTCGATCTCGTTGTTGTTCAGCGACTTGATGAACAACTGGCCCATGCCGGGCCGCGAGAAGATCCGCTCCGTGATCAGGGCGCCGCCCACGAGCGTGATGAGGTCGATCGGCACGATCGTCGCCAGGGGGATGAGCGAGTTGCGGAACCCGTGCCGCATCACCACGGTGCGCTCGGTGAGGCCTTTGGCGCGCGCGGTACGGATGTAGTCCTGGTTCATCACCTCGAGCATCGATCCTCGCGAGTACCGGGTGTATGCCGCGAACGAGATGAGCAGGAGCGAGATCGTCGGCAGGATGAGGTGGGTGTAGTTGTCCACCGTGTGCACCCAGAAGTCCCCGCGGATGTTGGGGGTGCGGTCGCCGATGGTCCCGATCGGGCGGTGGTTGATCTGGGGGAGCCGGTTGTACGTGCCCCAGTCCTGCATGACGCGGTCGATGAAGATCATGGCCGCCACCGGAACCGCGGTGAGGGCGCCGGTGCGGACGGACTGGCGCCAGTCCGGACCCCGCCACAATGCGCCGATCGCGCCGCCCACAACGGCGGAGAGCAGTCCGAGCCCGATGACGATCCACCAGCTCATCACGTCGTTGAGCCAGTAGAAGACCCACTGCATGGGAACGTAGAGGATCACGCCGAGCGCGGCGACGGACAGTGCCGTGAACAGGGACCGGCGGTTCTTCAGGCCGGTGGACAGGACGGTGACGCCGACCGCGATCCCGAGGGACGCCACGCCGAGGAGGACGGGGCCGATGTTCGGCGTACTCCACCAGTCGGACAGCTGGACATAGACCAGGACGGCCGCCGTGGCCCCGAACCCCAGCGCGAAGTTGGTGGCGCGCTTCTGCGTCGTCCCGCCGATCGCCAACATCCACATCGTCCCGAACAGGGCCGCCACCACACCGATCGTGGAGTAGAGCATCGCGGGGTCGCGCAGGAAGTTGTTGAAACCGATGGCGCCGAACTCCTTCAGGAGCACGGCCACCCAGAAGGACGGCAGGGAGTACAGCAGGAAGGAGAGGAATGTGATGATGTAGTCGAAGCTCGAGTACTGGCGCAGTGCCGAGACGATACCGACGGCGACACCAAGGAGGATCGCGAGGACGGTTGCGGCCGTCACCAGCTGAAGGGTGGAGATGATCGCGGTGCCGAGCAGTTTGGTGACCGCGGTCCCCGTCGTCCACGCGGTCCCGAGGTCACCGGTGACGAAATTGCCCAGCCACTTGAAATACCGGATGTAGGCGGGCGTGTTCAGGTCCAGCAACCGGATGCGTTCCTCGATGAGGAACGCCTTGTTGGGGTTGGTGCTCTGCTCCAGGTCCTGCAGGTAGTCCATCGAGAAGTCGGTCAGCATGTACATGATGAACGACGAGATGAACAGGATCCCCAGTCCGACGACGAGCCGGCGGGCGATGAATCTCAGCACAGGGGTGAACCTCGCTTCTGGGAGGAGTTCGCACTACTGGCGCGTAAGCCTAAGGGGGACGCGGCGCAATGACGAACCTGTGAGGCGTCGCCACGGCGGCCGAACGGCCGTGGGTTGGAACGGAGGGCCCGTCAGCACGGCGGAGGGGCACCGATTCCTCGGCACCCCTCCGCGCTGTGTGTTGGGGATGTCCCCGTCGGGGGCTATCAGCCCTCGACGGGTGCGATCTCCCACTCCCAGAAGTTCCACAGGATGGTGGGTGCGATCGCAATCGGGTCCACACCGGTGAGGTTCGTGGACCAAGCGCTCACACTCGGGAACTGGAAGATGGTCAGACCGAACGCGTCGTCGACGAGGGCCTTCTCGACCTTCTCGAGGATCGCCTGCTGCTCAGCCGGATCCGTGGAGACCTGGAGCTCGTCGTACAGTGCGTCAACCGCGGGGTTGTTGTAACCGTAGAAGTTGTTCAGGCCGGTGCTGCGGTAGTTCGCGTCCGACTCCGTGACGGCGGTCGAGGTGGACTGCCACCCGAAGATCGTCGCGTCGTAGACGGACGTGTCGGACAGCAGGCTGCCCCAATCGTCCGAGGACGCGTCGATCAGGTTGAACAGTCCGGTCGCGTTGGCCGTGTCCGAGATGATCGTGAACTCGTTCTGGCGGCGGACGTTCGACTTGCCGAACAGCACGCGCACGTCGATCGGGGTCGCAACGCCGGACTGCTGGATCAGGGCCGTGGCGGCCTCGACGTCGACATCCGCGTAGACATCGCCCATGCCGTTGGCCGTGACGACGCCGTCATACATGGGCGAGCCCGGGAGGACGGTGTAGGAGTTGCGGACCTGGGCCTCGGGGTTGAGGGGGACGATCAGCTTCTCCACGATCTCGTTGCGCGGCACGAGGTGCAGGAACGCCTGGCGAACCAGCTTGGCCTTCTCCGCGTCGCCACCGTAGGTCGCCGCGTCGAACGGGCCACCGTTGTTCTGGGCCAGGTCGACGTGCTCGTAGGTGCCCTCGACGGTGGAGAGGAACTCGAAGCCCTCACCCAGGCCCTCGACGGCCGCGAGGACGTCGGCGGTGGCCTGGGGGGAGATCAGGTTGACCTCACCGTTGGCGAGGGCCTGGATCTGCGCCATGGGGTCCTCGTTGTAACGGAAGGTGACCTGGTCGATGCTCGGGACCTTGTCGCCGGTGTAGCTGGGGTTCTTCTCGAGGGTGACGTACTGGTCCTTGACGTAGTCGACCATCAAATAGGGTCCGCTCGACAGGAACAGGGACGTGTCCTCGGGCAACGCGTCACCGAACTGGAAACCGGTGTTCCAGAACTTCGCCACGGGGGCGAGTTTCGCGAAGTCGTTGTTCTTGAACGCGTCGACGAGCGCCTGCGTGGCCGCCTCGGCGTCGTCCATCTCGAGGGCGTGCATCGCCACGACGTGCGCCGGGACACCAATTGCGAGGTTGATCTCCCAGTCACCGAACGGTTTGGTGTACACGAAGGTGATCGACTTGCCGTCCGCGGAGATCTCCGGGAACTCCTGGATCAGCGCGACGGAGGCCGAGGTGTTGTTGAAGTACACACCGGCGTCGACCTCCTCCTGGTTGGTGACGTTGCCCTCCTCGTCGTACTGCTCTTCGACGTTGTTGTACTTTCCGGACTGGGCGCCCCACGTGAGGAGGAGGTCGGCCGCAGTGACGGGCGTGCCGTCGGACCACACGACGTCGTCGTTGACGGTGTAGGTGACGGTCAGCGGGTCGTCCGACACCTTCTCGTACGTACCGAACGACTCGTCCTTGACCAGATTGAGGTCGGCGTCGTAGTAGTTGAAGCCGCTGTTCATGAAGTACAGCACGTTGTTGTTCGCCGTGGCGTTGCCAGTGACCGTCGCCGAGTTGTACTCGTAGAAGCCCTGGTTCCACCCGATCGACACCGCGCTCATGGCTTCGCCGTCACCGGCACCGGTCGTTTCCGTGCCGCTGCCGTTGTTCGACGGCGTGGAGCACGCGGAGAGTGCGAGCGCGCCGGCCGCAAAGACAGCAGCGGCGGCAGAGAGTCGCCTCATTCTCAATGTTCCTCCTCTTGGGGGGTTTTTCCTGGCTGGAGGGTGGAAACCTCTCCAGCTGTCTGCACAAGACAGATTCGAGACTACCTGCGCTCCGCGAGTGCTCAGGCCGGAGGGTGCCGCCCGAGCCGCATTGTTATGCAAGTGAAACTGTGGGCGCACAGAATCCACACAGGCGAGACAGCCGCCGACCCGCGCACGGCGTGCGGCGGGGGCGCCGTCGTCGCCATGATGTGACCAATTGGGCGGCGCTCGACACCCGTTGCGCCTCGGATCAGGGACTTTCTGCCCCTCTGCACGCGGGCATCAGGACCGTAGGGTGACTCTGGATCACAAGTGCTCAGAGAGGGATACACGTGTACCCAGTTCTCCTTCACGGGTTGGCCACGCTGCCTGCCCTAGTCGTCCCGTCGGCCAGCGAGG
>JADGOQ010000156.1 GCA_017882885.1 Actinomycetales bacterium | reverse complement strand
TTACCTCGGTGTGCTGCTCTACGACGCGGACCGCGTCGGCGAGGCGGGCGCCGTGAAGGACGAGCACGACCTCTACACGGCGCAGCGCTCGATCCTGCTCGACCCGCGCGATCCCGACGTGATCCGCGAGGCGAGGCGCAGCGGCGTACCGGCGTCGTGGATCGAGGCGGCCCAGGACTCCCCGATCTGGGACCTGATCCAGACCTTCGAGGTGGCGCTGCCACTTCACCCCGAGTACCGCACCCTCCCGATGGTGTGGTACATCCCGCCGCTCTCACCCGTGGTCGACGCGGTCACCGCGTCCGGCAACGACGGCGAGGACCACAGGATCCTCTACACCGCACTCGCGACGATGCGGATCCCGCTGCAGTACCTCGCCGAACTGTTCACCGCCGGTGACACCCGGCCGGTCGAGCGGTCGCTGCGCCGCCTCGCCGCGATGCGTTCCTACATGCGGGACATCAACCTCGGGGGCGAGGGCAACGAGGCGATCGCCGCCGCAGTGGGGATGACCGGGGACGCGGTGTACCGGATGTACCGGCTGCTGGCGATCGCCAAGTACGGCGACCGGTACGTCATCCCGACGACGCACCCCGAGATCGAGCGCGAGTTCGACGAGTTCGGCTGCTCGCTGGACGTCCCGGGCGGGCCCGGGATGCAGGCGTCCGTGGGGTCGTTCCACGGGGTGCGGGACGAGGCCAGCCCGAACCTGCCCACCGGAACGGGCCGTGTGAGCCTGCTCGACTGGCACGGGGAGCGGGTCCCGGAGGGCCTCTTCCCCCCACGGAAGGGTGATCGCTCGTGACGTCGATCGCGCTCGTACCCGTGGTGCCCGTCGCCCTGGACGACGACCAGCGGCGGATCGCCCACATGGCGGCCTCCGTCCTCCTCGACTATCCGGATGAGGCGGACCCGGGGCGCCTCGGGACGGTGAGGGGCGCCGTCGCGCTCCTGCCCCGTCCCGTGGCGGACGCCTTCGTGCGCTTCCTCGACGCGGCCGAGGGCATGGGGTCACGCCGCCTCGCCGAGCACTACATCGAGACGTTCGACCGGCGCCGGCGCTGCACCCTCTACCTGTCCTACTACGACGCGGGCGACACGCGGAAGCGTGGCACGGCGATCCTTGCCTTCCGGGACGCGCTCGCCGCCACGGGCTGGGATCTCGAACGCAAGGAACTGCCGGACTTCCTGCCGGTGGTCCTCGAACTCTCGGCGCGGGCCGAAGGGCCCATCGCCGGGGACCTCCTCGCCTCGCACCGGGAGGGCCTCGAGGTGGTCCGCAGCGCCCTGGCCCAGTACGGCAGCCCGTACGAGGACGTCCTCGCGGCGCTGTGCATGTCCCTCCCGGAGATCGACGACCAGACCCGGGAGCGGTACGTCTCCCTGGTCACGCAGGGTCCGCCGGCGGAGCTGGTCGGGATCTCCGACACCCTGCCCTTCCCGCAGTTCGGAGCAGCCAAGGAGGCACGATCATGAGTGCGTTCGAAATCTTCCTCTGGGGCGCGTTCCCCTACATCGCGCTCGTCACGCTCGTGGTGGGCCTCGTCTGGAGGTACCGAACCGACAAGTTCGGCTGGACGTCCCGGTCGTCCGAGATCTACGAGCACCTCATCCTGCGGCTGGCGTCCCCGCTTTTCCACTTCGGCATCCTCATGGTGGCGGGAGGTCACTTCGTGGGCCTCCTGGTCCCCGAGACCTGGACCTCCGCGGTCGGGATCTCGCACGAGGCCTACCACGTGGCCGCCACCGTCCTCGGCATCACCGCGGCCGCGATGACGATCGTGGGGATGGCGGGACTCATCTACCGCCGGAGGCGCATCCGCGCTGTCTTCCTCGCGACCACGCGCAACGACAAGGCAATGTACGTCCTGCTCGCGCTGCCCGTGGCGTTGGGGACGTGGGCCACCGTTCAGAACCAGGTGTTCGGGGACGCCCACGGCTACAACTACCGCGAGACCATCTCGCCCTGGCTCCGGTCGATCTTCATCCTCCAACCCGACATCCCCTTGATGCAGGACGTGCCGACCCCGTTCAAGCTGCACGTCCTCGCCGGTTTCCTCCTCTTCATGATCTGGCCGTTCACCAGGCTCGTGCACGTCATCTCGGCTCCGCTCGGCTACACCACCCGGCCCTACGTCGTCTACCGGTCGCGGGATGCTTACGTCGGCACCGCCCACCCCGAACGCGGGTGGGAACCCGTGAGCACCGCTCCCGCCCACGACCACGATGCGGGCTCCCGGGGCGCCTGAGCATGCCGTATGGGGAGGAGTCCGCCCCCGGGCCACGGCCGTCCTCGGACGTTGTCGAGGAGGTGGCTCGCCTCACCGCCCACCAGCGCCGCCTATTCGACCTTCTCGCGGCGCGGCCCGCCGGCTTGACGGTCGGTGAACTCGCCGTCCTCCTCGGCTCTCACGAGAACACGGTTCGTGGCCACCTGGAGACCCTCGAGGCGCGCCACCTGGTGAGGTCCACCACCCGGCTACCCAAGGGCAGGGGCCGGCCGAGTCGCGTCTACCATGCGCGCGCCGCGACCCCCCACCTCCCGGGCGAGTTTCTCGCCGGCCTGATCCGGACGCTCATGTCAACCCTGGCCCCAGAACGTGACGACGGAGTGGCCCGCACCCTCGGGCGGGTCTGGGCATTGGACCTGATGGCCGAAGGTCGCTTCGACGCGCACACCGTGGACCCCCTGCGCGAGCTCGAGACGCTGTTCGCACAGATGGGGTGCGCGCCGCAAGCGTGCTCCGGGGGCGTCCTGGAGTTGCGCCACTGCCCCTTCATGGAACCCGGGACACCGCTGCCGTCGTCGGTGTGCTCCCTCCACCGCGGGGCGATCGAGACATTGGTGGACAGGGTGGCGCGGAACCGGCCGTGTCTCGGCATCACCGGGGCGGAGCTCACTCCGCGCACGGGGCAAGGGTGCCTCATCCGGTTACGGACGGATCACGAGCCGAACACAACCGGCTGAAG
>JADGOQ010000015.1 GCA_017882885.1 Actinomycetales bacterium | reverse complement strand
TCGTCAACTGCTTGACGTCCTCGGCTGGGCTCTGCGCGTAGATGTACTCCTCGGCGCCCGTCTCGCTGTCCACGGCGGCGTAGCCACCGCCGTCGGCGGCCGCCACCACCTCGTAGTCGTAGCGGTTCACCAGGTCGGGGTAGTTCGGGTCCGGCGTCCAGATCGTGGCGACGTCCCCCACCTCCATGGCACCCGCGGCCCCACCGACCCGTCCTTCGAAGACCTCGCCGTTCAGCTCGATCGCGCCATCGATGTCCAGGACGTTGTGGAGCGCCACGACGAGCTCGTCAGGGCCGGTGATGTCGTCCAGGGCAGCGCCCTGCTCCAGCAGGCGGACCGCGTCGACCGGATCCTCGAAGGCCACCAGGCGCACCACGTGCCGGTACCCGGGCACCGGCGGATCGTACTCCCCGCCGAAGAACGCGGCGTACTGCGCATCCGAGGCCTGCGCGGACGCGGAGGACCGGTCCCCGCGGTACTGGATGTCGAGCGCACCGATGAGATCGGCGTGGTCATACGCGGCCGGGTTGAACGGCTGCGGCGCGGACGCGAGGTAGGCCTCCCGCTCGGCGTCCACCTGTACGGCGGAGGCGGAGGAGGCGGAGGAGGCGGCGGAGGAGGTAGCATCCGGGCGCGTGCCGCTGCCTGCGGCCCTGTCCGCGTCGCTGCACCCGGTGAGGAGCAGGCTCGCGCCAAGGAGCACCGCCGTCACGGCCCGGACGGGCGGGAGGGACTTCATCGCTGGGCGCTCCTGGGCTGGTGGGCGCACCGGGGGCGCCGTCTGGAGGATGGGTTCGAGGACACGACAGATAGGGCTCTCACCGTTTCGGTGAAGAGCCCCATGGTCGGATGGCGCGGAGTGCGCCCCAAAAGCCTCAGAGGGTGGGCAGCACGCGCGTCTGCGGGTGCTCGTACTTCGGCGGGTTGTAGTTGTCGTCGTGGCCGCTCATGGCGATTGCAGCCGCCGGAGCGAGTGCGAGTGCGATGACGGCAGCGATCGAAGCGATCACGCGGCGAGTCTTCATGTGGATTCCTCTCCCTTGTTCCACTGGCAATACCTTCCTACCATAGCGGCTTCAAGGTCGGGTGGCCAATGGTTTGGTCTCATTCGCAGGCGGGATCCGTCACGGTGATCACGGATCCCAGCGATGTGGGTGTCATGCGCACCTCGGCGGGGCTGCGCTGACCCGGCGCAGTGGTCACGCCGATCTCAAGCCGCTGGGACTGCCCGGGCTTCAGCTCCACGCCGATGCCGGCCACCTCCATCCCGTCGTGGGTGAAGTAGCGGGTCCCGCCGGTGCGGGCGCCGTCGACCGTCACGCCCTCGATCGTGCCCCCGGCCGGGCTGTAGACGAGCACGTTGGTGACCACGCTCCCCGGGGTGAAGAGGCCCACCCCCGAGAGGTAGGAGGGGAAGTCCGCGGACTCGAGCGGCGCCGTCGAGGTGATGTCCATGACCAGGGTGAGCTTCCGCGGCGCGTCCTCGGCAGGGCACTGCTCGCCCGTGACCGTGACGGCCGTGTCGAGGTAGTAGCCCATCTTGGTGGCGCTGGCGTCGTTCAGGTACACCCCCACGATCGGGGTGCTCCCCCGCTCCCCGCGGAGCTCGCCGCTGAGCACGGTGCCGCTCAGCAACTCCTCTTCCTCCGGGTGGGCGGACCAGACGAGCAGGCGCCCCTCGTCCGCCGACCGGTCCAGGGCATCGAGCACGGCCCACACGTCGAAGTTGCCGGCGATGAGCCGGTCGAACGTCGCCGCGGCCGCATCCCCGAAGAAGGCGTCCTGCTTCGTGGTGTCGGGCTCGTCGATGTAGATCTGGTTGAGCAGCAGCTGCGACGCGTTCGACCCGTCGAGCGTCCTCCCACCCTCAACCGTCACCGGGCCGGTGGCCCCGAGGATGTGCTGCAGGGCCACGGGATCCGCCGCCAGGACTCCGTCCACCTCGCCCCCCTCGGTGCGCGCCCACATGGCGCGGGCGATCTCGGCGGCGCGGGGGAAGTCCGGCAGCATCGTGGGGTTGGCGCCGAACCGCGCGGGCCGGTCGGTGTAGATCGCCAGCTCCTCGTCCGTGAGCGGCAGGACGGGGTCCGCGGAGTTGAAGGTTCCCGCTCCGAACCGCTCGCCCAGGGTGATCGTGCCGTCCGAGACCGTGATCGGCAGCCACGCGCCCACCATCCCGCCGAGCGAGCGCAGCTCGGAGTTGTTCACGGCCAGCATCAGGTACGTCCTGTCCCCCTCCGATCCCAGCATCGGGGGCAACAGCTGGACGGCGCGCGACGCCGTCGCCGTCGTGAGGCGCAGCTCGTCCACCATGCCACGCAGCTCGGTGACGGGGCCCGCGACCCGGCCGATCACCCGGTCGGTGTCGATGGCGGCGAGGCGGGCGGAGGACCGCTGCACGGCGTCGTCGGCCTGCACGACGGCCGGGGCCACGTCCACCAGCGGCTGCACGTCGATGCGGCCGCCCGCGGGGAGGAGGACGGCGGGATCGAGCACGGTGACCGCC
>JADGOQ010000155.1 GCA_017882885.1 Actinomycetales bacterium | reverse complement strand
CGGCGCTTCGATCAGCTCGCGTTCTCCACGTGGAACACGGTCACCAACACGGAGCTGGATCCGGTCCACCACGGAAACTTCGGTGTGGGGATCGACCTCAACAACAGCCCTCGCCGCTACGAGTACGTGATCTACATCAGCTTCGTCCGCGGTCGCCTTCGCGGGATCGTCTACAACCCGGCGACCCGGCGCGCGACCTCGACCGCGGCCGTGCGCCTGGGCGCCAGGTCGTTCCGCGTCAACATCCCCCTGCAGGCGATCGGCAGTCCCGCCAGCTACCGCTTCTTCCTGTTCGGGTTCTACAAAGCGAGCCCCTGCAGCGGGGCGCATCCGTGTAGCGACGTGATCCCCAACCGGTTCCCGCTGGTCCTGCAAGACCTCACACCTCCGACCCTCGGCTCGACGGTCGATTCCGTGCAGCTCAGCACGGATTCGAGCGCCGATCTCACCTACCCCTTCCCCATGAGCGTCAGCGACGACCATTTCGGCTCGGGGCTTAGGCACTGGGAGGTTCAGGACCAACTGTTCGGCGCGCTCACCTGGACGAACGTGGCCGGCGGCAACGTCGGCGTCGGCGCCCCCGTCATCACCGGGGTGGAGGGGGGGGCGTACCACGTGCGCGTCCTGGCCGCAGATCGGGCCGGCAACACGTCGCAGCTCAACAGGGAACTCGTGTTCCCGTTCGACGACCAGACCACCGGCACGACGACCTCCGTCATCTACAACGGAACATGGTCACAGGTGTCGAACTCCTCCACCTCGTTCCTCGGGACCACCAGCACCTCCAGCACCAGCGGTGATACCGCGACGTTCTCCTTCACGGGCGGATCCAAGGTGTGCCTCGTGGGGATGACGGCCGTCGGCGACGAGCTGGCCGACGAAACGCTGGACACCATCCCTTCAGGGACCGTCGATGAGACCGTGGCCACGCCGGACCGAGGGCCGATCGGTTGCCTGGATCTCACCGGGGACGGCTCCACTTCACACACGTTGGTCCTCACGGTGTCATCCGCGATCGACGGGTTCACCATCGACGGCCTGGAAGTGATCCCCTAGCGCGAACCGAACCCCCTCCGGACGGCAATAAGGACTCGGAGGGAGGGTTCTCTCCAACAGAGCACGGACCGGGGCCGCAGCGAGGAGGGGGACGCTGATGGCTGCATCGCAGTCGAAGGTCGTGCGGGTCTGGCAGGACGACCCGATGTCGGGGGCCGGCGACGTCGAGGTTGCCGCGCCGGACCTGCGGTCGGGTGCGCTGCGCGCGAACATCACCGGCCGCGCACCCGCCCCCAAGGATCACGACGCCGGCACCACGGGCTTCCGCTATTGGGCATGCGCCGCCGCCGTGGCCCGCGGCATCGACTACTGGGCCTCACACCTTCCGAAGGGCACCACGTGGCAGGTGGGTACCTCCCTTCCCATCCACCTGGACGATGGCGTCGACCTGAACGCCTACTACAGCCGCCGCACGCCACCCGACACCCCGGGGCTTCACTTCTTCCACGATCGAGCCGGAGATGAGACCGTCTACTCGGGCGAGAGCCCCGACGTGGTCTGCCATGAGCTGGGCCACGCCGTGCTCGACGCGCTGCGTCCCCAACTCTGGGACGCCATGTCCGGCGAGGTGGCCGCGTTCCACGAGTCGTTCGGGGACATCAGCGCCCTGCTCTCGGCGCTCCAGGTGCCGTCCGTGCGGGCCGGACTCCTGCAGGAGACGGGCGGCAACCTCGCATCGTCCTCGCGCCTGTCTCGACTGGCCGAGCAGCTCGGCTGGGCGATCCGGTTGCGGCATCCCGACGCCGTGGACCCCGACTGCCTGCGGAACGCGGTCAACTCGTTCTTCTATCAGCCGCCGGAGGCGCTGCCCCCGACCGCGCCGGCGTCCTCGCTCTCCTCGGAGCCGCACTCGTTCTCGCGGCTGTTCACGGCGGCGTTCCTCGAGGCGATGGCGGGCATGGTGGCGGCCAGATCGACGAAGCCCCGGGACAGGGACCTGGCTTCCGTGAGCCGGGACGCCGGCGCCATCCTCGTGGACGGCATCCAGGCCGCGCCGGTGACGGCGCAGTACTACGCGCAGGTGGCGGCGCACATGCTGGCCGCCGATTCCCGGCTCTTCAAGGGAGCGAACTCCCCCGCGCTCACCAGCGCCTTCGTCCGCCGAGGCATCCTCTCGCTCGAGACGGCCGCCTCCCCGCAGGTCGGCGAGGCTCCCGCCGCAGGGGTGCGGCGCATGGCCGCGGGACCCGGTCCCGACACATCGCCGTTCCTCGCGCGCGTGGCCATCTCGGGTCAGCGCGCCGGCCTGGGCGACCGGGCCATCCTCGTGGAGGAGCCCGCCGAGCCGCGACGCATCCAGGCGCGCTCCTCCATGGTCGCGTCGCCGGCATCGGCACCGGTGAGCTCGGAGTCGGCCGCGAACAGCTTCTTCGAGTTCCTGGTCCGGCGGGGTCGCATCGACTTCGGAGACCTGCGCGGCCCCCTCGTGCAACCGCACGTTCGCAAGACCCACATGCTGGTGCCCGAAGGAGATGCGTTGGCGTTGCTCCGCCGCCGGTTCGACTGCGGGTTCGATCCGCTCTAGAGGTTCGCGCGGGGCAGGCGCCCCTCGGGCCGCGGGTAGGATTGCGGTGGAGGTGCGCCACCGGTGAGCGAGAAGACCCCCCGATCCAAGTCCTCGAAGTCCAAGGCGGGAGCCGCGCCGCAGGCGCCCACGCCGCAGGAGCGGTTCGTCGCGGACCTGCTCGCCCGCGGTGAGGCGGCTCGGCGCGACAAGGACGGCAACCTGCCCCCGGGTGTCACGCACGAGATCGTCGATGACCCCAAGGGCGGTCCCCCGAAGCTCGTGCGGCGGCGGTTCTCGATCTCCTAGTGCAGGAGCCCCGCGCGCGAGGGCGGCCAGACGATGATCTCCGCCTTCCCGATGACGTTGCTGATGGGGACGAACCCCAGGCTGGAGCGTGAGTCCAGGGAATCGCGGCGGTTGTCGCCCATGACGAAGAGGTCGCCCT
>JADGOQ010000154.1 GCA_017882885.1 Actinomycetales bacterium | reverse complement strand
TTGTCACCATGTCCACCCGTGGCCGAGCCGCAGTTGCCGGCGCCGTCTCGGCGCTGGCGGCGCTCGCGGCGTCGGAACTGGCGGCCGGCGCGCTCGGCCCGGTTCCCTCGCTCGTCGAGTCGGTGGGCGCCGTGGTCATCGACGTCGTGCCCCCCGGCCTCAAGAACTGGGCGATCGACACCTTCGGGACCGGGGACAAGCCGGCCCTCGTCGTCGGCATTGCCCTCACCATCTCCCTGATCGGGGCGTGGGTCGGCGTGGCCGCCCGGCGCGGTTTCCGCGTGGCCGTCATCGGCTTCGGCGTCCTCTCCGCGGTGGGCGTCGCGGCCGCGATCGCCGCGGGAGAGCCCGTGATTGGTGCGATCGTGGGCGGGGCCATCGCCGGGGCCGTCGGGCTGGTGGCGCTGAACTGGCTGTTCGGCCGCCTGCGGCGCGAGGAACCCGGCTCGGCCGGTGAGGTCGACGGCGGGCGCCGGTCGTTCCTCGCGGCGGTCGGCGTCGTCGTCGCCCTCGCCGCGCTCTCGACGGCGGCCGGCCGGGTGATCGCCGACCGGGCGAAGCGGCTGGTGGCGGGGCGGGAGGGCGTCGTCCTCCCGACGCCGGTGGAGGCGATCGGTCCGCCGCCGGCGGCCGCGTCGCTTGCGATCGACGAGCTGAGCCCCCTGATCACGCCGAACGACGAGTTCTTCCGGATCGACACGGCGCTGTCCGTCCCCAGTGTCGACCTGTCCACCTGGACCCTGCGCGTCAGCGGCCTCGTGGACGAGCCCTACGAGATCGGGTACGACGAGTTGCTCGCGATGCCGATGGTGGAGCGCTACGTGACGCTGTCCTGCGTCTCCAACACCGTCGGGGGCTCGCTGGTGGGGAACGCGAAGTGGCTCGGCGTGCCCCTGTCCGCGATCCTCGACCGGGCCGGGGTGCGGGCGGGGGCGGACCAGCTGGTGGGGCGGTCAGTGGACGGGTTCACGGTCGGGTTCCCCACGGGCGTGGCCTTCGACGGGCGCGACGCCCTCGTGGCGGTGGGCATGAACGACGAACCGCTCCCCGTGGACCACGGGTTCCCCGTCCGGCTGGTGGTGGCCGGGTTGTACGGGTACGTGTCCGCCACCAAGTGGCTGTCCGAGATCGAACTGACCACGTGGGACGCCTTCGATGCCTACTGGGTGCCGCGCGGCTGGTCGAAGGAGGCGCCCGTCAAGACCCAGTCACGCATCGACACGCCCCGCCACGGCAAGCGCTTCGGCGCGGAGCCGCGCGCGATCGCCGGGGTGGCGTGGGCGCCGAACACCGGGATCGCCCGGGTGGAGGTCCAGATCGACGAGGAGGAGTGGGCGGAGGCCCAGCTCGCCGAGTCCCTGAGTGACAACTCGTGGCGCCAATGGACGATGCCGTGGACGCCCACCCCGGGCGACCACCACATCCGGGTGCGTGCCACCGACTCCTCGGGCTACACCCAGACCGGGGAGTCCGCCTCGCCCGCGCCCGACGGCGCCACCGGCTGGCACACGATCCGGGTCACGGTCGAGGGCTGACCTCCCGCACCTCCCCGGTCTCGAGGGAATAGGTGGCGCCGATGACGGCGACCCGCCGGGCAGCCACCGCCGCGGCGATCGGCGGGCACTGGGCGACGATCGCGTCCACGACCGCGACCGCCTGCACCTCCGCCGCCTCCCCGGGAGGGGCAGCGGCAGCGGCCGGGGCGATCCCCGCGACGATCGCGGCCAGGTGACCCGACGCCGTCGCCTCACCTCTCGCCACCTCGCGCGCAATGCCGATCGCGCCGCACCCGTCGTGGCCCAGGACCACCACCAGTGGCACGCGCAGCACGGAGACGGCGAACTCGAGCGAGCCCAGCACGACGTCGTCCAGCACGGTGCCGGCGCTGCGCACCGTGAAGATGTCCCCGAGCCCCTGGTCGAACACCAACTCGGGCGGCACGCGTGAGTCGCAGCAGCCGAGGACGGCGGCGCGGGGCTCCCGCTGTGATCCGAGGAGCGCGAGGCGGCGTTCGGGCCGCGAGCGCGGGTGCATCTGTGCGCCGGCAGTGAAGCGCGCGTTGCCGCGCATCAGGTGGGCCCACGACTCCGCGGGATCGACAGCTGGGCCCGTCATCGCGCACCGTCCTCGGGGGAGGCCGACTCGGGGGAGGCCGACTCGGGGGACGGCGCGGTCGCGGACTGGATGTCATCCAGCCGCCTGCGGGCGCCGTCCAGCCACGCCTGGCAGTGGGCGGCGAGGGCCTCGCCCCGTTCCCACAACTGCAGCGCGGCCTCGAGCGGCACGTTCCCGGCCTCGAGCGTGCGGACCACCTCGGTGAGCTCGTCGCGGGCGGCCTCGTAGCTGAGGGTGGCGATGTCGCCGGTGTCGGGGGGTGTCACGGGCGGTCTCCTTCGGGAGTTGGGGGCGGGGGTGTGGGCGCGGGGTGGAGGGCGGTGACCGTGGCGTCGAGGCGGCCGTGGGCGAGGAGCACCTCGAGCGCCGCGCCCACGCGGACGGCGGCGGGGTCGCTGACCACGTGACCGGCGTCGTCGCGCACGACGGAGTACCCGCGCCGCAGCGTGGCGGCGGGCGACAGGGCCACCACCTGGGAATGCAGCCGTACGACGTCCGCGCGCCCACGGTCGAGGCGCCACGCGAGGGTGCGACGCATTTCCCGCCGCGCCGTGGCGACCTGCTCGGCGTGCCGGTCGATGAGTGTCCGGGGGTTCGCGAGGACGGGCCGCGACCGCAGCGAGCGGAGGGCCGCGGCCTCCCGGGCGAGGCGCGACGTCACGCCGGTGCGCAGGCGGGCCCGGGCCTGCGCGACGGCGCGGGCCTCCTCGGTGACGTCGGGCACGATGCGCTTGGCCGCGTCCGTGGGGGTGGAGGCGCGGTAGTCCGCCACCAGGTCCAGCAGTGGCGAGTCCGTCTCGTGGCCGATCGCCGAGACCAGCGGGGTGCGGCACGCGGCCGCCACGCGCAGCAGGTGCTCGTTCGAGAACGGCAGCAGGTCCTCCACGGAGCCCCCGCCGCGGGCCACCACGATGACGTCGATGGTGGGGTCCGCGTCCAGTTCGGCGATCGCGTGCGAGACCTCGACGACGGCGTGCGGCCCCTGGACCGCGACCTCCCGGATCTCGAAGCGGACCTGCGGCCAGCGGGCCTTGGCATTGACGACGACGTCGTGCTCGGCCTTCGACTCGCGCCCACAGATGAGGCCCACGCGCCCGGGGAGGAAGGGGAGGGGCACCTTGCGGTCGGCGGCGAAGAGGCCCTCGCCCGCCAGGACGCGCTTCAGGTGCTCGATACGGGCGAGGAGATCACCGAGCCCGACCGAGCGGATCTCCCGGGCCTGCAACTGGAGGGTGCCGCGCCGTGGCCAGAAGGTGGGTTTGGCCTGCACCACCACGCGGGCGCCGTCCGCGATCTTGGCGGTGGACCGGGCGAGGTCCGACGCCTGGATCACCACCGAGATCGACATGTCCACATCCGCGTCCCGCAACGTCATGAAGACCATGGACGCGCCCGGCCGGCGGTTGATCTGGACGAGCTGGCCCTCCACCCACAGCGCGGACATCCGGTTGACGTAATCCGTGATCTTCGTGTTCAGCAGGCGCAGCGGCCACGGGTTCTCAGGGGTGGTCTCGGCGGCGGTGGGGGCGAGCGGCGGCCGGGGCCGCGGTTGCATCGCCTCACTCATGGAAACAGCATCACACGAACCACTGACACGCCGCTGGCCGGGCCGTTTCGGGCGGTTGGCGCCCTCGATCCCGGGGCCCGGCCCGATCGACGTCGCCAACTGCCCGTTTGCGGCGTCCAATCGCCGCTCAAACCGTCACTTGGCGCCCTCGATCCCGGGGCCCGGCCCGATCGACGTCGCCAACTGCCCGTTTGCGGCGTCCACGTGGGCGCGGCCCCGCGCCCTTGGACTGGTCCGCGTCCCGCCACGTACCCTTGGGGGGTGACCCAGACGGAACCCACCACCGTGCGCCCCGCACCGTCCTCGCTCGCAGGGGCGTCAGCATTCCCCGACGCCGTTCCCGCCCTCACCCCGGGCGCGCAGGCGGTGCCCGGGCGCAGGATCCTGCTCGCCGCCCCCCGCGGCTACTGTGCGGGTGTGGACCGGGCCGTGGACGCCGTCGAGAAGGCGCTCGCGCACTACGGCGCGCCGATCTACGTGCGCAAGGAGATCGTGCACAACCGCTTCGTGGTGGAAACGCTCGCGAAGCGGGGGGCGATCTTCGTCAACGAGACGGACGAGGTGCCGGAGGGAGCCCGCGTGGTCTTCTCCGCCCACGGCGTCTCCCCGGCCGTGCATGCCCAGGCGGCTGCCCGCAACCTGGCCACGATCGACGCCACCTGCCCGCTCGTCACCAAGGTGCACAAGGAGGCGGTCCGGTTCGCAGGCAGCGACTACGACATCCTCTTGATCGGACACGCCGGCCATGAGGAGGTGGAGGGCACCCAGGGCGAGGCGCCCCGGCACATCCAGGTGGTGAACGGCCCCGATGAGGTGGACCGGGTGGTGGTCCGTGACCCGGACAAGGTGGTGTGGCTCAGCCAGACCACGCTGTCCGTGGACGAGACCCAGGAGACCGTGCAGCTGCTGCGGCAGCGCTTCCCCAACCTGCAGGACCCACCCTCCGACGACATCTGCTACGCCACCCAGAACCGTCAGGTCGCCGTGAAGCACTTCGCCCCCCGCTGTGACGTCGTGATCGTCGTGGGCTCGGCCAACTCGTCCAATTCCGTGCGGCTCGTGGAGGTGGCGCTGGAGTCCGGCGCCGGGGCCGCCCACCGGGTGGACACCGCCGACGAGGTCCGGGAGGAGTGGGTGGCGGGCGCGACCACGGTGGGTCTGACCTCGGGAGCCTCAGTGCCCGAGATCCTGGTGCGCGACGTCGTCGCGCGGCTGGGGGAGCTGGGTTTCGGGGAGGTCGAGGAGGTACGCACCGCGACGGAGGACATCATGTTCTCGCTGCCGAAGAACCTGCGCTCCGACCTCAAGGCCGCGGGCGAGCAGCCGGACCGGCCGCACCGCGCGCGTTCGTAGGGCCTGACTCGTGGCCCCCGGTTGGAGGCACGCCCGCTAGTCGACGGTCGGGTGGTAG
>JADGOQ010000153.1 GCA_017882885.1 Actinomycetales bacterium | reverse complement strand
AGTGATCGTCAACACCCTGTTCACACAGGAGGGCGGTGCCGCGGCCGCCGGACTCCTCATGGACGCAGGTTGCACCGCCGTCGTCTGCGGCTCTGACCTCATGGCGCTCGGGGCGATCGAGCAGATCCGCTCCCGTGGGCTCGAGGTCCCGGACGACATCTCGGTGGTCGGCTTCGATGATTCGCCCATCTTCGCCCACACCGATCCGCCGCTGACCACCGTCCGGCAGCCGGTCGAGCCGATCTCCCGCGCCGCCGTCACCACGCTCCTCGCGATGATCGACGGCGGCCCCACCCCGCGGACCGAGATCCTGTTCGCGCCGGATCTGATCGTTCGCGCCTCGACCGGGGCAGCCCGCACACGGAGAACCGAGGCCTGAACCTCCCCACCCACGCCGACGAGCGGAAGTCGGCGACCGCTATGGGCGGTGCCCCGCGGTGATGATGACGGCGCCCAGCGCGGGCACCTCGCCCGCGAGCGTGCCGTCGTCGACCACGGTCAGTGGCGCCGCGCAGTCGTGGTCGACGACGAGGTCGCAGTACTTGCCGCCCGGGAGTCCCGTCTGCCACGACCCGGAGGCGGCCTCCTCGCCGCGGTTCACCACCGCGAAGGCCTCCCCGCGGGAGAACACCGCGACGTCCTTCTCGCCTGCGAAGTTCGCGATGGGCTCGTCCCCTGCCACGGCGGCGAACGCCACCGCCGCTCGCACCATCGGCCACGTGTGGGCGCAGACGTACTCGCCGTCCACGCTCGGCGACCAGCCCTCGATGCAGGCGGCGTCCCGGACCGCACCGTCGCCGTCGAGCAGGGGGCCCTGGTCGCGGTCCGACCAGGAGAAGCCCGAGTACGCCATCGGTGAGCCGTAGCCGTGAAGGATCATGAGCGCGGTCGCGAGCTGGTACTCGGCCCCGTCCCGGTAGGACATCGTCGTGCCGTTGCGCTCCGTGTCGTGGTTGGTGACGAACGGCACGGCGAGCTCGGAGGGCGCGTACAGCGCCGTGGTACCGAGCTCCTCGAACGTCGGCCAGGACGATCCCTCGACGATCCCGCGGATGTCGCGCCCGAAGCTGAACTCGAAGACGGCGCCGTTGTCCAGGTACTGCTCGGGCGTGATCGGCTCACCCGGCCCCCGGATGACCTCCTGGACCACCCACACCTCGTCCGGCAGTTCCGAGATGATCGCGCCGACGTCCTCGGGGGCCATGTGCTTGGCGGCGTCGATCCGGAAGCCGTCCACACCCAGGCTCACGAGGTCCGCGAGGTAGGCACGCAGGACGGCGCGCACGTGTTCGGAGGAGGTGTCCAGGTCCGCGAGGTTCACGAGTTCGCAGTCCTGCACCTGGTCGGGGTCCCGGTAGTCCTCGATGTCGCCCGAGGCGGTCGCGGTGCAGTGGTGGAAGTCCGCGGCCGTGTAGAGGCCGGGGTACTCGTAGTGCGTGAACTCCGTCCCCGCCCAGCCCGTCCCGGACTCGATGCCCGCCATGTGGTTGACGACGGCGTCGGCGATCACCCGCACGCCGGCGTCGTGACACGCCGCCACCATCGCCGCGAACTGTGCACGCGTCCCGAGCCTCGATTCGATCTGGTACGACACCGGCTGGTAGGCGATCCACCACGCCTCGCCGAGGATGTGCTCCTGTCCCAGGTGAACTGGAACAGCTGGACGCCCACATCGGACCGTGGGGCCTCGGCCTCCCCGGTGCAGGCGGCGAGCCCGAGTGCGGCGAGAGTGGCGGCGAGTGTGGCGGTGAACCGACGCATGACGACCTACCTGAAGAGTGAGAGGAATGAAGTCGGCCCACCGGTCATTGAGATGCCCGCGGCGATCCGCAACGCCTCGGCCTCCATGCCCAGCACCACCGCGGCGCGGACGTCCGCATCGGCGGCCTCCACCAACTGGATCGCGTTGTCCCAGGCGCGGTCGCGCCAGCCGACGAGCACCCTCGAGACGATGAGCTCGTCGCCGGCGCCCATGACGATGTCCACCACCCGCAGCACCGGCATCAGTGGCTCGAGCAATTCGTCCTGTACCTCGTCGATGGTGCGGGCGATGATGTCGTTGACCCGGCGGTAGTCCCCCAGGCGGACGGCCCGTTGCTCCGGGGTGAGGTCGGCCCACTCGCGCGCCAGCAGCTCGGCCACCGTGAGTGCCAGGTCGTAGTTGATGTGGGCGTTGATGCCGAGCAACAGTCGCTGCAGCGGCCACGCATCGGTGTCCCTGCAGGAGTCGTGGGCGAGCTGCCACGCGCGGGGCGCCGTGGCGGGGTCTCGGTCGTAGGCGGCGACGGCGTCGAAGTAGTACTCCGCGAACCGGTCCAGCAGCCGGTTGACCCAGGCGGGGTCCCCGAAGCCGCGCTCACCCACCGCGAGCAACATGGCCGCCGTCATCATCTCGTAGCAGGAGAGGAAGACGGCGCGATGGTCAGCGGCCCCGTCCCACTCCCGGGCGATCGCCCGAATCCGCTCGATGGCGGGCGGCACCGGCTCGGCGGCTCCGGTGGGGGGTGTGGATGTCATCATCGCTCCGGGGGTGGACTGCGGGTGCCGCAACCGTAGCGCGTGGCGCCGACAAGCGGCGCGCCGAAAGCCTGCCGGGCGGGCTGCTCCTGCGCCAGAATTTCGGGAGACCGAACCGCACCTGAGGAGCACGCATGACCGAGAGCCTGTGGCTCGATCCCCACCACGACGGCTCGGAGCTGTACGTCCCCGACCCGAACCCGAAACTGGGCGCAACGGTCAGCCTCTTCCTGCGCGCTCCGCGCGGCGGCGAACTGACCTGCGCGTGGGTGCGGGTGATCAACGACGGCGAGCCGGAGCTCTTCCGCGCGGTCGTGGACCGGCAGGACGAGCGCGACACCTGGCTGCGGGCGGAGATCCCCGTGGTGAATCCGGTGGTCAGCTACCGGTGGCTGCTCGACGGCGGGCGGTTCGGCTACCGCTGGCTGAACGGCGCGGGGATCTTCGAACGCGATGTGGCCGACGCCGCCGACTTCCGCCTCAGCACGTTCGACCCGCCGCCGGCGTGGGCCACGGGCACGATGTACCAGATCTTCCCTGACCGGTTCGCGAAGTCGGCGGACCGGCCGGCGCCCGCGTGGGCGAGACCCGCACTCTGGGGCGACCCCGTGGTCGGCGAGGGGCCGGACACCCCCCACCAGCTCTACGGCGGGGACCTGGACGGGATCATCGCGCACCTCGACCACATCGCCGCGCTCGGGGTGGGCACCATCTACCTGACCCCGTTCTTCCCCGCGGACTCCAACCACCGCTACAACGCCTCGACGTACGATCAGGTCGATCCGCTCCT
>JADGOQ010000014.1 GCA_017882885.1 Actinomycetales bacterium | reverse complement strand
TCTGGCCGGACCTGATCGTGGTTGGAGGCGGCATCAGCAGGCACGCCGACCGATTCCTGCCGAAACTGAAGCTGAAGACCCCGATCGTCCCCGCCGCCCTGCGCAACACCGCCGGAATCATCGGAGCTGCCTGGCTCGCCATGGAGGAGTCGGAACATCGCCGCTCAGCTGCGAACGGCTGAGGTGCGCGGCTACTTCTTCAGGTGGTACGTGCTCACCGGCTCCGGCCCGGCGAGCACTCGCCGGACGATGTGGAGGTAGCGCTTCTCGTCGGCCTCGATGCGCCAGCCCGCCAGGGTGATGGTGTCGTCCGCGATCTCCAGGCCCGTGATGTAGGAAGGGAAGATGCAGCAGCCGGAGTTGAAGTACGGCAACTCATTGGCCTTCGGGAACTTCTCGCGGTGCGTGTGTCCGCAGATGAGTGCCATTTGGTTGAGCTCGATCCACTTCACGTAGTTCCGCTCCACCTTGACCCGCTGCCAGACGCTCCCGTTGGCCTTGATGATGTGCTTGTAGTGCTTGTGCTCCCACAACTCGTCGCCGTCACCGGCCTCGACGTAGGTGAACCCGTTGTCGTAGTAGTGGTCCAGCGCGGCGATGAAGATGTTCTTGTTCTTCACGAACTCGTCCGCCATGCTGCCGCCCCGCGATGGCAGTCACTGAGGAACACATACTTCGAGTCCTTGTCGAACTCCTCCACGCGGGCCATGTCCACCACCCACCGGTTCCGGGGCTGAGCCAGGACTCCGATCATCGATCTGCCCGACGGGCCCAGGGTGGGGATCGACCGGCGCGACGGCGGCAGGCCGGGGCGTCGCGACGGCGCCAACCAGCAGTCCCAGCAGGACCGAGGGGGGAGAATGTGGCCATGAGCCGGTCAGCCGCCAACTGCTTCGATGTCGTCGGCCGATTCATCGACGCGATGGCCGGTACCGGGATTCCGTACCAGGTCCTCGGTGGCGTCAGTGTCCTGCCGTTCCTCGACGCCGTCTCTGTCGAGCCCGAGGCGCGCCGCGTCGTCGCCGCCGGACTGCTCCTGCCGAGCGTGCGCGACAACGGCTCCCTGCGGGACCTCGACGTGCTCGTCCTCTCCACCGACGACGCCGTCGTGGGCAGGGCGCAGGCGATCGCGTCGCGGGCCATCGGGCACGACCTCGAGACCGCGGTCTTCGGGATTCGGCCGCTCTCGCAGTTGCGGCAGCAGGAGTCGCATCCCCTCGGCTCCGTCTTCCGGGTCTTCCTCGGGGACCGCTATGCGGAGCAGGACAGCACCGGTCGGGTGGTCAACCTGCACCGCGCGCTCTTCCCGTTCGCGGTCGCGGCGGACCCGAGCAGTCTCGACACCTGGACGGTGCGCCTCGAGAGCGGGCACGAGATGCCGATCCAGCGCCCGGCCAGCATCATCGCGGGCTATCTTGTCCGCTCGATCTCGGGCCTCAGGCCGAAGGACCAGCCCAAGGTCGCCCACCTCACCACGATGGTCCACTCGCACACGCCGGGGGAGATCGAGTGGCTGACCACCGGTGGTGGCGTCTCGCTCACACGCCTTGCCCGTGCCCTGCACACCCTCCGCGAGCCCGGGAGCCGGAGGGCGCGGCCGCTTGCCGTCGGACCGCTGGTGATCGAACCCCTTGAGCGGCGCGACCTCGGTCACCTCGACGACTTCATGCTCCGGGACGCGCCGCCCACAACCCGGCGTGCGGTCCTGGCGATCAGCTCGGCCAAAGCCCGGGCACTCCACCGCCTCGAGGGTTCCGGCCGTGTGGTCGGGGTGTGGCAGCGCAGGGGGTTCGAGGACGCCGTCCGGGGGATCATCCGCAACGAGGCGTGAGCTGCGGCGGCCCTGCTCGGGCCCGGGCATGCGAAAGGGCCCGCACCCAGGAGGATGCGGGCCCTGAGAACGGGAGGTCAGCGGAGCCAGGTGTACTTCCGGACGAAGCCCTTCTTGGCCCACCAGGTGCCGAGGCCCCAGGTGTCGCCGGCCAAGGTGACGGCCGCGATGATCAGCAGCAGCGCCTCGTGCCAGTGCGAGTCGACGATCGGGTTCGTGGAACCGCGGACCAGTTCACCGTCAACCATGGCGGAGGCGGTGGGGAACTCGGCCAGGAACATGAACAGCATGAGCAGGGTGCCGCCCACGGCGGCGATGCGCAGGCCCGCGCCGGCGATCATGGCGACGCCGATGCCCAGAAGGCCGAACATGAACAGCCAGTCACCGAAGGGGTTGGCGAACATCTGGAAGAGGCCCGCGAAAGGACCCTCGATCCGGCTGATGAAGCCCTGGGCGGGCGTGCCGCCGTTGATCCAGGCGCCCGCGGAGGGCGTGGAGAAGTTGAGGCCGAAGAGCTTGTCGAGGAACGCCCACAGGAACGTGAAGCCGATCACGATGCGGCCCACGGCGAGGACCTTGCGAGCCAGCGGCTGCGTGACGATGTCCTCTTGGGTGGTGAGGTCGCCGGCGAGCCGGGACTTGGTGGCGGTTGTCATTGTTTCTCCGTCATGGTTGTGGTCCCCCTAAGGTTCGGTGGACCGCTTGATCTCCATCCTGCACAGGGCCTTCACACAATTCCCGGGGCGAAGGTCCCAATTGCACATGAAGATTTGATGAAGCGCCGGGACAATTGTCCTCGCCCCGTGGCGCTTCAGCCAGCCTGACGGGCCTCCCAGCCTGCGGGCGTCACGGGGAGCGCACGCTTGTGCGCCGTCCGGCGGTACCAGCGGAGGATCGTCTCCTCGTCGGCCGCGTCGATGTCCTTCCCCCGGCAGGCGCATCGCCACGAAGGTGGTGACGCCGCCGTCGGCGCGAACCTTCTCGCAGGCGAGCCGGCAGAGACGGCCCCCCACGGAGGAGTCCACTCCGCCGGAGATCCCGAGCACGAGGCCGCCGGTTCGGGTGTGGGCGAGGTACTCGGCGAGGAAGCGGACACGCCGCTCGGCCTCGTGGGAGGCGTCGAAGCCCTGGACCACCTCGAGCTCGGAGATGATCCGCCGTTGAGTTGCCCTGTCCGTCATGGGGCTGTCCGGTCCAGGTTCGCCCTCATCTCGGCGAACTCGCCGAAGGTGATCTCGCCGCGCGCGTACCGCTCACGCAGGATCCCGACGGCGGCGTCCGGTGCGGGACCCCCAGCCGCGGGCGGGAGGTGCGGCTTGAGCACCTTCACGGTGACGGGGATCGCGATGGCCCAGAACGCGAGGTACGCAGCCATCGAGACGAGTCCAGACCACGAGGAGTCGCGGCCCCCGGCCAGGGCCTCGCTGGGTCCGTAGTACGGATGCATGGGATCCTCCTCATCTCCGGACCAGGTGCCGGGAGTACGTGCGTGCGAAATCCATGACCACCCTGGGGTTGCGCGTGAACAGGAGGGAGTACTCCGCGGCGAAGAAGTACCCGCACTGCTCGCACAAGCCGGGGATGTCGATGCAGCGACCGCAGGTCCACCGCTGGCCGTCCTCCACCACCACGCACTGCGGGCAGGGCCCGAAGGCGTTGGCCACGATCGTGGGGAAGGCGGAACGGAGGTTCAGGATCGGATATCCCGAGTCCATCAGGCGCGCGATGCGGTCGCAGCAGTCCTGCTTCTCCGCCCGGGTGAGCCGTAGGTACTCGGTCCCGGGATACGGGGTGTGGAAGTTGAAGGACACCGCCCGCACGTTCGACGTGCGCCGCGCTGTCTCGCAGACCTCCTCGATGTCCCCTTGGTTGATCCGGTTGATGGCCATGTAGAGGCAGATGTTCCGGGCGGGCGCCGCCTCGATGTTGCGCAGGATCCGGTCGTACGTGTCGCCGCGGATGCGGTCGTGGTTCTCGCGGCCGCCGTCGAGGCTGACCATCAGCAGGTCCGCCTCCGGGAGGTCCAGCGGGCACGTCCCGTTCGTCACCACGTTGACGAGCGCGAACCCCATCGCCTTCGCCTCGACGACCAGGTCCCGCAGGTGCGTCGCGCCGTCCCGCCAGAGGAACGGCTCGCCGCCGTAGAGGAAGAGCACGCGGACGCCGTCGGCGCGGAGGGACTCCATCTCGGCACGGAGTTGTGCGTGCGGGTGGAGGACCCGGGTGATGTTCGCTACGGAGCAGTGCAGGCAGTGCAGGTTGCAGCGGTCCGTCACGATGATGGACCCGACAAGCGGGTCCGTCCGCCGCAGCAGCACGGCCGCGGCGACGGCGTACCCCAGGCCGACCATCGAACGCACCGTCACGGCAACTCCCGTCCGGCCACGACGATACGCCCGTGCCTCAGCCGGTGGGTGCGTCCCGCTCCTGCAGCGCCGCGACCAGGTCCGCCTTTCGCAACTTCGAGTACCCCGTGACCCCCAATTGGCGCGCCCTGGTACGCAGGTTCGCCACGGTCCAGCCGTCGTAGCCGGCGGCTGGCTCGTCGACGACGTCGTCCGCGGGTGGTGGTGCAGGCGCGAGTTCACCGAGGGCTTCGGCCACCGCCACTGCCGCGGTTGAGAGCGCGGCGAGAGCGACACTCCAGCGGAGGGTGCACCTCGAGCGGGTCTGAGCGACGTCGTCGTCTGCCATGACTGCAAGCCTAGGACCAGCGGTTTGGGAGTGCCCATCACGAACGGCTGCCGAGCTCCTTCTTCATTGGCTGGTACGGCAGTCCCGTCCCGTCGAAGCTCCGCCCGGTGCGGACGCCGGTGGTCCGCCGGTAGCCCAGGGCGGTGTAGAAGGGCACGGCGAAGATGGTCGAGGCCAGCCGGACCACCGCGTCACCCCGGCGGGCGGCCTCCTCCTCGAACTCCGCCACCAGGAGCCGCCCGACGCCGCGGGGGTGGTGGTCACCCCGCACGAACAGGCTCGCCAAGCGCTCACTCCGGCCGCGCAGCACCCCGACGACCTCGCCGCCATCCACCGCGACCAGCACGATCGGGGAGCTGATGACTCGGGCGATCGCCGCGCGGTGGGCGGGGTCGGGTGAGCCGGCGTGCCGGAATGGCCCGAGGAGTAGTCCCCGCTGGTCGGCGTCGGCGAAGCCGAGATTGAACCGCGCGTAGGTTTCGGCGATGAGCCGGCCGACCTCCTCGGTGTCGGACTCCCGGTAGGGCCGGATGGTGGTCATGGCGCGAACCGGGCCAGGTCCACTCGATTCGCCTCCGTCCTCGGGGGTCCGTCAGTCGGTGAGGTTCTCCTCCGCCCACACTGCCATGGCATCACGCAGGAAGGGCGCAAGACCCGGCGCGTAGGCGTCGTACGTCGCGGTGAAGCGCGGGTCGTCCACGTACATCTGGCCCAGGCCGGTGTACGCCGCGCGGCTTGGGGTCCAGAAGGCGCTGACCCACGCATGGTGGTTGGCGATCTGCGTCTGCACCTCGGCGGCTGCCGGATCGGCTCCGCCGCGGAAGAGTGCGGCGAGGGCCCGCGTGGTGGCGTCGCCCCTCTCGAACAGGGCCTTCTGCTCCGCCCTGGTCATGCGCCCGAACCGCCGCTGGCTCTCCGCGTAGGCCTCCGGCCAGCGCTGCTGCGCCTCCTCGGCGTACGGGTTCTCGGCGAAGCCCTCGAACATCTCGCTCTCCTCCAGTGGCATCCCCAGCTCCAATCTCGTGATGGTGTTCTCGACGGCGTCGATCATGTGCTCGATCCGCGCCCGCTGGCGCCGCAGTTGCTCGACGTGCCGGGCCAGCGCCGCGACGTCGTCGGCCTCGCCGTCCAGCACCTGGGCGATGCGGTCGAGCGGCAGCCCCAGCTCCCGCAGGACGAGGATGCGCTGGAGGCGCACCAGTTCGCGGGGGCCGTAGAGCCGCTGGCCGCCGGGCCCGGTGGTGGCGGGTCGCAACAGCCCGATCGCGTCGTAGTGCCTCAGCGTGCGCGAGGTGACACCGCTGGTGCGCGTGCGCGAACCCGGCCGCCGTGGGAGAAAGGAGGCATGAGTGGGAAGACCGTGAGCAGCAGCAGGGTACGCATCGTCCAGCAGATGACCCAACTGGACGCCAACATGGGGGGCAACATCCACGGCGGCACGATCCTCAAGCTCATCGACAATACCGCCGCCATCGTGGCGGCCCGGCACTCCGGCGGCCGCGTGATCACCGCGTCGATCGACCGCGTGGACTTCCATGCGCCGGTGCACGTCAGCGACCTGCTGCGGGTGAACGCGAGTCTCAACTGGACCGGTCGCACCTCGATGGAGATCGGCGTCCGGGTGGAGGCCGAGGAGGTCATCTCCGGCGCGGTGCGTCACACGGGCTCCGCCTACAGTTCTCATGTGCGAGCGCCGGGCTTCCCGCTGCGGCGAGTCGCGCCTCCTGGCGGCCGAGCGTCCATCCCGCGTCGCCGGCTTCGTCAACCCCCGGCCACGAGGTACACCGCCAGGCCCAGCATGACCAGGCCGATGACGACGTCGAGGACGCGCCACGTCGTCGGCCGCCCGAGTGGGCCGGCGAGGGCCCGGGCGCCGAACCCGAGCCCGGTGAACCACACCGCGCTCGCGGCCATCGCGCCGGCTGCGAACGCCCACCGCAATGTGCCGTGGGTGTTCGCGAGGCTCCCGAGCATGACGACCGTGTCGAGGTAGACGTGCGGGTTGAGGAAGGTGAGCGCCGCGGCGGTCAGGACGACCGAGCCGCGGGAGCGGTCGTTCGTCTCGGTGAGCCGGCCGGGCCGGGCCGCCGATCGGAACGAGCTCGCCGCGAACCACACAAGGTAGGCGGCCCCGGCCCACCGGAGCAGGTCCAGGACCGTGGGCGCGCGCTCCACCAAGGCGCCGATCCCCAGCGTCCCCGCCGCGATCAGCGCGATGTCCGCCGCCAGGCACACGGCGGCGACGGCGCCCACGTGCTCCCGCCGCAGCCCCTGCCGCAGCACGTAGGCGTTCTGTGCGCCGATCGCCACGATGAGGGCAAGGCCCGCCGCGAACCCGGTGAGACCGGTGAGCAGGGCGAGAGGCACGAGACGAGGCTACCGCGCCGCTCGCGTCGGGCCACGGCTCCGGCCAGGCCTCCACCGCACATCTGCGGCGGGCCGACACGCCGAGCCGACCCGTGCGCGGCGTGGTAGTCAGGAGGGGTGAAGGACAGCCCCGTGCGCGTCACCGAACGCGAGATCACCGCACCCGTCAGCCTGACCACGCCGGACGGCCGCCTCAACCCCGCCGCCGTCGGCTGGACCCGCACCCCCTTGCACCGCACCGGCGGCGTCGGCCGCGGGCGATTCGGCTGGGGCAGGAACAAGCGGTGGGAGTACTGGGCGATGACGACGCCGTCGCACATCGTGGCGTTAACGGTGGCCGACATCGACTACGCCGCCCTCCACGAGTTCTGGGTGTTCGACCGCGCCACCGGCCGCGAGTCCGGCGCGAGCGCGCTCGGCGTGCTGGGGGGGAGCGCCGCCCTCCCAGGGACGCTCGGGGACGGGCCTGCGCGCGGCCGTTCCCGGAAGCTCCACATCGCGATCGACGAGGTCGACGGCGGGACCCGGCTCCGCGTCGTCGCCCCCGGGGTGCGCCTGGACGTGCTGGCGGAACGCCCCGCAGGGCACGAGTGCCTCGGCGTGGTGGTCCCGTGGAGCGAGCGGCTCTTCCAGTACACCGTGAAGGACGTGGCCAGGCCCGCGCGCGGCGCGCTCTGGCTGGACGGCGAGCGCGTGGAGGTGCCTCCGGGGGAGTGCTGGGCGGTCCTCGACCACGGCCGCGGGCGCTGGCCGTACGACATCGCGTGGAACTGGGGCGCCGGCTCCGGGATGTCAGGTGGCCGGGTGATCGGCGTGCAGGTGGGCGGGCGGTGGACTGATGGCACCGGCTCGGTGGAGAACGCGCTGGTGGTGGACGGGCGGCTGCACAAGATCCACGAGGAGCTGGTGTGGGAGTACGACCCGGAGGACCACCTCAAGCCCTGGCGGGTGTGGGGCGAGACCGTGGACCTCCGCTTCGAGCCGTTCCACGACCGCCGGGCGCGCACCGACCTCGGCGTCATCACGGCGCACACGGACCAGTGCTTCGGGTACTGGTCGGGATGGATGGCCGACGGCGCGGGGGTACGCGTGGAGTTCACGGGCATCCTCGGCTGGGCCGAGGACGTGCACAACCGCTGGTAGGACGGCCGCGCGGGCAGCCACCGCGGCCCTACCCGTCGAGTGACCCGAGCCCCTCGGTCGTCTCGACCCGCCCGAGGTTGATCGAGACCTGGCGACGGAGGTCCTCGCCCTCCATGCCCGCGACGTGCGCCGCGGCAGTGGCCAGCCCGAGGTCCATGGGCGCGGCCCCCGCGGGGCCCGCCCCGAGCAGCGCGGCGCACAGCCCGGCGACGAACGCATCGCCGGCGCCCACCGCCTTCCGGGGCAGCTCGACCGGGCACCGCGACACCCGCACCACGCCGTCGGCCATATGGGCCACGCCCCGCGCGCCGAGGGTGACCAGCGGGAACTCGACGTCGAAATTGGCGAGCGCGCGCAGTGCCGCGCCCACGGCGTCGGGGGGGCCCATGTCCGGACGAACGCCGGGGAGGTCGAGCAGTTCGGACTCGTTCGGCTTGGCCGCGGTGATGCGGCCTGCTTCGAGCACCCGGACCAAGGCGGTGAACTGGACGTCGACGACGACGCGCGCACCCGTCGCCGCGACATCCCGGGCGGCGTCGCGCCAGATCTCGGGTGGCAGCCCGGCGGGGAGGGCGCCGTTGAGGGTGACGACGTCGTCGGGCCCCGGTCTCGGCGATGAGTCGGGCGACGAGGGCGTCGGCCGCGGACGTGTCCGGCAGGTGGTAGCCGTCGCCCACGGTGTGGGCCGCGAGCGTGGACGCCTCCACCTGGGTGAGCGTCAGGTTGTGCCGCGTGGTCGACTCGACCGGCTCGAGGCGGTGCGCGAGGCCCTCGGCGGACAGGCGCGCCGAGAAGTCGGGCAGGTCCCGGCGGCCGACGAGCGAGTAGACGCAGGCGGGGACGCCGAGCTGGTGCGCCACCCGGCCGGCGTTGATGCCCTTGCCGGCGGGCACCGAACGGAACCACTCCACGCGGCCCACCCCACCCCACTCGAGCCGGGAGACGACGAAGTGGTCGTCGTAGCCGGAGTTCAGCGTCACGGTCCGGAGCACACCCACGGTGCCAGCCTACGGCCGCCCAAGGTATGGTCACGTGGAGTGGCGTGGGCCCACACTGAAGGAGAACCTATGCGGACAGTCGTCATCACGGGCGCCAGTGACGGAATCGGGGCCGCCGCCGCCCGCCGCCTGCACGCGGACGGCCACCGCGTCGTCGTCGTGGGGCGATCGCCGGAGACGCGCGCGGTGGCGGCCGAGCTGGGCGTGCAGCACCACGTAGCGGACTTCGCCCGGCTCGACGACGTCCGTGCGCTGGCCGCGGACCTCGCCTCGCTCGAGCGGATCGACGTGCTCGCCAACAACGCGGGTGGCATCTTCGGCGACCGGACCCTGACCGCGGACGGGTTCGAGAAGACCCTGCAGGTCAACCACCTGGCGCCGTTCCTGCTCACCGCGCTGCTGCTGGACACGCTGCTGGCGAGCGGCGCCGCGGTGGTGAACACCTCCTCGGTGGCGGCGAAGGCATACGGCCGGGGCGAAGTCCCGGTTGACGTTCCAGCGTGGCAGGAAGGGCACGATGGAGATGATCGAGACGATCACGCGCCGCGAGTTGCCCGACGCCTTCGATGGCACCTACGACGCCAAGGGCGTGCACAACATCGCGCGCAACGAGTTCCACGAGGCCGGCCCCGGCGCGACCCGCTGGGTGGCCCCAACAACTTTCGAGTTCTCCGGGCCCATGAAGCTGGTGGGTCTCCTGTTCGGGCGGTCGTTCCCCAAGCAGTCCTACGTCTACATGGAAGCCTTCAAGAAGTTCGCGGAGGGCGCCCAGTAGGCCACCACGCTCCGCGGTCCTCTTGTTGACACGCCCCGGACGCCGTCGGCGCCGCGCTGTACAGTGGCCCGGTCGGCCGGCGGCACGCGGGGAAGAGCACCCGGAGCGCGGCTGACCCGAATCGGCTGAGGAGGGCCCGGGGATGCACGTGCTGCATACGTTCTGGGCGCCCGGTGGCCTCGCACTGTGGGCGGAGGACGCCGCCGCCACGGTCACGAGCGCCAGCCAGGCGCAGCGGAGCGCCCGCCCGCATCCCTTCGCCGCCCCCGCAGCTGAGCTCACCGATTCCTTCGGTGGCGAGGCCGGCCATGCGCTCCTGCTCCTGCCCTCCCAGCGCAGCGCGCCGCTCGACTCCCCGGACCTCGTCCGTGCGCGGCCGCGGCCCACCGCGACCCGTCCAGGTCTCGCCCCCTGGATCGTTCCTGCCTGTCACCTCGATCCCGCGGCGGCGCTCGCGTTCCTCGACCAGCCCCCGGAGGGCGTCCGCCTCGGGGCGTCCGTCCGCTTCCTCGGGGAGGTGGCCGCGCTGGCCCGCGGGCTCGTGGAGCGGGGGCGGGTGGTGCCCAGCCTGGTGGTCGACGACGGCGGGTGCGCCGCCCGCTGGCGGCCGGTGGTCCAAGGGCCGGACGTCGCCGTCCTGCACGCCCTCGTGGCCGCGATGCCGCCGATCTGTCGCGCCGTGGCGGCGGACGCGGGGGACCGGAGCGGCCCGCCCGCCACGGAACTGGTGGACGTCGCGCTCGCGGCCCTCGCCGACGCCGTCGTGCGTGAACGCCTCGCCGCGACGTCGCCGCTGGACGAGCTGCCGCGGCGCCGCGGCCGCCGGCCGCTGCGCACGCCTGTCGTCGAGGGCTGGCTGGGGGCGCTGGGCGGGGCGGACGGGCGGTTCGACGCCGGGCCCGACGACGTCGAGCGGCTCCGGAGGGCGCTGCTCCCGTGGGAGTCGTTCGGCCGCGGCCAGACCGGTCCTGCCCGGCTGACCCTCCGCCTCAGCGAGGAGCCGGCCGGGGACGCGTCGCCGGGCGCGAGTGCCGGCGACGGCGCCACGGAAATGCGGTGGCGGCTGGACTTCCTGCTGCAGTCCATGGCCGACCCGAGCCTCCAGGTGCCGGCCGGGCAGGTGTGGACCGCCGGCGACGCGCTGCGCCGGTGGCTCGACCGGCCCGAGGAGCTGCTGCTCGCCGAGCTGGGCCGGGCGAGCACGATCTACCCCGAACTGGCCGATTCCTTGCGCCAGGCCCGCCCCGAGGCCCTCGAGCTCGGGCCGACGGCGGTGCTGGAGTTCCTCTCCCACCGGGCCGGCCTGCTCGACCAGGCGGGGTTCGGGGTGCAGGTGCCGTCGTGGTGGAGCGGCCGGAGACGGGTCAGCCTCAAGGGGACGGCAACGCCCGCACCCCAGGGCGGGGTCACGGAGGGGCTCTTCAGCCGGGAGTCGCTGTGCAGGTTCGACTGGCAGCTCGCGATCGGGGACGACCCGCTCACCCAGGAGGAGCTGGAGGCACTCGCCGCGGCGAAGGCACCCATGGTCCGACTGCGCGGCGCGTGGGTGGCCATCGACCAGGAGAAGGTGCGACGCGGGCTGGAGTTCCTGGAGCGGCAGGCGAGCGGCACCGGCCTGGTCACCACGGCCGAGGTGATCGCGCTGGCCACCCGGCACCCGGACGACGCCGACACTCCGCTCCCAGTGACGTCCGTGCGCGCCGAGGGCTGGCTGGGGGAGCTGCTGTCCGGTTCGCCGGAGCGCGCGGCGGCCGTGGTGGAGGTTGACCCCCCGGAGGGCTTCCGCGCGGACCTGCGCCCCTACCAGCGGCGTGGGCTGTCGTGGCTCTCCTTCTTGGCGGACCTCGGCCTCGGGGCCTGCCTCGCCGACGACATGGGCCTCGGCAAGACCGTCCAGCTGCTGGCGTTCGAGTCCGTGTGGCGGGCCCGCCGTCCCGACGCCGCACCGACGCTGTTGCTGTGCCCGATGTCGTTGGTCGGGAACTGGGAGCGGGAGTCGGCACGCTTCGCCCCGGACCTGCGGGTCTACACCCACCACGGCAGCGGGCGTGAACGTGGCGAGGGCCTCGACGCCCGCCTCGCCGTCGTCGACATCGTCATCACCACGTACCAGACGGCCACCCGCGAGATCGACGAACTGGCCTCCCGCACCTGGGCGCGCGTGGTGCTCGACGAGGCGCAGGCGATCAAGAACCACCTGGCGCAGTCGTCGAAGGCGGTGCGGCGGCTGGACGCCGGCCACCGGGTGGCGCTGACCGGGACGCCGATGGAGAACCGGCTGGAGGAGCTGTGGTCCGTGATGGACTTCCTGAACCCCGGCCTTCTCGGGTCGGCGGAACTGTTCCGCGAACGCTACGCCAGGCCCATCGAACGATACGGGCAGAACGACGTGGCCGAGCTGCTCGGCAGGGTCACCCGCCCGTTCATCCTGCGCCGGCTGAAGACCGACAGGACCGTCATCGACGACCTGCCGGACAAGATCGAGATCAAGGAGTACTGCCGCCTGACCACTGAGCAGGCCTCGCTCTACCAGTCCGTGGTGGATGAGATGATGACCCGCATCGAGGCCAGCGAGGGGATCCAGCGCCGCGGGAACGTCCTCGCCGCGATGACGAAGCTCAAGCAGGTGTGCAACCATCCCTCCCAACTGCTGCACGACGGGTCGGAGATGGGCCACCGCTCCGGCAAGGTGGTGCGGCTGGAGGAGATCCTTGAGGAGGTCCTGGCCGAGGGCGACAAGGCGATCCTCTTCACGCAGTTCACCGAGTTCGCGGAGATGCTGCTGCCGCACCTGGCGGCACGGTTCGGGCGGGACGTCGCCTACCTGCATGGGCAGACGTCGAAGAAGCGGCGCGACGAGATGGTGGCCCAGTTCCAGGCCGACGGCGGGCCACCCCTCTTCCTGCTCTCCCTCAAGGCCGGGGGCGTGGGGCTGAACCTCACGGCGGCCAGCCATGTGATCCACCTGGACCGCTGGTGGAATCCCGCGGTGGAGAACCAGGCGACCGACCGGGCGTTCCGCATCGGGCAACGGCGCAACGTCCAGGTCCGCAAGTTCATCTGCTCCGGGACCCTGGAGGAGAGGATCGACCAGATGATCGAGTCGAAGAAGGCCCTGGCCGACCTCGTGGTCCGCGACGGCGAAGGGTGGCTGACCGAGATGTCCACCCAGGACCTGCGCTCTGTCTTCGCCCTGTCTGCGGGGGCCGTCGGTGAGTAGGGGAGGTTCGGGCCGGGGAGACACGGGTGGGTGGTTCCCGCCGCCGTCGAAACCGCGGCAGGTCGAGGGCGGGCTGAAGGCGCGTAGCCAGCGGGGCGCGATCGCGCAGCACTGGTGGTCGGCGCGGTTCATCGACGTGCTCGAGTCCCTCGGGATGGACAACCGGCTGGCGCGCGGGCGGAACTACGCCCGGCGGGGCCAGGTCCTCGACCTCGTGATCAGGCCCGGCATGGTCACGGCCTCGGTCCAGGGCAGCCGGGCCCGCCCCTACAAGGTGCGGGTGGGCCTGCCGGCGTTCGGCAAGGGGGAATGGAACGCGATCTGCCGGGAACTGGCGGACAACGCCTGGTACGCGGCGAAGCTGCTCGGTGGGGAGATGCCGGAGGACATCGAGGACGTGTTCGCCGCCGTGGGCCTGTCGCTGTTCCCGGCGAGTGCCGCGGAGCTCTCCATGGACTGCTCCTGCCCCGACTGGTCTGTCCCGTGCAAGCACCTCGCCG
>JADGOQ010000152.1 GCA_017882885.1 Actinomycetales bacterium | reverse complement strand
GTCGTGTCCCTGCCGTTCTACTCGCGCAAACCCTGAAGGAGGAACCATGTCCATCCCCACCGATCGCAAGTACACCCGTGACCACGAGTGGCTCAAGATCGACGGCGCCACCGGCCGTGTCGGACTCACCGACTACGCGGCGCAGGCCCTCGGCGACGTCGTGTACGTCGACCTGCCCGACGTGGGCGCCGAGATCACCGCCGGGATGCAGTGCGGCGAGATCGAGTCCACGAAGTCCGTCTCGGACCTCGTCGCTCCGGCGAGCGGCCGCGTGTCCGGGACCAACGCCGACGTCATCGACGCACCGGAGCGCGTGAACGCCGACCCGTACGGCGACGGGTGGCTCTACGAGGTCGAGGTCAAGGCCGAGGGTGACCTCCTGTCCCCTGAGGAGTACCGCGACCTCCTCGAAAGCCAGGACGCGTGAGCTTCACCGAACGGCACGTCGGGACCCCCGGCGCGCGGGCGGCGGTGATGCTCGCGGCAGTCGGCGCGTCCAGCCATGAAGACCTGCTCCGGCGGGCCGTGCCCGACGCCATCCGAGAGGACGCCCCACCGGCGGGACTGCCGGCGGGCGCGGCGGAGGAAGAGGTCCTCGCCGAACTGGCGGGGATTGCGGCACGCAACACGGTGCGCACCTCGATGATCGGGCAGGGCTACTACGACACTGTCACACCGGCTGTGATCTCGCGGAACGTCCTCGAGAACCCCGCCTGGTACACCGCCTACACGCCATATCAGCCGGAAATCTCCCAGGGGCGGCTTGAGGCCCTGCTGAACTTCCAGACGATGGTCGGAGACCTGACCGGGCTCCCTGTCGCGGGGGCGTCCATGCTGGACGAGGCGACCGCGGTTGCGGAGGCGATGCTGCTCTCGCGCCGGGCGAGCCGGATCCGGGGGTCACGGTTCCTCGTGGACAGGGACACCTTCGCGCAGACCCTCGCCGTGCTGCGAACGAGGGCCGCCGCCGTGGGAATCGAACTCGTGGCCTTCGACCCGGCCGCCGGGATCCCGGACCTGTCCGGCGTCTTCGGCGTCGCCATCCAGGTGCCCGGGGCCAGTGGTCGCGTTCTCGACCGGGGCTCGGTGACCGGGCTTGTGGTGGCGGCCCACGAAGCGGGCGCCCTCGTCACGGTGGTGGGCGACCTTCTCGCCACTGCCCTCGTCGCGTCCGCCGGGGAGCTCGGGGCGGACATCGCCGCGGGGACCACCCAGCGGTTCGGCGTTCCCATGGGTTTCGGCGGACCGCACGCCGGATACCTGTCGGTCACGGACGGGCTGACCCGTCAGCTGCCCGGCCGGCTCGTGGGCGTCTCGCGTGACGCCGACGGCGCGCCCGCCTTCCGGCTCGCGCTGCAGACCCGCGAGCAGCACATCCGCCGCGAGAAGGCCACCTCCAACATCTGCACCGCGCAGGTGCTCCTCGCGGTCATGGCCTCCATGTACGCCGTGTGGCACGGACCCGAGGGCTTGCGCGCCATCGCGCGCCGCGTCCACGACCTCACGGCGGCACTCCACCGCCGACTCGCCGATGCCGGTGTCACCGTCACCAACGCGACCTTCTTCGACACCCTGACCGTCGAGGTCGACGACGCCGACGCCGCCGTCGCCGCCCTGCTGGAGCGGAACGTCACCGCCTGGCGCGAGGACGCCCGGACGATCCGGCTCAGTGTGGACGAGTGCACCACCCCGGCTGTCCTCGACGCCGTCGCCGACTCCCTCGCCGGCCACGGTACCGGGGGCGGCGCCCGCCCCGACCCGGTCGGGATCCCGGCGGACATGGCGCGGGCGAGTTCCTACCTCACGCACCCCACCTTCCACTCCCACCGCTCCGAGACGGCGATGATGCGGTATCTGCGCCGGCTCTCCGACAAGGACTTCGCGCTCGACCGCGGGATGATCCCACTCGGCTCGTGCACCATGAAACTCAACTCCGCGGTGGAGATGGCGGCGATAACCTCGCCCGGATTCGCGCGGATCCACCCGTTCGCGCCGGCCGGCGACGTGGCGGGCTACGGTGACCTGATCGGCCAGCTCGAAGCCTGGCTCCTCGCCGCGACCGGGTACGACGCCGCGAGTCTCCAGCCGAACGCCGGCTCGCAGGGCGAGCTCTCGGGACTGCTCGCAATCCGCGAGTACCACCATTCCATCGGTGAGGAGGGGCGAAACGTCTGCCTGATCCCGTCGTCCGCCCACGGCACCAACGCCGCCTCGGCCGTCCTGGCCGGGCTGAGGGTTGTCGTCGTGGCGTGTGACACGGACGGGAACGTGGACGTGGGAGACCTGCGCCGCCTCGCGGACGAACACCGGCACGACCTCGCCGCAATCATGATCACCTACCCGTCCACCCACGGCGTATACGAGGAGGCCGTCACCGAGATCTGCGCGATCGTCCACGACGCCGGCGGGCAGGTCTACATCGACGGCGCCAACCTCAATGCCCTCGTGGGGGTGGCGCGCCCAGGGGTGTTCGGCGGCGACGTCTCCCACCTCAACCTGCACAAGACGTTCGCGATCCCGCACGGGGGCGGCGGACCCGGAGTCGGGCCGGTGGTGGCGCGGGCGCACCTCGCCCCGTTCCTGCCCGGGCACCCCCTCGACCCGTTCGGCGGCCGCGCCGACGGGGCGGTCAGCGCGGCGCCGCACGGCTCCGCCTCCATCCTGCCGATCTCGTGGGCCTACATCCGCCTCCTCGGTGCCACCGGCCTGCGGGAGGCGACCGCCGGCGCGGTGCTCGCCGCCAACTACGTTGCCGTCCGGCTGTCGGACAACTTCCCGATCCTCTACCGGGGCCGCGGAGGGCTCGTGGCCCACGAGTGCATCGTGGACCTGCGCGAGTTGCGGGCGAAGACCGGGGTCACGGTGGACGACGTCGCAAAGCGGCTGATCGACTACGGTTTCCACGCCCCGACGATGTCCTTCCCGGTGTCCGGCACCCTGATGGTGGAGCCCACCGAGTCGGAGGACCAGGGAGAACTCGACCGCTTCTGCGACGCCATGAACGCGATCTTCCACGAGATGCAGGCCGTGGCCGACGGCCTGTGGCCGGCCACCGACAACCCTCTCGTCGGCGCGCCGCACACCGCGGAGTCGATCGCGGGGGAGTGGGAGCACCCCTACTCGCGGCACCGGGCCGTGTTCCCCGCCGGTGCGGACGGCAAGTACTGGCCCCCGGTCCGCCGCATCGACGGCGCGTGGGGGGATCGCCACCTCGTGTGCACCTGCCCCGATCCCGCGGCGTTCGCGCAACAGGCGGATTCGGCAAACGGGGAATAGAGCGGCCCGGTGCGGGGGTTGAGAGAGGGTGAACCCTCGCCCCGCCCCGGGGCGGCGTTATCGATCGTTCGCCCGGTCGGCTTATAATTGTTGGGCATCGGCGCAGCCGTAGCCAGCTCCATATCCTCCATCCGAAGGGTGCTCCGTGTCCTCTACCCCGACCGGGAAGACCACATCACGCCGCAAGACCAAGGATGTCGCCGTGCCCGGTGACGTCGCAGTCCTGGAGGCCGGGATGGAAGCCCCCGGGCAGTCGGCGGTGGGCGCCGTCGAGGTGCCGGCCGTCGTCGAGCCCGCGCCGGCCGTCGCCGTGACCACGCCGCCGGCCACGCGACGGACGCGCGCGACGGCCGTGAAGGATCCCGCCGCGCGGACCACGGCGCCGCGGACCTCCCGCTCCCGGGCGAAGGTCCCCGCGGTTGTCGAGGCGACTCCCGTCGTCGCGGACGAGGACCTCGAGTCGCACAGCGCCGCCGAACCGGACGCCGAACTGCTGGTGGACGAGGAAGTGCTGGTCGAGGACGTGGAGGTGCTCGTCGTCGTGGAGGGCGTCGAGGTCGAGACGATCGTGGAGGTGGAGCACGGGGCCGCGGTCGTCGAGGAGGACGACGAGGAGGACGAAACGGAGGAGGAGTCCGCCGACGACGAGACCGCGGTGTCCGCGCGCCGCCGGACGGCGCGACGGTCCTCGCGGGCACAGGCGAAGGAGGACGCCGACGCGAGCCCGGAGTCGGGGTTCGTGGTGTCGTTCTCGGACGACGACGACGCCCCGGTGCAGCAGGTGGTGACAGCGGGCGCCACGGCCGACCCGGTGAAGGACTACCTGAAGCAGATCGGCAAGGTGGCCCTGCTGAACGCTGAGCAGGAGGTGGACCTGGCCAAGCGGATCGAGGCCGGCCTGTTCGCGGAGGAGATGCTCGCCAAGGAGGGCGAGTCCATGGACCGCAAGGCGATGCGGGAACTGCAGTGGATCGCGCAGGACGGGCGCAATGCGAAGGACCACCTGCTGGAGGCGAACCTGCGGCTGGTGGTGTCGCTGGCGAAGCGGTACACCGGGCGGGGGATGTTGTTCCTGGACCTGATCCAGGAGGGC
>JADGOQ010000151.1 GCA_017882885.1 Actinomycetales bacterium | reverse complement strand
TTGGGACCTCGGACCCTTGTGCCGCGACACGACTGGCGTACCGTGCGGAGTGAGGCTGGGCGCCCGGTCCGCCACGCCCGGGGTGGTGGAACGCCCGGCCATCGAAGGAGATGAGAACGATGGCGAGATTCGAAGACACGATCACGATCCACGCCCCGGTGGAGAAGGTGTTCGCGTTCGCGAAGGACGTCGGGAAGCTGTGGGCCGGCTGGCCCGACGTCGCGGTACGGGACGTCGTCCTGACGCCGGACGGCGTGGGCAGTCACGCCGATTGGTACACAAGAACGCTGTTCCTGCACCAGGAGGGTCGCGTCGAGTACACCGAGGTGGTTCCCAATCAGCGGATTGTCGTCAAGTCCTCGGCGGGCCCGGTGTTCACCCTCACCTTCACGCCGCGGGACGACGGCGACACCGAATTCCGGTGGGTCGTCGAGTGGAGCTACGACATGCCCGTTGTCGGCCGGCCGTTGGAGAGCATCACTGCCAGGATGAGCGCGGGTAGCTTCCAGACCTGGATCGCGAATGTCAGGGCCGCGGTGGAGGGCGTGGCGCCTGAGCCCGTGCAGCCCCCGAAGGAGGAGAAGCCGGGAGCGACGCTCACGCGCTCCGTCACCATCAACGCCCCGATCGAGAAGGTTTTCACGGACGTCCTCGACATCGGCAGGTTCTGGACGGGCGCGCCGGACGTCGCGGTCCGGGCTGAGACCCAGATGCCGGAGGGTGTCGGCACGACCGCCCGCCTCTACTCGCACGCCGGCCCCATCCACGTGGAGGGCGTCCTGGAGATCGTCGAGGTGGTGCCCAACGAGCGCATCGCCGCCCAGGTGCACTTCGGCCCCGAGAGCCCGCTGTGGACGTTCACCTTCGCGCCCGAGGACGGGGGCACGAAGCTGACCGGGCAGGGCGAGTGGCACATGAACGTCCCGGTCGTCGGCGGGCGCTTGGCCACAATGGAGGCCAACTCGCACGCGGAGTTCCTCGACGAGATGCTGGCAAGCGCGAAGAAACGGGTGGAGGCGGCAGCCTAGCCCGCCCGCCGTCGAAGGAGATGAGAGCGATGGAGAGGTTCGAAACCACGATCACGCTCCACGCCCCGGTCGAGAAGGTGTTCGCCTTTACGAAGGATGTCGGGAAGCTGTGGGCAAGCTATCCCGGCATCGCGGTGCGGGACGTCGTCTTGACGCCGGACGGTGTGGGCAGCCACGCCGGTTGGTACACGAAGATGCTGTACCTGCACCAGGAGGGCAGCGTCGAGTACACCGAGGTTGTTCCCCTGCAGCGGATTGTCGCCAAGTCCTCGACGGGCCGGGTGTTCACCTTCACGTTCACACCGCGCGAGGACGGCGACACCGACCTCACGTACGCCGAGGAGTGGACCCTCGATGTGCCCGTCGTCGGCCGGACGATGGAGAGCATCGCCGCGAGGATGGGCGCGGGCTACATCCACACGTTCATCGCTATCTTCAGCGCCAATGTGAAGGCCGCGGTGGAGGGGGTGGCGCCTGAGCCAGTGCAGCCCCAGGAGGAGAAGCCGGGAGCGACGCTCACGCGTTCCGTCACCATCAACGCGCCGGTCGAGAACGTGTTCGATTTCGTCCTGGATATCGGCACGTTCTTGATGGGAGCGCCGGACGTCGCGGTCCGGGAGGTGAAGCTGACACCGGAGGGCGTCGGCAACTCCGCACGCCTCTACTCGCACGCTGGCGCCATCCACATGGAGGGCGTCATCGAGGTCGTCGAGGTCGTACGCAACGAGCGCATCGTCGCGAAGGCGGCTTTCGGGCCGGAGAGCCCGCGGTGGACGTTCACGGTCGAACCCGTGGACGGCGGCACGAAGCTGGAGGGCCGGGGAGAGTGGCACGTGGGCATCCCGGGCGTCGGCGGGCGCCTGGAGACCTGGGCTGCCACGTCGCATGCGGAGTTCCTCGAAGAGGCGCTGGCGAGCGCGAAGCAGCGGGTGGAGGCGGCAGCCTGAGTGCGGCAGTGAAGACGAAGCGCGGTGAAGACGAGGCGTAGGCGTCCGGGCGCGGTCGCCGCGGCCATGCCGGGCGACGACGTCGTCCCGCGCCCGTGGTTCTCCGCCACCCGCGCGCTCACGATCGCGGCGCCGCCGGAACGGGTGTGGCCGTGGATCGTGCAGATGGGCGGCTACACGCGCGCCGGGTGGTACAGCTTGACCGCTTCGACAACGGCGGCCACCCCAGCGCCCGCCGGATCGTGCCGGAGTTGCAGGACCTCGCGGTCGGGGACGTGATGGCGACCTCGCGGGACGGGGCCGGCTTCGTGGTCGAGGCGATCGACCCCGGCCGCAGCCTCGTGCTGGTGATCCGGCAGCCCGACGGCGTCGTGAGCGCGGCGTTCGAGCTGTCCGCCCCGTCGCCGGGACGGACCCGCCTCGTCACCCGGCTGCGTCTGCAGGTGCGGCCCACGTGGCGGACGTTGCCGTGGGCGGCGGCCATCGACGCCGGCGACTTCATCATGTTCCGTCAGATGATGCTGGGGATCCGGGAGCGCGCCGAGGCAGTCCCGGATGGCGGCGCTCGCCTACCTTGATGGCCGCGCGCTTCGGCTGGACGAGTCCTCCTCGAGTTTCAGGGCGCGCTCGCGCTCGGCGAGCTCCGCCTCCCACCCGTCGAGCTCCGCTTCGCGCTCCGCAAGGCTGTCCTCGCCCTGCCGGAGCAGACCGAGTTCGCGTTCGAGCGTGTCGATGCGGCCGTCGAGGTGCTCGTTGGCGGCGGAGAGTGTCTGCCGCTCCTCGGCGAGTGCCCGGTACTGGCCGGACGCGGTGGGGTCCTGAGCGACCAGTCCCGCGCCGAAGCCCAGGACGAGTGCCACGAACAGGAGGCCGATGACGAACGCCTCGCGCCGCAGCCAGCCGCCCTCGGTCGCGGGACCGGCCGGCTGGGCGGGCCAGGGCCGTGGCCCGCGTTCACCAGGGTCTCCTGCGTGCGCCGCGTTCTCCGCCAGTTCGAGAGTTGCTGTGTCCACCGTCATCCTGTGGTCTGTCCTTTCCGGGCCACCGGTGCTCGAGGGCCGCCCACCATTGTCTCTCCCGGCCGCCGCCCGTCCCAAGGAAGTTGCCCATCGCGAGCGTCACATCCGGAGGGACTCGCTTTTCGGAAGGTCACGTGTGCGCGCGTTGACGGCCTTCGCCAGCTCCACGATCCCGAGGAGGACGACGGCGAACCCCGCCACCCACGCCCACTCGCCCGGACGGAGCGCGACCACCCCGAGGAGCTCCCCCAGGCCGGGAATCCAGAACGGCAGGAGCGCGGTGATCACGCCGGCTGCGACCGCCCAGAGCAGGGGCTTGTTGGCGGTCAGCGGGGCCATCCGCAGCAGGGGAGTGCGCATGCTGCGGTACGCGAAGATGTAGACCATTGAGTTGATGGCGAAGCTCGCGAACACGATGCTGCGGCCCCGGACGGGGTCGTCCGCCACCAGGTGCAACCAACCGAACATCGCCAGCGCGAACGCCGCACTGCTCCCGCTGATCGTCGCGATCAGGGACGCGCCGAGGCGGTCGAGCACAGGCTCCTCCCGCGACCGCGGCTGCCGGTCCATGACCCCCGGCTCCCGCGGCTCGAAGCCGAGGACGATGTCGGCCGGGCCGTCGCAGATCAGGTGGATCCACAGGATCTGGGCGACCAGCAGCGGCGGCGGCCAGCCCAGCATCATGGCCAGGAAGATCGTCAGCACCTCCGCGAAGGAGTTGGACAGCACGTAGGCCACCACCTTGCGGATGTTGTCGAAGATGACACGTCCCTCCTCGACGGCGGCCACCACGGTACGGAAGTTGTTGTCGAGCAGGATGAGGTCCGCGGTCTCCTTGGCGACCTCCGTCGCCGCCCCGACCACCACCCCGATGTCGGCGTGCATCAGGGCCGGCGCATCGTTGACGCCGTCGCCGATCATGGCGGTCACCTCGCCCCCGGCCTGGAGGGCGCGCACGATCCGCAGCTTGTCCTGCGGGCGGATCCGGGCGAACACCGACGTCGTCCGCACGGCCTCGCGCAGCCGGTCGTCGGGCATCGCCGCCACCTCGCCGCCGTCGAGGGCCGGGGCGGCGACGTCGAGCCCGACGGCGCGCGCTATGGCCTCCGCCGTCCGCCGGTAGTCGCCGGTGATCATCGTGGTGCGAATACCCGCCCGCCGCGCGATCGCGACGGCCTCCGGGACGCCGTCGCGGACCGGGTCCTCCATTCCGAGGAGGCCGACCCACGTGTAGCCCGCGTAGGTCTCGAGGGCGCCGCCACGCCGACGGGCCAGCCCCAGCAGCCGCAGCCCGTCGCCCGCCCACTGGTCGATCGTGGCGAGCAGCCGGGCGCGGTCCTGATCGGCGAGCTCGCACATGCGCAGCACGATCTCCGGGGCGCCCTTCAGGAAGAACATCCGCTCGCCCGCGAAGAGGGCGGAAGTCACCGCGGCGATCATGTACTTGGTCTCGCTGGTGAACAACTCTTCCCCGAGCCGGGTGGAGCCGTCCACGAGGGCTTGCGGACCGCCCGGCAGCGTGTCCTCGGCGTACTCCCACAGGGCCACGTCCACCGGGCCCTCCAGGTTGTTGCAGAGCACCATGGTCTCCAGGGCAGCCTGCGGGTCTTCGAGCTCCGCCTGGCTGACGCGCATCCTCCCCTCGGTGAGCGTCCCCGTCTTGTCCGTGCAGATCACTGTCACGGAGCCGAGGGTCTCCACGGCCAGTAGCCGCTTCACCAGGCCGGAACGCCGCAGGATCTTCCGCATCCCGAGCACGAGGATGACCGTCACCGCGATGATCAGCCCCTCCGGCACCGCTGCGATGGCGAGGATGATGGCGGTCCGGAGCATGTCGAGGAAGCCACGGCCCAGGAGGAGGCCGACGACGAGGATCACCGCCGTCGTCGTCACCACGATCCACGTGAGGACCTTGCTGAAGGCCTTCAGCCTGGCCTGGAGCGGGGTCTCCTCCTCGGTACGGGCCCGGAGGCTCGCCGCGATCTGGCCGAGTTCGGTGCGCGTGCCCGTGGCGTCCACCCGCATCAGTCCCCGGCCGACGACCACGGTGGAGCCCATGAACACGCGGGTGTCGCGCGCCTCCTCGGCGGTGTCTTCGGCGGTGTCCTCGGCGTGCTTGGTGACCGGCTCGCTCTCCCCGGTGAGGATCGCCTCGATGAGCGAGAGGCGGGTGGCCTCGAGGAGCTCGCCGTCGGCCGGGGCCTTGTCCCCGGCAGCCAGTGTGACGAGGTCGCCCGGCACCAGCTCCCACACCTCGACCTCGCGGCGCCGGCCCTCGCGGATGACGGTCGTCGTCGGTTTGAGGAGGCCTTTGAGCGCCACGTAGGTGCGCTGCGCCTGGTACTCCTGGACGAACCCGAGGATGACGTCGATCAGCACCACGGCCATGATGATCGCGAAGTCGCCGAATTCCCCCAGGGCGAGTGAGATGCCGGCGGCCGCCAGGATGATGTAGACGAGCGGGCTGGCGAACTGGCGGAACAGGATCGACCACGCGGACACCTTGTCCTCGCTCGGCAGCCGGTTCTCCCCGAAGCTCGCGCGGCGTTCCAGGACGTCCGCCTCGGTGAGTCCCTGTGGTCCGCGAGTGTCCGGGGGCGACTCGGCGACTGGGTTCATGGTGGTCCCTTCGCTGGAATGCTACTGCCGGCGAGGAGCCGATTACCATCGAGCCATGACCTCCACCGCCGCCGGCGCCACCGTCGCCACCCCGCAGGGCGACGCCGCCCCCACGCTGTTCACGCCTGTCACCCTGGGCCGCCTGCGGCTGCCCAACCGGATCGTCATGGCCCCGCTCACCCGGCGCCGCGCCGCGGCCGACGGGACGCCGTCGGACCTCATGGTGCGGCACTACGCCGACCGAGCCACCGCCGGCCTGATCATCGCCGAGGGCACCTTCCTCTCCCCGCGCTCGCGGACCTACCTGAACCAGCCGGGGATTGTCACGGACGCCCACGTCGCGGGCTGGCGCCGCGTCACCGACGCCGTCCACGCGGCCGGCGGGCGCATCGTGCTGCAGCTCATGCACGGCGGCCGCGTCGCGATGCTGCCCGACGCCGAGGAGCGCGGCATCGTCGCGCCGTCGGCCATCCCGATCCCTGGCGAGCGGCGCCTCCCGAGCGGCGAGGTCCGCCCGCACGCCACCCCGCGGGCGTTGCGGACGGACGAGATGGCGGGCGTCGTCGGGGAGTTCGTCGACGGCGCGCGCCGGGCGATCGCCGCGGGCTTCGACGGCGTCGAGCTGCACGGCGCCAACGGGTACCTGCTGCAGGAGTTCCTCGCCGCGTCCACCAACCACCGCGACGACGCCTACGGCGGCTCGCCCGCCAACCGCGCGCGCCTCGTGGTGGAGGCGACGCGGGCGGTGGCCGACGCCGTCGGGGCGGACCGCACCGGGCTGCGGCTGTCCCCGGGCGAGACCCGCCAGGGCCTCGAGGAGGGCGACACCCCTGAAACCGCCGCCACCTACGCCGCCCTTACCAGCGGCATCGCGGGGCTGGGCCTCGCGTCCCTGCACGTGCTGAGCGCGCACCCGGCCTCCGCCCTGGTGCGGGGGATCCGGCGTGACTTCGGCGGGCCGTTCATCATCAACAGCGGCTTCGAGGTGGTCACCACCCGTGCGGAAGCCGAGCGCTTCCTGACGGAGGACCTGGGCGACGCCGTCGCCGTCGGCCGTCCGCTGCTCGCCAACCCGGACCTGGTGCGGCGCTGGCGCGAGGGCCGGGAGCTCAACAGGCCGAACCCGGAGACGTTCTACACGCCGGGCGAGGCGGGCTACAACGACTACCCGTTCCTGGAGGACTGACCGGCCTACCGGCCGTAGGTGGGGTCGAAGCCGTAGGGCAACTCGAGGCGGTGTGTGCCCATGAGTTCCGCATCGGCGAGGATGTCGCGGGTGGGGCCGTCGGCGGCGATGGTCCCGTCCGAGAGGATGACCGCGCGTTCACACAGTTGCAGGGCGTAGGGCAGGTCGTGGGTGACGATGAGGACGGTGACATCGAGGCCGGTGATGATGTCGGCGAGTTCCCGCCGCGAGAAGGGGTCGAGGTTGGAGGTGGGCTCGTCGAGGACAAGGATCTCGGGTCGCATCGCCAGCACCGTGGCGACGGCGACGCGGCGGCGTTGGCCGAACGAGAGGTGGTGCGGCGGGCGCTGTGCGTGGGCTTCCATGCCGACGACGGCGAGGGCATCACGCACCCGATTCTCCAGCTCTTCCCCGCGCACCCCGAGGTTGGCGGGGCCGAACGCGACGTCGTCGTGGACGGTGGGCATGAAGAGCTGGTCGTCGGGGTCCTGGAAGACGACGCCGACGCGCCGCCGGATCTCGGTCAGGTTGGGCCGGGTCACCGGGAGGCCTGAGATGGCGACCGTGCCGGCCCCGGCGGTGAGGATGCCGTTGAGGTGCAGGATCAGGGTGGTCTTGCCCGCGCCGTTCGGGCCGAGGAGCGCCACGCGTTCGCCCTGGTGGATGTTGAGGTTGACGCCGTAGAGGGCCTGGTGGCCGTCCGGGTAGGCGTAGGCCAGCCCGCGGATGTCGACAACGGCGGGATTCACGGCAGCCTCGGGGGGACGATGCTGATGAGGAAGGCGGCGGCCGCGAATGTGCCGGCAAGACCCCACTGGGACCGGGTTGCGGCGACGGAGGTCGCCAGGGGCATGGTGCCGGTGTATCCGCGGGAGAGCATCGCCAGGTGGACGCGTTCGCCGCGCTCGTAGGACCGGATGAACAGCGCACCGAGGGAACGGCCGAGGGTGGGCCACCCCGTCGCGGTCGTGGCGGTGAAGCACCGGGACTCGCGAGCGATGCGCATGCGATGCCACTGGTCACCGACGACGTCCGTATAGCGCACCATGAACCCCATGATCTCCACCATCTGCCGCGGCAGCCGCAGTCGGTGGAGCCCGTCGAGCAGGTCCTGCGACTCCGTGGTGGCCGCCAACGTGAGGGCCGCCAGCACGCCGAGGGTGCCGCGCGCGAACAGTGCCCAGGCCGCCCACAGCCCCGCCCGGGAGACGGTCAGTCCGAGGAATGTGGTGGTCGGGCCGGTCGCGACGAACGGCAGCAGCAACGCGAACAGCACGAACGGCGTTTCGATCGCGAGCCGCCGGGCCAGGAAGGCCAGTGGGACCCGGGAGGCCGCGATCACGCCGAGCAGCAGGGCGAGATGGAGCCCGTAGGGCCAGATGAGTTCGCGCGGCGTCGTGACCACGGCCGCCATGAACCCGAGCAACGCCACGATCTTCACGTGGGCCGGCAGGCGGTGGATGGGCGAATTCGTGCGGTGGTGCACGGCGCGGCCGGAGGGAGTGCCCACTCAGGGCGTCCCTGGGTCCTGGGACGTTCCCGCGTCCCGGGGTGCTCCCGCGGTCCGGGGGCGGGGGCGGTGCAACGCCCAGGTCAGGCCCGAGGCGAGGACGAGGACGACGCCGGTGCCGACGACGCCGGCGAGCCCACCGGAGAGCCGGTCATCCGTCACGCCGGCGACCCGGTAGTCCGCCAGCGGCCCGTCCGCCGCCACGTGCTCCGTGGCGGTGTCCGAGAAGCCCGTCTCCGTGGCGACGTGTTGAAGGCCGTCGGGTGACGATGAGGCGTAGTGGCTGATGCCGCCGGCCAGGAGGAGGGCCACCACAAGGCCGGCCACCCATTGCACGCGGCTGCGGCGGAGGAGTGCGGCGGTCTTCATGCGGGCGCACCTTCCGTGATGATGAGGGGCGCAGCGAACGCGAGGGGGCGGGCCCCGTGGACGAGATCGGGTCGGACACCGACGACGGCGGAGACCACCATCCAGGTGATCACGGCCTCCCCGAGGCCGATGAGCAGGTGGACGCTCCCCATTGCCATGAACAGGGTGGCGGGCTCGACGGGCACCGCCCCACCCGCGGCGAACAGGGCCGCGAAGGTGAGCGCAGCGGCAGGGACGCTGACGAAGGCACCGAGAGCGCTGGCGACCGGGATCATGGTGCGGCGCTTGGGCAGGGCGGCCCGTGTCAGCCGGAACACCCCCCACCCAACCCAGACACCGACGAGAGCCATGAGGACGATGTTGGTGCCCACTGCGGTGATTCCGCCGTCGGCAAACAGCAACGCCTGCACGATCAGGACCACCGACAGGCAGAGCGTGGCCGTCCAGGGGCCGACGAGGACCGCGGCAAGGGCGCCGCCGAGCAGGTGTCCGGACGTGCCGGCCGCGACCGGGAAGTTGATCATCTGGGCAGCGAAGACGAACGTTGCAGTCAGTCCCGCGAGTGGTGCGCTGCGCTCGTCCAGTTCGCTGCGGGAACCGCGCAGGGCCACGGCGATACCAGCCGCGGCGACGACGGCGGTCGCCGCCGACGTCGGGACGTCCAGGAAGCCGTCGGGTACGTGCATCTCAACTCCAGGGTCGGTTCAGCACCGGATACCAGAAGGAGACTAATGCACGTGGTTCGCAATAATGGGTGTTTCGGGTGAGGAAGGCCAGTTCTCGGCACAGGCAGCGCACAGCCCGGACAGTGCCACGTGGGTGGCGTCCAGGGTGAACCGCTGGTCGGCCACCAGGCGGGCCGCGACGTCGTCGAGGAGGTCGGCGGGCAGGTCCTGGACGACTCCGCAGCGCACGCACTGGGCGTGCGGGTGCGGGCCACGGATCGAGGACAGGTGGTAGGCGGTGGTGCCGTGGCTGAGGTGGATGTGCTGCACCACCCCCAGTTCGCACAGCGCTTCCAGGGCGCGGTACACGGAGGAGCGGTGCACCGAGGAGTCCACGGCGGCAACCGCCTCGACCACGTCCTCGACGGTCAGGTGCCCCGGGTGTTCGCCCAACGCGGTCAGCACCGCCGTCCGCGGGCCGGTCATCCGTTCACCCCGCGACCTGAGTTCCTTCGCAACCCAGGCGATCACCTCCCCGGTGTCCGCCACGGTCGGGTGGGCGGCGCCCGGATGAATGTCCACGACGACAGTCTAGGTTGGGCGATCATCGAGGGCCTCCGGACCTCGAGGGGAGGGGTGACGCCGAGCGGGAGGTTTCACGCCCACTGTGCGGCGTGCGCCAAGCGGTCTCAGCGCGACACCTCCCCCCGAGGGGGCCGGTCCCCTCGCTGCAAGCGCCCCCCGACAGCCCTCCCAGAATGTGACATGGACCACTTCCGAGGGGGTGTGGATAGGGGCTCTGGGTGGGGGTTGGTGTCAGTGTGTGGCGAGACAATTGTTGTCATGAACAGCCCGCTGACCAGCCTGAACACCGCTGTTGCGGTGGTTGGTGAGGTGTGGGAGCGGGCGGTGCCACCGTTCGGGGTGGACGTGGCCGGGGA
>JADGOQ010000150.1 GCA_017882885.1 Actinomycetales bacterium | reverse complement strand
GAGACCGACGCACTCACGGCCGAGCGTGCCTTCGAGCTGCTGGCGGAGAAGCGCGCGAAGGGTCCCGCCCCCAAGCGGGCGCCGGCGCGCAAGCCCGCCACGCGCAAGCCGGCGGCACGAACTGCCGCACCGAAGCAGGGCTGAGCCGCCTGAACCGTGGTGCGACCGGGTCGCCGTGGTGCCATGATTCCACAGTGACCGTTGCATCGACCCTTGCCGTCAATGCGCGTGCGGACGGGTTCCGCGCGCGCCTCCAGATGGTGTTCGCCTCGCCGATCGTGGAGATCGACGGCGTTGTCCACCCCGTCACGTGGCTGAACACCCACCGGTTCGTGATCGCCCCCGGCCAGCATACGGTTCGCACGTACTTCAAGCGCCGCACCTCCACCGCGGGGTACGCCACCTCCGTCTTCACGGCCGGACCAAATGAGACCGTGCACCTCTCGGCCACGCTGACGGGCACCGCGTTCGTCAACGAGGTCGCCCATGCGCGGCCGCGGCCGCTCGACGGAATGCAGGCGGTGTGACCATGGACCTCCAACTCCCCGACAACCTGGTGACCACGATCGAGGACCCGGGTGACTGCCCGCCCGCCCGGTGGGGCATCCTCGGCGCCGGCGGGATCGCCCGGCAGTTCCTGAACGACGCTCGTGAGGGCACCGCCTGCGAGGTGACCGCCGTCGGCTCGCGCAGCCTGGAGCGCGCGGAGGGCTTCGCCTCCGAGCACGGGATCGAGCGCGCCTACGGCAGCTACGAGGAGCTCGTGGCCAGCGACGCCATCGACGCCGTGTACGTGGCCACCCCGCACTCGGAGCACCGCGCCCACGCGGTCCTCGCCCTCGAGGCGGGCAAGCCGGTGCTGGTGGAGAAGTCCTTCACCCGCAACGCGGCCGAGGCGCGCGAGGTGTTCGACGTCGCCGCGCGGACCGGCCTGTTCGCGATGGAGGCCATGTGGTCTCGGTTCCTGCCGCACTTCGTGGTGGCCCGCGCGCTGGTGGCGTCGGGCGCCATCGGCGGCGTGGTCGAGGTGGTGGGCGACCACGGCCAGTCGCTCGAGCACATCCAGCGCATGTGGGACCCAACCCTGGCGGGCGGCGCGCTCCTGGACCTCGGGGTCTACCCGGTGTCCTTCATCCACTCGGTGCTCGGAGTGCCCGAGTCCCTCCGTTCGCAGGGCCACCTGCTGGCCACCGGGGTGGACGCCTCGTCGGCCACGTCCTTCGTGTACCCGAAGGCGATCGCCGTCGCCACCACCACCCTCCGGGCGGTGAGCCCCACCCGCGCGTGGATCGCAGGCACCGGGGGACGCATCGACTTCGACACCGCCTTCTACCGCCCCGGCGGCATCACCGTCACCCTTGCCGAACGCGAGCCCTTCCGGTGGCAGTTCGACCATCCCGGGGGCGGCTTCCAGTTCGAGATCGCCGAGGCGGCGCGCTGCATCGACGCGGGGGCGCGGGAGTCGGACGTCATGCCCTGGAGCGCCACCGTCGAGGTGCTCGAGATGATGGACGAGATCCGCCGGCAGTTGCGCGTCCGCTTCCCGGGGGAGCCCTCCCTGCGCCCCGGCCATCCTGTCGGGGGCCGCGACTAGAATGGCCGAGTGACTCCGACCCCCTCACCCCGCGGCCGCTTCATCGTGCTGGAGGGGGGCGACGGCGTCGGCAAGTCCACCCAGCGGGCGCTGCTCGGGCAGTGGCTCGAGGAGCGCGGGTACGAGGTGGTCCTGACGCGGGAGCCGGGAGGTACCGAGTTGGGGGACCTCCTGCGGAGCGCGCTGCTGCACGGCGGGCACGTTGACGCGCGCACCGAGGCGCTCCTGTTCGCGACGGATCGCGCCCACCACGTCCACACGGTCGTGCGCCCGGCGCTGGAGCGCGGCGCCATGGTGGTCAGCGACCGTTACCTGGACTCCTCTGCGGCCTACCAGGGGGCGGCGCGGGAACTCGGGATGGACGAGGTGCGCGACCTCTCGCTCTGGGCCACGAACCACCTGCTCCCGGACCTCACCATCGTCCTGGACCTGGACCCGGAGGTGGCCGTGGCGCGGCGCGAGGGGGCGCCGGACCGCCTGGAGCGCGAGTCGCTCGACTTCCACCGGCGCGTGCGCGCGGGATTCCTGCTCCTCGCGGCGGCGGACCCCGCGCGCTACCTCGTGCTGGACGCCACCAGGGATCCCCGGGAGCTGCACGCCGCCATCGCCGGCCGGGTGGGCGAACTCGTGGGGGCCCCGTGAGCGTCTGGGACGGGCTCGTGGGCCAGGAACACGTGGTGGAGACGCTGCGGCGGGCCGTGGCGGACCCCCGCTCCATGACGCATGCCTGGCTCTTCACCGGCCCGCCGGGCTCCGGCCGGTCCGTGGCCGCCCGCGCCTTCGCGGCCGCGCTGCAGTGCGAGGCCACGCCCCCGGGGTGCGGCACCTGCAAGGCCTGCCGCACCGCCATGAACGCGACCCACCCGGACATCACCAACGTGAGCACGGAGAAGGTGGTCATCGACATCCGGGAGGTGCGCGAGCTGGTCGCCACCGCTTCCCGCTCCGCCTCGCAGGGCCGCTGGCGCATCGTGATCGTCGAGGACGCGGACCGCATGGTGGAGCGCACCTCCAACGTGCTGCTCAAGTCCATCGAGGAGCCGCCCGAGCACACCGTGTGGCTGCTGTGTGCGCCGTCGCCCGACGACGTGATCGTCACCATCCGCTCGCGGTGCCGCCAGGTGAACCTGCGGATCCCGCCCGCCGACGCCGTCGCGGACCTGCTCGTGCGGCGCGACGGCGTGGATCCCGGTGTCGCGGCGATCGCGGCGCGGGCGGCGCAGTCGCACGTGGGGATGGCGCGGCGGCTCGCGACCGACCCGCGGGCCCGCGAGCGGCGCCGCCGGCTGCTGGGGATACCGACGTCCATCCGGGGCGTGGGGGACGCGGTCCTGGAGGCCGCCGTGCTGGTCGAGGGCGCCGCGGCGGAGGCGAAGGACGTGGCCGCGCGGCGCGACGAGGGCGAACGGGCCGAACTGCTGCGCGCCCTCGGGATCGGGGACGGGCCGGTGCCCCCCGCGGCGCGCGCCCAGGTCCGCCAGTTGGAGGAGCAGCAGAAGAAGCGGGGCACCCGGGTGCAGCGCGACGCCCTGGACCGCTCGATGGTGGACCTGCTCGCCTATTACCGGGACGTGCTGGCCGTGCAGTTCGGGAGCGACGTCGACCTGGTGAACGCGGACCTTTCGGCGGCGATCCGTGACCTCGCCGCCCGCTCCACGCCCGAGCAGACCCTGCGGCGGATGGATGCGATCGGGGAGGCGCGCACGCGGCTGGCGGGGAACGTCGCGCCCCTGCTCGCCGTCGAGGCGATGCTGATCGCGCTGCGTCCACAGGGGTGAGGGTCCCCCCGGCGGCGGCGTAAGGGGGAAGGTATCCTTGGAGGTGTGAAGAAGACGCGCCGCCTGGTTCCGCTCGCCCTGCTCGTGGCGGCCCTCGCCGTCGCCCCTGGGTGCACGGTCACTGGCGACGGTCCGCTGAAGACCAGGGAACCGGCGGCCACGACGTCCAGCGCCCCCGCGGGTGATTTCGACCCGACGGCGGGCACGGCTCCCGAGCTCGAGCGCTTCTACACCCAGACCGTGGACTGGACGGAGTGCGGGCCGGACATCGAGTGCGGCCTCGTCCAGGTCCCGATGGACTACGACGTGACGGACGGGGTGACGATCACCATCGCCGTCAACCGGCTGAAGACTGCCGGGTCGGGGGCGCCGGACCTGTTCCTGAACCCGGGCGGCCCCGGCGGCTCGGGGACCGGGATGCTCGAGTGGATCAAGTTCTCGGTCTCGGACCGGCTCTCCTCCGAGTACAACCTGGTGGGCTTCGACCCGCGGGGAGTGAACGACTCCGATGCGGTCGACTGCATCACGGACGCCGAGATGGACGCGTGGCGCGCCCAGGACGTCGACACCTCCACGGATGCGGGCCTGGCCGCCTACGCCGCCGAGATGGAGGTGTACGGCAAGCGTTGCGCCGAGAACACCGGCGAGCTGCTGGGCCACCTGGACACCGACAACGCCGCACGGGACCTGGACGTCCTGCGCGCCGTCGTCGGCCGCACGGACACGCTCGACTACCTCGGCTACTCCTACGGCACCTTCCTCGGCGCGGTGTACGCGGACCTCTTCACCGAGCGGGTGGGGCGGTTCACCCTCGACGGCGCTATAGACCCCGCGCTGAGCATCTCCGGGCTCGGCCTCGGGCAGGCCGCCGGCTTCGAGAACGCGCTGCGGACCTACATGGCGGACTGCCAGTCCTCGGCCGACTGCCCCTTCGCGGGGAGCGTGGACGACGGTCTCGCCCAGGTCCGCCAGCTCCTCGACGTGGTACGGGCGACGCCGCTGCCGACCGACGACCCGAACCGGCCGCTGACGTACCCCCTCGCGCTCTCCGGGATCATCCTCCCCATGTACGAGTCCTCGATCTGGCCCCAACTCAGCCTCGCGCTCGACTCCGCCATCAACGACAACGACGGCACCGAGCTGCTGTACTGGGCGGACCTCGGCGCGGGGCGCCAGGAGGATGGCACCTACGACGACAACTCCAACGAGGCGTTCATGGCCATCAACTGCCTGGACTACCCCGTGGAGGGGACACTGGCGGACTGGAGGGCCGACGCGGCGAAGATGACGCAGGTCTCGCCCACCCTCCGCGACGCGCTGGCCTACACCGAGATCACGTGTGACGCGTGGCCGTACGACTCCGTGCGCACCCGTGGGCCGATCGCCGCCGCCGGCTCGGCGCCGATCCTCGTCGTCGGCACCACCGGGGACCCCGCCACTCCCTACCAGTGGGCCGTGAGCATGGCGGACGAGCTTGAACAGGGCCACCTGCTCACCTGGGAGGGCAACGGCCACACAGCGTACGGGCGCTCCAACCAGTGCGTCACGGACGCGGTGGACGAGTACATGATCACCGGTGCGCTGCCGGAGGACGGCGCCACCTGTTAGGGTTCTCTCCGGTGCATTTGGTTCGCCCTGTCCGATCGGGCTAGGATCGAGCACGACACCGCCGCCTTAGCTCAGTCGGCAGAGCGATTCACTCGTAATGAATAGGTCAAGGGTTCGATTCCCTTAGGCGGCTCCACCCGGTCCCACACCGGACCATTCGGAGGTTGTCATGGACTCGGTCATCGCGATCATCCCGACCGCGGGCGTCATGGTGCTGTTCTTCTTCGTCCTGCGGGCCATCTTCCGGGCCGATCGCAGCGAGCGCAATGCCCTGAAGAAACTCGACGAGCAACACGCGCAGACGCGTACGGACGCGCCGACCGAGGTGTAATACCCCTCCCCGCGCGACACGAATCCACATTCCCTCGAATTGGTTCGTGACAGGAATGCGCGGAGCATTTATAGTTGGTAGCGCTCCACCATTACCAACCCCCCGGAGAGGCACCAGAATGGCCAACAAAGTTGTGGTCCAGCTCGTCGACGATATCGATGGCGGGCCGGCGGCCGAAACCATCGCGTTCGCCCTGGACGGCGTGAACTACGAGATCGACCTCAGCGCCGAGCACGCGGCGGAATTGCGGGACGCGTTCGCGCAGTGGGTCGGCAATTCCCGGCGCATCGGCGGTCGCAAGACCACGCGGGCGGGCTCCGCGAAGGCGGCCCCCGCCAGGTCCGACGCGGGCAAGATCCGCGAGTGGGCGCGGTCGCGCGGCATTGACGTCTCCGAGCGGGGGCGTATCCCCGCCGAACTCCACGAGCGCTACCTGCGCGAAGTGGGGAATCAGTAGTACCACGGGACGAGGGCCCGTCGGACGCCGCGAGCGCGTCCGGCGGGCCCACTCTGTGCGCCTCCGCCGAAGATCTCCCGATCACAATCCACGCGGTGCTCGTTTGCGGCAGGATGGACCCATGAGCTACAAACTGGTACTGCTCCGCCACGGCGAGAGCGATTGGAACGCGAAGAACCTCTTCACCGGATGGGTGGATGTCCCCCTCTCCGAGAAGGGCTGGCAGGAGGCCGTCCGGGGCGGCAAGCTGCTCCTCGATGCGGGCGTGAGTCCGGACATCCTGCACACGTCGCTGTTGCGCCGCGCGATCATGACGGCCAACCTCTCCCTCGACGCCGCCGATCTCCACTGGATTCCCGTCAAGCGCAACTGGCGCCTGAATGAGCGCCACTACGGCGCCCTGCAGGGGAAGAACAAGAAGGAGATCCGCGACGAGTACGGCGATGAGCAGTTCATGCTGTGGCGCCGTTCCTACGACGTGCCGCCGCCCCCGATCGAGGCGGGTTCAACGTACTCACAGGACCGGGAGCCGCGCTACGCCGGCGAGCCGATCCCGTTGACCGAGTGCCTGAAGGACGTCCTGGAGCGTGCGCTGCCCTACTGGGAGGCGGAGATCGTGCCGGACCTGAAGTCCGGCAGGACCGTCATGGTGGCCGCGCACGGCAACTCGCTGCGCGCCATCGTGAAGCACCTCGACGGCATCTCGGACGACGCCATTGCGGGCCTGAACATCCCCACCGGCATCCCGCTCTACTACGAGCTGGACGAGGACATGGCCCCGATCACCCCCGGCGGCACCTACCTCGACCCCGAAGCCGCGGCCGCCGCGATCGCCGCCGTCGCCAACCAGGGCAAGTAGCCAGGACAAGTAGCCAGGACAACTGTGGGGGGCCGGTTCACCGGCCCCCCACAGTCGTGCCCGTGCTCGATCAGCTGTGCCGGGAGTCCGGCTCGTCGTCGCGCAGCAGGAACGAGGCGTCGAGGTCCCCGGTCACGAGGTAGCCCACGCGCTTGGCGCCGGAGACGCAGTGGTCGCCGAGCCGCTCCAGGAAGCGGGACAGCAGCACGGCGTCCACCACCTCCTGGCGGCTGAGTTCCACGTTCTGCACGAGGAGCAGCTCGAAGGTCTGGCGCAGCAGCGCGTCGAGGCTGTCGTCACGGGTGGCGATGCGGTGCACCAGCTCCAGATCGTGGTTGACCATGAGGTCGACGAGCATCGTGGCGATGTCCTCCGCGACGAGGGACATCTCGGTGAGCGTGTCGAACATGGGGCCCGACGACGCCTGCTGCGGGTAGCGCGACCGGGCGACGAGTGCGACGTGGCGTGCGAGGTCACCCATGCGCTCGAGGGTCGCCGAAAGCCGGATGGCCGAGACGACAAGCCGCAGGTCCGTTGCGACTGGCTGCTGCCGGGCGAGCATGATGAGGCTCATCTGCTCGATGTGGTCCTCGAGGTCGTCGATGCGGTTGTCGTCGTCGATGACCTCCTCGGCGAGCTGCAGGTCGGCTTCGCGCATGGCCTGCCCGGCCTTGGCGATCGCCGCGGCAACCTGCTTGCCCATCTCGACCAGATGGTCTCCGAGCTCCTCGAGTTCCCTGTGGAAGATTTCTCGCACGCCTCAACACCCCTTCACAATCGTGGGACAAGCGTATGCCCAGACCAATGAACCAGCCGCGGGTGAACGGCGGGTGTCGGTCAGGAGAACATCGTCCCTCCGGCCGGTCGTCCTCCGGAGTCCCGGGGATTCCTCCCCTAGAGTTTGCCATGTGGGTACCGGACCGGACGTGATCATCGCTGCCCTCCTGGGTCTCCTGGTCGGCGCCGTCGCAACCCTCGCCTTCCACCTGAGTGAGCGGGAGCGGCGCGAGGAGGCCGAAGATGAGGGCGACGACCTCAGCGAGGACGAGGCCAGGATGCTCGCCGCGGTGCCCGACGCCGCCATCATCCTGGACGCGCAGGGGGACGTGATCCGGTCCAACACGCGCGCGCTGCAGTTCCATCTCGTGCTTTCCGACCGCCTCGCCCACCCCGAGGTGGAGGAGATGGTCCGCGAGTTGCGGCTGGAGGGCGTCTCCCAGTCCGCGGATCTGAAGCTACACCGCGGGCCCTCGGACCGGTCCGGCATGCTGTACGTGAGCGTCTCGGTGGCGCCACTCGCCAGTGAGCGCGTGCTCATCCTGGTCCGTGACCAGACGGCCGCACGGCGACTGGACGAGACTCGGCGGGACTTCGTCGCGAACATCTCCCACGAGCTCAAGACCCCGGTGGGGGCGCTCTCGCTGCTCGCCGAGACCATTTCGGAGTGCACGGACGAGCCGGAGGCGGTGGCACGCTTCTCGGCGCAGATGAGACGTGAGGCCGCCCGGCTGGCCACCCTCGTCCAGGAGATCATCGACCTCAGCCGGCTGCAGGAGCCGGACGCCCTGGTGAACCCGGAACTCGTGGACGTCGATGGCGTCATCACGGAAGCCCTCGACCGCGTCCGGGTGGAGGCCGAGTCCCGCGGGGTCACGCTGGTCCGTGGCGGGGAGGAGGGCCTCGCGGTGTACGGCGACGAGTCGCTGCTCACCACCGCCGTCCGCAACCTGCTGGACAACGCCATCCGCTACTCGCCGGGCGGCTCCGGTGTCTCGGTCGGCGTGAAGGCGAAGGAGGGGATGGTGCGGATCGCCGTGGTGGACCAGGGCATCGGCATCGCCGAGGAGTCCCAGGAGCGCGTGTTCGAGCGGTTCTACCGGGTGGATGGAGCCAGGTCCCGTGCCACGGGAGGGACCGGGCTCGGGCTCAGCATCGTCAAGCACATCGCCGCGGACCACGGCGGGGAAGTCACGCTGTGGTCCAGGCCGGGCCGGGGCTCCACCTTCACCCTCGTCATCCCGCAGGTTACCGAGCGCCGCGAGGCCGACCGGCGCCCGACCGCGCCGCAAGGAGGCTGACATGCCCAGGATCCTGCTCGTCGAGGACGAAGCGGCCTACCGCGACCCGCTGACGTTCAAGTTGCAGCGCGACGGCTTCGAGGTGGTGGCCGTGGAGACGGGACCCGCGGCCCTCATCGCCCTCGACGAGGCCATCGACATCGTCCTTCTCGACCTCATGCTGCCCGGCATGTCCGGCACCGACGTCTGCAAGGCGATCCGCACCCGGTCGCGCGTCCCCGTCATCATGCTGACCGCGAGGGACAGTGAGATCGACAAGGTCGTGGGCCTTGAGATCGGCGCGGACGACTACGTCACCAAGCCGTACTCCTACCGCGAGCTCGTGGCGCGCGTGCATGCCGTGTTGCGCCGCACGGGCGAGGACAGGGACATCGGTGAGGACGCAATCCTGTCGGTCGGCCCGGTGCTGATGGACGTGGACCGCCATGAGGTTTCCGTGCGCGGCACGCAGGTCACCCTCCCGCTCCGGGAGTTCGAGCTGCTGGAGTACTTCCTGCGCAACCCCGGGCGGGTCCTGACGCGCGGCCAGATCATTGACCGGGTGTGGGGCCCCAACTACGTGGGCGACACCAAGACTCTGGACGTCCACGTCAAGCGCATCCGCTCGCGCATCGAGGACGACCCGGCCAACCCGGAGCTGCTCGCGACGGTGCGCGGCCTCGGCTACAAGATGGTTCCCCCGCACTGAGGCGGGAGTACGTCAGGCCGGGTCAGTCAGGGCGCGGGTCAGGGCAGGTACTCGTCGTACGGCGGGATGGTGCCGTCCAGCACCGGGATCGCGCGGACGGTGGTGCCGGCGAACTCGATGGAGACCTCGATCGTCGCCCCGGGGGCCGCGCCGACGGCGGCCAGCGGCTCCTCGTCGGCCAGGTTGGCGGTCTGCCCGGCCGCCACGCGGACCTCGGTGACCTCACCGCCGACGTCGATCGAGACGGTGGCATAGTCCCCGGAGCCGTTGACCACGGCGCCGAGGAGGCGGCCGGGCTCGCCCTCGGCCGCGGTGAGCAGCAGGAGGT
>JADGOQ010000149.1 GCA_017882885.1 Actinomycetales bacterium | reverse complement strand
ACCTGACCCCGTTCTTCCCCGCGGATTCGAACCACCGCTACAACGCCGCGACGTTCGATGAGGTCGATCCGCTCCTCGGCGGCGATGCGGGGATGGCGCGTCTCGCCGCCGCCGCGCAGGCTCGCGGGATCCGCCTGATGGGCGACCTCACCACGAACCACTGCGGGAACACCCACGAGTGGTTCCGGGCGGCCTGCGCGGACCCGGACTCCCCCGAGGCCTCGTTCTTCTTCTTCACCCACCACCCGGATCAGTACGACGCGTGGTGGAACCTGAAGGAGATGCCGATCTTCGACCACCGCAACCCCGAGTTGCGCCACCGGCTCTATGACGGCCCCGATTCCGTCGTTGCGAAGTGGCTCGGCCCGCACGCGCTGGACTCGTGGCGCATCGACGTCGCCAACATGACCGGCATCCACGGCGCCATCAACCTCAGCCACGAGGTGGCCACCACCATCCGGCGCACCATGGCGCAGGCGACGGCGGAGCCGTTCCTCATGGCCGAGTCCAACTTCGACGCCGGCCGGGACCTCCTCGGGGACGGCTATCAGGGCACGATGAACTACGCCGCGTTCACCCGGCCGCTGTGGCAGTGGCTCCTTCCTCCCCAGGCCCGCCCCTGTGGCCATGGCAAGTACCCCTCCCTGCCGAACCTCCCCGGCACGCGCGTGGTCGCGGCCATGCGCGAACTCTGCGGGGTGACGCCCTGGCAGGCGACGCTGCACGCGATGAACCCGATCGGGTCCCACGACACCCACCGCGTGGCCTCCCTGCTCGGGGACCCGGGCCGCGTGGACGTCGCGTTCGGGATGCTCGCCGCCTACCCCGGTGTCCCGATGATCTACGCGGGCGACGAGATCGGGCTGGCGACGATGGGGCCCGAGTACGCCCGCATCCCCATGCCCTGGGCGCATGAGGAGCGCTGGGACCAGCACCGCCTCGCGCACACCCGGGCGCTCTTCACCGCGCGTGCGTCGAGCGAGGCGCTGCGGCGTGGCGGCCTGCGCTGGCTCGCCGTGGACGACGACGCCGTCACGTTCCTCCGCGAGGCGCCCGGCGACCGGGTGCTCGTGCACGCGGCGCGCGCCGACCACCCCACTGTCCGCCTCCCGGTGTCCGTGGTCGGCAGCGTCCTGACCGGCCTCGCCGGCGCACCCGACCTGCGCGCCGACGCGTCCGGCGTCGTCGCACTCCCCGACTCCGGGCCCGCGTTCGCGATGTGGCGGCTCTCGGACTGAGCCGTCGAAGGGCGCTCAGCCCCCGGAGGTGTCGATCTCGGCACCTGCGACGGTGGCGCGTTCCGCCCCGACCAGCCATGGCGAGTCGAGCCAGCCCTCGGGCAGGTGCGGCGACCTGGGACTCCCCGCCCGCCCGCGCGGGCCCTCGGCGCCGTCGCCGGGGTACGGGAGGTCGAGGTCGAGCCCGGTGAGGCGGGCATCCAGCTCCGCGAGCGAGGACACGAGCCCGAGTTGCTGCCGCGCCTCCCCACCCACCGGGTACCCCTTGAGGTACCAGGCCATGTGCTTGCGCATCTCCCGCAGTCCGCGGCCCTCGTCCCCGAGGTGGTCCACCATGAGCTCGGCGTGGCGCCGGATAGTGGCCGCCACGACCCGCAGGCCCGGGCGCACGCGGGTGTCGCTGCCGTGGAAGGCGGCGACGACGTCGGTGAACAGCCACGGCCGCCCCTGGCACCCCCGCCCGATGACGACGCCGTCGCAGCCCGTCTCCCGCACCATCGCGAGCGCGTCCTCCGCTGACCAGATGTCCCCGTTTCCGAGGATCGGCACGCCCGTGACCTCGTCCTTCAGTCGGGCGATCGCGTCCCAGCGCGCCTTGCCGGAGTAGTACTGCGCCGCGGTGCGGGCGTGCAGCGCGATGCCCGCGACCCCGGCGTCCGCGGCGGCGCGGGCGGCGTCCAGGTAGGTGAGGTGCTCGTCGTCGATCCCCATGCGCATCTTGACGGTGACGGGGACCTCATGCCCGCGTGCCCGGGAGGTGCTCGCGCCGGCCTCCACGGCGGCCCGCACGATGTCCCGGAACAGGTCACGCTTCCACGGGAGGGCGGACCCGCCCCCACGCCGGGTCACCTTGGGGACCGGGCAGCCGAAGTTGAGGTCCACGTGGTCGGCCCAGCCCTCCTCCACCAGGATCCGCACCGCCGCCGCGACGGTGTCCGGGTCCACGCCGTAGAGCTGCACGGAGCGCACCGGGTCCGCCTCGTCCGGCGTGATCATGAGCATCGTCTCGGGGGTGCGCTCGACGAGCGCCCGCGACGTGATCATCTCCGTGACGTACAGGCCGGCGGGCGCGAAGGGCGGCCGCGCCTCCGGGAACTCCCCGGTCAGGGGCAGGCCCGTCAGCCCCGCCTCCCGGCAGAGGCGGCGGAAGGGCGGGTTCGTGACGCCGGCCATGGGAGCCAGGACCACCGGCGTGCCGAGGGTGACGGCGCCGAGCGCGAGCGTCATGCCGGCACGCCCGCGACGGCGGGCGCCACCCGCGCCGTGGCGGGGACGAGGGCGGCCGCGACCGCCGTCGTCATCGGGATCGCGAGGATGAGCCCGATCGACGCCACAAGGGTGCGGACGATCTCCTCGGCGATCTCGCTCGCCATGAGGGTGTCCAGCACCGAGCGGTCGATGAGGGCCGCGATGAGGAGCATGGGCAGCGCCGACCCCACGTAGGCGAACGCGAGGGTGTAGACCGTGGACGCGATGTGGTCGCGCCCGATGCGCATCCCGCCGGAGACCAGCCGGGCCCGCGACAGGCCGGGGTTCGCGCCGTGCAGCTCCCACACCGCCGAGGCCTGCGTGATCGTGACGTCGTTGAGCGCGCCGAGCCCGGCGATCACCAGGCCGCACAGCAGCACGTCGCGCAGGGATATCCCCGGGAAGGCGGTCCCCAGGACGAGGGCCGTGTCCGACTGTGCCCCGGTGAGGTTCGCCCACCCGATCGACGCGTAGCCGAGCACCACCGTGATCACCAGCCCGGCGAAGGTGCCGAGCAGGGCCGTGGTGGTGCGGATCGAGATGCCGTGGGCCAGGTAGACGGCGAGGAACATCATGGCCGTGGAACCCACCAGCACCACCGCCAGGGGGTTCGCGCCGGACATGATCGCCGGCAGGATGAACATCCCGGTGACCGCCAGGGAGGCGACGAGGCCCAGCACGGCCGCCAGGCCCTTCCAGCGCGCGACGGCGGCGACCACCGCCAGGTACAGGACCACGAGAAGGGCGATCGGGACCTCGCGGTGGAAGTCGTAGAAGACGTACGGGCTGCCGCTGCCCATCGCGTCGGGGGTGAACATCACCGTGACGCGGTCACCGACGTCGAGGCCGTTGAGGAGGATCTCGGCGGGCACCTGGATCGGGACGTTCTGGCCCTCGCCCACCCCGCTGAGCAGGTCCGCGCGCACCTCGGCGCCCTGCATGGGGTCGATCTCCTCCCCGCCCCCGACCGGGATGATCGCGCTCACGCGCGCCGATTCCAGCGTCACGGCGGTCCCGCCGAGCGGCAGCGAGCCCACAGGGGTCTCCCCGCGCGGCCAGAGCAGCAGCAGCCCCACCACCGTGGCGAGGAGGATCGGGATCGTGATGGCCGCGAGGACCGCCCGGACCCTCCCCCGCTGGCGCGGGGGCAGGTCCGCGGTGGTGGTCCCGTGGATGTGCATCAGCAGCTGGGCAGGCGTGCCGCGAGGTAGTCCTTCACCTGGCCGATGCCCACGCGCAGTTGCGACATCGAGTCGCGGTCTCGAATGGTCACGGCCTGGTCCTCCAGCGAGTCGAAGTCCACTGTGACGCAGAACGGCGTCCCGATCTCGTCCTGGCGGCGGTAGCGGCGGCCGACCGCGCCGGCGTCGTCGAAGTCGACGTTCCAGTGGCCGCGCAACTCCTGGGCGAGGTCCCGGGCCACTGGCGAGAGCCGCTCGTTGCGGGACAGCGGCAGCACGGCGGCCTTGACGGGCGCGAGGCGCGGGTCGAGGCGCAGGACGGTGCGCTTGTCCACGCCGCCCTTCGCGTTCGGGGCCTCGTCCTCGTGGTAGGACTCCACCAGGAACGCCATGAGGGATCGGGTCAGGCCCGCGGCCGGCTCGATGACGTATGGCACCCACCGCTCGCCCTTGGCGGGGTCGAAGTAGGACAGGTCCTGGCCGGAGTGCGAGGCGTGTGTCCCGAGGTCGAAGTCGGTGCGGTTGGCGACGCCCTCGAGTTCCCCCCACTCGCTGCCGATGAATCCGAAGCGGTACTCGATGTCAACGGTGCGCTTGGAGTAGTGGGACAGCTTCTCCTGGGGGTGCTCGTAGTGCCGCAGGTTCTCCCGGGAGATGCCGAGGCCCGCGTACCAGTCGGTGCGGGTGTCGATCCAGTACTGGTGCCACTCCTCGTCCGTGCCGGGCTCGACGAAGAACTCCATCTCCATCTGCTCGAACTCGCGGGTGCGGAAGATGAAGTTGCCCGGCGTGATCTCGTTGCGGAACGACTTGCCGATCTGGCCGATGCCGAACGGCGGCTTCTT
>JADGOQ010000148.1 GCA_017882885.1 Actinomycetales bacterium | reverse complement strand
TTGATGTTGGCCGCCCCCTCGCCGCCGCCTGACTCGACGACGTCGGGGTAGAGCGTGCCCTGGACGAGGAAGTCCACGGTCTCGCCGCTCGCCCCCGCCGCCGCCACGATGTCCCGGGCCGCGAGCTCGAAGGCCCGGATGAACTCGCGGCCGATGATCTTGCGCTTGGCTTCGGGGTCGGTGACGCCGGCCAATGCCGCAAGGAACGTCTCGGCCGCGTCCACCACCACCAACTCCACCCCGGTGGCCGCCACGAAGTCCTGCTCCACCTGCTCCGCCTCGCCCTGGCGCAGGAGGCCGTGGTCCACGAACACGCAGGTCAGCTGGTCACCGATCGCGCGGTGGACGAGGGCCGCGGCCACCGACGAGTCCACCCCGCCGGAAAGTCCGCAGATCACCCGGCTGGAACCCACCTGGGCGCGGATGCGCTCCACCTGGTCCGCGACGACGTTGCCCGGCGTCCACGTGGGTGCGATCCCGGCGCCGTCCCACAGGAAGTGCTCCAGGGCCTCCTGGCCGAGGACGGAGTGCTTGACCTCGGGGTGCCACTGCATGCCGTAGAGCCGCCGGACGGGATCCTCGAACGCGGCAACCGGTGAACCGGGCGAGGTGGCCAGCACCGTGAAGCCCTCCGGTGCGCGACGCACGGAGTCCCCGTGGCTCATCCACACCGCCTGGGTGGCCGGTGAGCCGGTGAGGAGTACCCCCGTGTCCCGGACTGCGACGATGGTGGAGCCGTACTCGCGGGTCCCGGTGCGCCCGACCTCGCCGCCCAGCGCCCGCGCCATCGCCTGGAAGCCGTAACAGATGCCGAGGACCGGAACGCCGGCGTCGAAGAGGGCGGGGTCCACGGAGGGGGCGCCGTCGGCGTACACGGACGCCGGGCCGCCCGAGAGGATGATGGCGGCGGGGCGCTTCGCGAGCATCGCGGCGAGCGGCATGGTGTGCGGCACGACCTCCGAGTAGACACGCGCCTCGCGGACCCGCCGCGCGATCAGCTGGGCGTACTGGGCGCCGAAGTCGACCACGAGGACGGGATTGGCGGCGTTGTCGCTCATGCCCGCAACCCTACTGGCCGGCGGCGGCGAGGCGACTGGCGCGGTCCACGCGCGCGGGCAGGTCGGCGTCGAACCAGCGGTGCGCGCGGGACTCCATGATGAAGGAGAGCACCGGCACCACACCGCCCAGGATCAGCAGGGCGATACGTGGCAACGACCACCGCATGAAGGACCACAGCTGGAACACCGTGATCGCGTAGATGACGTAGATCCAGCCGTGCACGATCGCCACCCAGGACCCCATGACCGGGAGGGGGGCGCCGGTGTCACTGACCCCGCCCGCGTGGAAGACGTACTTGAGCACCATCTCGGTGATCAGCAGGAGCAGCATCGACCCTGTGACGAAGGCCATCGTCCGGTAGTGGGAATAGGTGGCGCGGGCCCTGGTTTCCGTTGCGGTCGCAACGTCCTGGCCGGAGGACTGGTTCACCGTGCCAGCCTAGTTCGCGCGGAATAAAGAATCGAGTTCGCCCGTCCCGCGGACTAGGCACTACCGAGTGCTTCGTTACCCCGACACCCTCCCCCAGGACCCCCCTCTCGGCAAACCCGGGCGGTTCATCCTGTGGATCGTCCGCCGGCAGTTCTGGCTCCTCCTCGGCGCCACCACGGCCGCCGCGGCCAACTTCATCGCGCTCGCGCTCACCCCCTACCTGCTGGGTGAGGCCATCGACGCCGGGCTCGCCCAGGGCGCCACCGCGGCCATCTGGCGATACGGCCGGCTGCTCCTGGGACTGGGGGCCATCACCGCGGTCGCCGCGGCGTTGCGCCACATCGGCGAGGTTGCCAACTGGATGCGCGCCGCCTACACCTGCTCCGACATCGTGGGCAAGCACGTGACGCGCACCGGCGAGGAGGTCACCAAGAAGCTCGCCACCGGGGAGGTGGTGGCCACGGTCGCCACCGACGCCTTCCACATGGGCAACCTCATGGAATCCATGCCCATGTTCATCGGCGGGCTCGTCTCCTACTTCCTCATTGCCGGGCTCCTGCTGCAGCAGTCCACCACCCTGGGCCTGGCCGTGCTCGTCGGGCTCCCGCTCGTGACCGCCGCCGTCGCGTTGCTGGTCCCGCCGCTGCAGCGGCGGCAGTCGCGCCACCGCGAGGCCACCGGCAAGCTGACGGCGCTCGCCTCGGACACGGTCTCGGGCCTGCGCGTGCTGCGCGGGATCGGCGGCGAGGACGTGTTCGCGGCCCGCTACCGTGACCAGTCCCAGGCGGTGCGGCGCGCGGGCGTGGGCGTGGCCAACACCCAGTCGATCATGGCCGCCCTCCAGGTGCTCCTGCCGGGGCTGTTCGTGGTGGGGGTGGTGCGGTTCGGTGCCCGGCTGGCCCTCGGCGGCGAGATCACGGTCGGCCAGCTCGTGGCGTTCTACGGCTACACCGCGTTCCTGGCCGAGCCCCTGCGGCAGGTCTCGATGTTCATCCAGTTCCTCACGCGCGCGCTGATCGCGGCGCGCAAGTTCTCCGCCGTCCTCGAGGTCCGGCCGTCGGCCGGCCGGCTCGGCGACGGCGACGACGCCGCCGCCCCCCTGCCGCTCGGCGACGCCGCGCCCGTCCTGCGGGACGGCCGGAGCGGCGTCGGGATCACGGGCGGCGCCTTCACGGTGCTGGTCTCCCCCACGCCGGACCTTGCTGGTGAAGTGGTGCGGCGCCTGGCCCGCCTCGACGACACCGAGTCCCGGGACGTCACCCTGGCCGGCCGCCCGATCGTGGAGCAGCCTCTCGCCGCGGTCCGCCATACCGTGGTGCTCTCCGACGCCTCGCCGCAGCTCTTCACGGGCACGCTGCGCCACGAGGTGGACGTGCTCGACTCCGGCGACCAGCTCCGCCTCGTGGAGGCGCTCGCCGTGGCGGACGCGCGCGACGTTCTCGAGTCCCTCCCCGAGGGACTCGACGGCGAGATCACCGAGAAGGGCAGGTCGCTCTCCGGCGGGCAGCGCCAGCGGGTCGCACTCGCGCGCGCCACCTTCACCGCCGCCCCGGTCCTGTTGCTGGTGGAGCCCACGAGCGCCGTCGACGCGCACACCGAGCGCCGCATCGCCGCCAACCTGAGCCGCCACCGGCGCGGCGCCACCACCGTGGTGGTCTCGGCGTCCCCGCTGGTGCTCGAGCACGCCGACGAGGTGGTGTTCCTCGACGCCGAGGGCGAGCGCGCCCGCGGCACGCACCGCGAGCTGCTCGAACGCGCGCGCGCCGGCGATCCCGACGCCATCGACTACGCCCGGGTGGTCACCCGGCGCAACGACACCGAGGAGGTGCACGATGCTGCTCCCCGTCGCTGACAACGCCACCGTCTGGCGGTACTCCCGCTTGCTGTTGGCGAACTACCGCGCGCCGCTCGTGGGCGTCGTCGTGCTGCAGGCCGCCGCGGCGCTGGCGTCGCTTGCCGTTCCCTGGATGCTGGGAAGCCTGGTGGACGCGGTTGCCGTCGGCACCACCGCCGCCCACATCAGCAACGTGGGAGTGTGGCTGACCGTCGCGATCCTGGTGCAGACCGTCTTCGCGGGCGTGGGCCAGCGGCAGGCGATGGTGCTGGGCGAGGGTATCTTCGCGCGGCTGCGCGAGGAGTTCCTCGACACCATCACGCACCTGCCGCTGTCCACGGTGGAGCGGGCGGGCACGGGTGACCTGCTCGGGCGCACCACGAACGACGTCGACCGCGTCCAGTGGGTGGTGCGCTTCGGCGTGCCCCGCGTCCTGGTCACGTCGGTGACGATCCTGCTGACCATGGTGGCGGCCCTCGTGGCCTCGCCGCTGGCCGGCGTCGGGTTGCTGACGGGAGTGCCGCTGCTGGTGGTCTCGGCGAAGTGGTACCTCAAGCGGGCCACGCCTGCCTACCTTGAGTCGTCGAAGGCCTACGCCGCCATCAACGGCGTGATGACGGAGTCGGTGGAGCACGCCGCCACGGTGGACGAGCTGTCCCTCGGGCGTCGCCGCCGGGCACGCATGACCGAGGCGCTGCAGGCGTCCTGGCACTGGGAGGACCGGACGCTGTACCTGCGCGCGATCCTCTTCGTCGGGATGGTGCTGGGGTACGCGTTCCCCACCGCCGTCCTGGTGGTGTGGGGTGCATGGCTGGTCAACAGCGGCCTCGCGACCGTGGGCGCGGTCTCGGCGGTGGCGCTGTACTCGATCCAGGTGCGCGGGTCCATCGGTGAGTTCCTCTTCTGGATCGACGAGATCCAGGTGGCCACCGCGTCGCTCGCCCGCATTCTCGGGGTGAAACTGGTGGAGCCGGACCGGATGCCGACGGGCGAGGTCCCGGCGGACCAGGAGATCGTGGCGCGCGCCGTGGAGTACGCCTACCGCTCGGGGCACAACGTGCTGCACGAGGTGTCGCTCGACCTGGTGCCCGGCGAGCGCCTCGCCATCGTGGGCCCGTCCGGGGCGGGGAAGTCGACGCTGGGGCGCATGCTCGCGGGCATCCACCCGCCGACCGGCGGGGCCGTGACCGTGGGTGACGTGCGGCTCGTGGACCTGGCCGAGGAACAGTTGCGCTCCGAGGTGGCCCTCGTGACGCAGGAGCACCACGTGTTCCTCGGTTCCATCGCGGACAACCTCAGGCTCGCGAAGGCCGACGCCGACGAGCCCGAGATGCGCCACGCCCTCGCCTCCGTCGACGCCCTCGTCTGGGTGGACGCGCTCGAGCGCGGGATGGAGACCGAAGTGGGTTCGGGGGCGCTCACGCTGACCCCCGCGCAGGCGCAACAGGTGGCACTCGCGCGACTGGTGCTGCTCAACCCCCACACCCTGGTCCTCGACGAGGCGACAAGCCTCCTCGACCCCAGCGCGGCGCGGCACCTCGAACGGTCGCTCAACGCGGTGCTCTCGGGCCGGACGGTCGTGGCGATCGCCCACCGCCTGCACACCGCCCACGACGCCGATCGCGTCGCCGTGATGGACGACGGCCGGATCGTGGAGATCGGACCGCACGACGAGCTGGTGGAGCGGGGCGGGGAGTACGCCGCCCTCTGGCACTCCTGGCAGCAGGACTGATGGTGGAGGGCTGATCCGGGAGGGCTGATCCGGGAGGGCTGATCCGGGGGGTCAGCCCTCCGGGAGGGTCCCGGTGACGAGCCGGGCGGGCGCCTCGACGGTCTCGAAGGGTGCGGAAGCCGATGAGGTGGTGGTGGTGCCCGCGATCGGCAGCCACGGTCCGGCGTTGTTGACCCGGTACTCCCCCGCCCACGTGATGGTGAGCCCGATGGCCAAGTCACGGTGAACTCGCCGGTAGACGCGCGACACATCCAGGTCGGGGTAGGGCCCACCCGGGCCGGTGGTCACGAACGGAGCGGTGCCACCCCCGAAGTCCCACGCCCACTCGATCGGCGTGGCGCGCACAGCGACTGGCGTCCCGAGGATCGTGGTGTTCAGGACGTGGGTCCGCGCGGTCGAGTACGCAATGGTCTCGATGTTGATCAGCACCTGCTGCGCCGCCGGCTGCATCACGAGCTGACCACCCTGGATCGGCAGCGCCCGGAACTCCGCGAGAGTGACGACGACGGGAAGTGCAGCACGGTCCACCACCTCGCCCGCGGCGTTCACCAAGAAGTAGTTCCCGGGAGGCATCTCGAAACTGGCCGCGCGAATCTCCGCACCAACACAATCAAGGATCCGCGGCTCCTCCCGGGATCCCGTAGCAAGGAACACGGAGCAGTCGTCGATTGTCACCGGCGCCTGTGGCTGCCATCCGACGGGCTTCGCGGGCTGAGCCGGTCTGGTGACTCGCTCTATTCCTCCGACTTGCCACTCGCCCGCGCCCACGCTCCCGAAGAAGTCCGTCTCGTCTTGCGGTACCGGTTCAGCTGGCGCGAAAGCCAAGGACATTGGTAGCAAGAGCAACAGCGGCCCGAACGGATTCATGCTGCCTCACCAGGCGAACCAGCAGCCAAGAGTAGCCAAGTCCCGTCTGTAAACTGCACTGCGAATTGGACGGGGTTCGCCTGAGCGGGGGAC
>JADGOQ010000147.1 GCA_017882885.1 Actinomycetales bacterium | reverse complement strand
CCAGCAGCAGAAGGTAGGTCGGCCCGATGATCACGTTCGGCAGCCGGAAGGACGCCTGGTCGATCACCACCAGCAGCGCGCAGGCCAGTGCGAGGGTCGCGAACGTCACCGTCTCCACCCACGTCGTCGCGATCGCGGCTGCGCCGGCCCCGCCGAAGCCGGCGAGCAGCACATGCAGGCCGGACTGGAGCCAGGCGGACTCAACTCCGGCCACGCGCCCCATCCACCGCGTCAGCGCCACGGCCGCCACCGCGGCGACGAACGCGGTCAGCAACACGATCTCGGGGGGCACGCCCCCAGTCTGGCAGGCACCCGCCCCCTCCGCAGTCGCTCGCCGGCAGCCCGGCACGTCAACGCCGCGGTTCTGGCAAACTGGAGGGGCGCCGGCAGCGGCCGGCGCGGTCCGCCCTGGTGTAATGGCAGCACAGAGGCCTTTGGTGCCTTTGGTTCGGGTTCGAATCCTGGGGGCGGAGCGGCGCTCGCCGTCCGGACCGGCCGGGACTGCGCGGCTCCCGTGGCTAGAATGGCGGTGACTGGCCCGTCACGGGCACGGCACATCCCGAGGGAGTCGCAGTGGACCAACTGCCCGCAGCCGCCGTCGTCATCCTCGCCGCTGGGGCTGGGACCCGCATGAAGTCGGCCACTCCCAAGGTCCTCAACACCGTCGCCGGGCGGACGCTGCTCGGCCATGCCATCGCCGCCGGCCGCGAGCTCAACCCCTCCCGCCTCTGCGTCGTCGTGCGCCACGAACGCGACCGGGTGGCGGCGGAAGCCCTCGACTTCGACGCCTCCGTCCTCATCGCGGACCAGGACGAGATCCCCGGCACCGGGCGCGCCGTCCAGTGCGCGCTCGAGCGCCTCGCCGCCGACGGCGCCGAGCTGACCGGTCCCCTTGTCGTCACCGCGGCGGACACGCCGATGCTCGACGGCGGGATCCTCGCCGAACTCATGCGCTCCCACGTCGGGGGCGGCAACGCCGTCACGGTCCTCACCACCCACCTCGCCAACCCCACGGGCTACGGCCGCATCGTGCGCCACGGGGGCGCCGTCGTCGGGATCGTGGAGGAGAAGGACGCCACGGACGAGGAGCGGGCGATCACCGAGGTGAACGCCGCGGTGTACGTCTTCGAGGCGGAGGTGCTCGCCAAGGCCCTCGAGGGGGTCGGGCAGGACAACGCGCAGGGCGAGGTCTACCTCACCGACGTGGTCCGCATCGCCCACGAGGCCGGCCTGCGGGTGCAGGGCATCGCCGTGGACGATTCGTGGACCGTGGAGGGCGCCAACGACAAGGTCCAGCTTGCTGCCCTGGCCAAGGAGATGAACCGCCGCATCGTCGAGGACTGGATGCGCGAGGGCGTCACCGTGATCGACCCGGCCACCACGTGGATCGACGTCGACGTCGAACTGGCCCCGGACGTCACCATCCTCCCGGGCGTCCAACTGCACGGAGCCTGCCGCATCGAGACCGGCGCCACCATCGGCCCGGACACCACCCTGACCGACGTCGAGGTGGGCGAGGACGCGAGCATCGTCCGCACGCACGGCGCGCTCGCGGTGATCGGCCCGAGGGCCACCGTCGGCCCGTTCGCCTACGTCCGCCCCGGCACGTACCTCGGCGAGGGCGGCCGGATCGGCGCGTTCGTCGAGACCCGGAACGCCACCATCGGCGCGGGCTCCGCGGTGTCCCACCTCACCTACGTGGGCGACGCCACCATCGGCGAGGGCACGCGGATCGGGGCCGGGAGCGTCTTCGTGAACGACGACGGCGTCCACAAGCACCACTCGACGGTCGGCGACCACGCCCGCACCGGCTCCGGGAACCTGTTCGTGGCCCCCGTCATGATCGGCGACGGCGTCTACACCGGTGCCGGCACCACGATCCGCCGCGACGTGCCCCCCGGGGCGCTCGCGGTCACCACCACCTCCCAGCGCAACATCGAGGGCTGGGTGCTGCGTTCGCGGCCCGGGTCACCCGCGGCCGAGGCCGCGGCGGCGGCTCTGGCGGAGCACAAGGACAGCGCGGAGAAGGGTACCGGCGAATGAGCGGCATCATCGTCCACGGGGAGAAGCGCCTCGTGCTGGCCTCGGGCAGGGCACACCACAAGCTCGCGGAACAGGTGGCGGGCGAACTGGGCATCGACCTGCTGCCCACCACCGCCTACGACTTCGCGAACGGCGAGATCTACGTGCGGTTCAACGAGTCCGTGCGCGGCGCGGACGCATTCGTGCTGCAGTCCCACACCAACCCGATCAACGACTGGCTCATGGAGCAGCTGATCATGGTGGACGCCCTGAAGCGGGCCTCCGCCAAGCGCATCACCGTGGTGGCCCCGTTCTACCCCTACGCGCGCCAGGACAAGAAGCACCGCGGCCGCGAGCCGATCTCGGCCCGTCTCGTCGCGGACCTGTTCAAGACGGCCGGGGCGGACCGGCTCATGAGCGTGGACCTGCATGCCGCGCAGACCCAGGGCTTCTTCGACGGCCCGGTGGACCACCTCTGGGCGATGCCGATCCTCACCGACTACGTGCGGACCCGGGTGGACTGTTCAAACCTCACCGTGGTGTCGCCGGACGCCGGCCGCATCCGCGTGGCGGAGCAGTGGGCGGCTAAGCTCGGCGGGGCCAAACTCGCGTTCGTCCACAAGACGCGGGACATAAAGCGGCCGAACCAGACCGTGGCCAATCGCGTGGTCGGTGACGTGGAGGGCCGCACCGCCGTACTGGTGGACGACATGATTGACACCGGCGGCACCATCGCCGAAGCCGTGCGCGTGGTGATGGCGTCCGGCGCCAAGGACGTCATCGTCGCCGCCACCCACGGCGTGCTCTCCGACCCCGCACAACGAAGGCTCTCCGAGTGCGGCGCCCGCGAGGTGATCGTCACGGACACGCTGCCGATCTCCGCCGAGAAGCGTTTCGACGCCCTGACCGTGTTGCCGATCGCCCCGCTGCTGGCCCGGGCCATCCGCGAGGTGTTCGACGACGGTTCCGTCACCTCGCTCTTCGACGGCGCCTCCTAGCGTTCCTTCCGGTCGCCTTTTGTGGCACCCTCGCCGAGCCGGTATGCTTGTCCGGTTGCCTCGGCGAGGGAAGCCGCACGGGTGGTCCCCGGTTTCCGTGATCGACGCGGTGGAATGGCATTCCGTCCGCGCGACTCCCCGCGCCGGGGCCCACCAAGCCCGAATCCCCCGGAGGAGCCATCATGTCCGAGAACAAGCTGAACGCCGCCGTGCGCACCGAGTTCGGCAAGGGCGCCGCCCGCCGTGCCCGCCGCGCCGACCTCATCCCCGCCGTCCTCTACGGCCATGGCACCGCCCCGGTGCACCTCAACCTCCCGAAGCACGAGACCTTCCTGATCGTCCGCGGTTCCGCGAACAAGGTCATCGACGTCTCCTTCGACGGCACGACCGAACTCGCGCTCGTCAAGGACGTGCAGGTGGACCCGGTGCTGCGCGTGATCGAGCACCTCGACCTCGTCATCGTCCGCCGTGGCGAGAAGGTGACCGTGGACATTGCGATCCACACCACCGGCGAGAGCGCCCCCGGCACCATCGTCACCGCCGAGCTCCAGAACCTGACCGTGCACGCCCCGGCCACCTCGATCCCCGAGTCCATCGTCGTGGACGTGGAGGGACTCCCCGAGGGCACCATCGTGCGCGTCGCGGACCTGAAGCTGCCCGAGGGCGTGACCACGGACATCGACGCCGAGACCGCGGTGGTCGTCGTCTCCACGCCGCGTGGCGAGGAGACCGCGGAGGAGGCCGAAGAGGCCGAAGAGGCCGCCACCGAGGCCTGATCCAGTCAGGGGTGCCCGAGTACGTCGAGTGCTCGGTCACTGCCATATCCGGAAGGAGGCGCCATGGGTGACCCGTGGCTCGTCGTCGGTCTCGGCAACCCCACGGACCGCTACGCGCGCAACCGCCACAACGTGGGCCAGATGGTGGTGGACCTGCTCGCGGGCCGCGCCGGGGCCCGCTGGACCTCGCACAAGAGCCGCGCGCTCGTCGCGGAGGTGCGGCTGGGAGTCCTACCGGGCGGCGCTCCCGGGCCGCGGGTGGCGCTCGCCAAGTCCACCGGCTACATGAACGTGTCCGGCGGCCCCGTGGCGGCGCTCGCGCGCGCCCTGGGGATCGAACCAGCGCGGATCCTCGTGGTCCACGACGAGCTGGACCTCCCGCTCGGGAGTCTGCGGCTCAAGCTCGCCGGCGGCGAGGGCGGGCACAACGGGCTGAAGTCCGTGACGCAGCACCTCGGCACGCGCGAGTACGCCCGCCTGCGGATCGGGATCGGCCGCCCGCCCGGCCAGATGGACCCCGCCGACTACGTGCTGCGCGACTTCGCCAAGAACGAGCAGCCCGAGATCGCCGTCGTTATCGAGGAGGCGGCGGACGCCGTGATCGCCGTGGTCACGCAGGGGCTCGAGAAGGCGCAGATGGAGCTGCACACGAGGTCACTCCCGTGAGCATGGGCAGCGGCATGGGAGCCGGCATGGGCGGCGGTGGTGG
>JADGOQ010000146.1 GCA_017882885.1 Actinomycetales bacterium | reverse complement strand
TCCAGGACCCGGATCCCGGGCGTCAGTTCGCGAACGGGTCGGCATCGTCCCGCACGGCGCGGCTCCCGCGGATTCCCAACCAGACATCGCAGAGTTGCGGTGTCGCGACGTAGAAGCGCCCGCGCCTTCGCCGTGCGGTTCGAGGTAGCCCAGGTCTGCCAAAGCCTTCAGGTCCCGGCCGGCTGTCTGCTCCGAGATCTCGCTCCCTGATTCGGCAGCGATCTTGAGGTAGGTGGCGCGGCGAAGGCGAAGGCCCATCGCCGCGTCGTTGAGTGCCACGAGCTGGCGGTCCTCCCGGCCACCAGCGAGGCGTTCGACGCCGAGCCAGAGCCTCTCGGCGTCGTCGATACGGCGTCGCAGCGTCCACGCCTCCGCCCGGTCCCGCCCTCCTCGCCGCCCGACGTGGTTCTGGCCCGCGCCTGACCGTCCCACAGGATGTTCGCCCCAGATGCCGACCCGGGGCGCGCTGCGATACTTGCCGTGTCTGGAATCGGCCAGATCCACAAAGGAGTGCACAGGCATGGCAATCATCGACTTCGGCGGAGTGCAGGAAGAGGTCGTCACCCGCGACGAGTTCCCGATGGAGAAGGCGCTGGAGGTCCTGAGGGACGAGACCATCGCCGTGATCGGCTACGGCGTGCAGGGGCCCGCCCAGAGCCTCAACATGCGGGACAACGGGTTCAACGTGATCGTCGGACAGGCGAAGGAATTCGAGCGGGACTGGAACCGCGCCATCGCGGACGGCTGGATCCCGGGCGAGACCCTCTTCGACATCGAGGAGGCGGCGCGGCGCGGCACCGTGGTGCAGCTGCTGGTCTCGGATGCGGCGCAACGGGCGATCTGGCCGGCCATCAAGGAGTGCCTGAACCCCGGCAACGCGCTCTACTTCTCCCACGGCTTCTCGATCACCTACGCGGACCAGACCGGTGTGGTGCCGCCGGAGGACGTGGACGTGCTGCTGGTGGCCCCGAAGGGTTCCGGCACGTCGGTGCGGCGCAACTTCCTCTCCGGTGCGGGCATCAACTCCAGCTTCGCGGTGGAGCAGGACTTCACCGGCCGCGCACAGGAGCGCTGCCTCGCGCTGGGGATCGCCGTCGGGTCCGGCTACCTTTTCCCGACGACGTTCCGCAACGAGGTCTTCAGCGACCTCACCGGGGAGCGCGGCGTCCTGATGGGCGCGCTCGCGGGCGTCATGGAAGCACAGTACGAGGTGCTGCGCGCCCACGGGCACTCACCGAGCGAGGCGTTCAACGAGACGGTCGAGGAACTCACCGAGTCGCTGATCCGGCTCGTGGGTGAAAACGGCATGGACTGGATGTATGCCAACTGCTCGGCCACCGCCCAGCGCGGCGCCCTCGACTGGAAGCCGAAGTTCCGCGCCGCCGTGGCGCCGGTGTTCGCCGAGCTGTACGACCGGGTGGCGTCCGGCGCGGAGACCGCTCGGGTGCTCGACTCCTGTGGCGCGCCCGACTACCAGGTGGGCCTGTCCGCCGAGCTGGCCGAGATGGGCAACTCCGAGCTGTGGCAGGCCGGCAAGGCGACCCGCTCGCTGCGCCCGCACGAGGCGTCCAAGGCGTTCGCCGGCGCGACGACGGGTGTCGGGGGCCGGGAGTTGTAGGAGCCAACCAGAACGGCGTTCGGGGCGGCTCACCCCGGCCGCCGTTCTACACTCACCCCATGGCCGCCAAGACCCTCATCATCCTGCGTCACGCCAAGTCCGACTGGGATACCGGTGAACCGGACATGCGACGCCCGCTCGCGGACCGTGGGCTACTGGACGGCGCCGCCGCCGGTGAGGTGCTCGCCGACTACGACCTCGACGTCGTGCTGTGCTCCGAGGCCACGCGGGCGCGCCAGACGTGGGAACGCGCCGTCGTCGGTGGCGCGAGTTGCGACGACGTGCGTCACACGGACGCCATCTACGGGGCGTGGCCGTCCGACGTCGTCGACCTGCTGCGTGAGCTCCCCGACGCCGCGGAAACCGTGCTCGTGATCGGCCACGAGCCGACCCTCAGCGAGCTTGTCCTCGAACTGGCGGAGCAGTCCGACCTCACGGACCGCGTGGCAGAGAAATTCCCGACGGCGGGCTTGGCCGTGCTCGAGTTCGAAACCCCGTGGAGTGCTCTGGACACCGGTACGGGCGTACTCACACGCTTCGTCGTGCCCCGCGGGTGAGCTTCTTCCGCCCCATATTTGGGACTTTGGTCTCATGCAATCCGAGGTGATCTGCGCTATCATGGGATGACAGGGGCGGAGGAGGCGTTCTCAATGGGCGTGCTGCGTCGGTTGATGGTTGTGTTTGTCTCCCTCTTCGTGATCCTTGGGGCGGCGGTTCCGTCACCCGCGGAGGCGGCGACCTCCTCCCAGATCGTCGAAGCCCAGAGAATCCTCACCAAGTTCGCGATCCCCACCGGCCCGATCGACGGCATCTGGGGCGCCCAGACCGCGCAGGGCATGTGCACCTTCCGGCAGCTCGCCGGCCTGTCCGCCACGCGCGGCGGGATCACCAGCTCGGATCTCACAACCTTGAGGAACTACAACTCGTGGTACTCCGGCCAGTGGTCCATCCCCGCGCCGGCCCGAAACGGACGCTCCACCTACCTGCTGGCGAACGAGACCTGCCAGACCATGGTCTACGTCCGCGGCGGGGCCTACGTGAAGGTGCTGCGAATCTCCACGGGCAGGGCGGGGTACGGCACCCCGAATGGAAACTACTGGCTGGGCGCCACCTATCCGGGCTGGAGTTGCAGCACCGCCTTCCCAGAGGGCTGCTATTACCACTCGGCAGGCGCCAACGCGTGGTACACGACCAAGAACGTGAAGTACTCGAAGTACGGGAACATGTACAACAAACGGTCCTTCTCGGGCGCGTACATGCTCCACGGCTCCGGCTCCGTGCCCACGTACCCGGCGAGTCACGGGTGCATCCGTGTGAGTGTGGCCAACTCCGACTGGCTGTACCGCAACATCAGCAACTCGTCGGGGAGCCTGTACTTCTCGGTGATCGGCCAGTACTGACCGTCAGAGGGTGATCACGGATCAGCCGAGGTCCTGGCCGGTAACGTTGCTCGGGTGCGTGTCCACCTGAGGAAGACAGCGGCGAATACAACGAGAAGGGCGGCCTACCCGCAGGTGGCCGAGGCCCAACGCGATGTCCGCGAGGTGTATGTCGGCGGGTTCTTCGGCCAATTGGTCTCGGGCATCGTGTGGTTGGTCGCCGCGGCGATGGCGACGTGGGTCTCAGCC
>JADGOQ010000145.1 GCA_017882885.1 Actinomycetales bacterium | reverse complement strand
GAGCAGTTCCTCGGAGCCGAGGTGCCGCGCGGGGCCGGCCGCATCGGCCAGGACCATTCCGGGGCGCAGGATCGCCGGGTGGGCGATCACGCTCTCCACCGCCTGCACCACCGGCTCGAACGCGCGCGCATCGCGGCCCTCGTCGCGGGAGAGCAGCACGAGGTCGGGGCAGACCCGCTGGGCGTGGCGGCGTTTCATGCCCGTGCGCACTCCCTGCACCCGTGCGGCCGCCGAGACCACCGTGAGGCCACGGCCGTCGTGCACCGCGACCGGCATGGCGGTGTCGACCAGTCCCTCCCCGACGGCGGCCGCGACCGGCCAGTCCGGGACCCACAGCACCACCGAGCGCATCACGACACCGCCTGCAGGTGACCGCGGCGCTGGGGGGCGGGAACCGGCCGGGACTCCATCCGCAGCACCACCACGGTGGGCATGCCCTCCCGCCGCACGCTGATGGTGCGGCCCCGCACGTACCCCGCGCCCTCCGCGCACCCGTCGCCCCCGTGCACGGCGGCGCGCAACAGGGGGACGCCCGGCCAGTTCGCGAGCACCACGGTGCCGTGGGAGCGAATGCGGCCCAGCAGGGAGCGGCGCACCCCGGCACCCAGGTCGAGCGAGTCCCCCAGCACGACGACGTCGAAGCCGTCCACGCACGCCGCCACGACGTCGTCGGCCGCGGGTCCGGGCCGGGGGATGGTGACCACCCGGGAGAGGTCGACCCCGGCCTCGGCGGCCGCCAGCCAGCCCACGTCGGCCATGCCGACTACCGCCACCCACCCGGACGCGCCCATCGCGGCCGCCGCGACCGAGAAGGTGACGCTGGTGGACCCGCGGATACCGAGCACGCTCCCCCGGGAGAGGCCCCCGGGGAGGAGCGCCCCGAGGCCGGCGGGCAGTTCGACGGTCGCGGAGTCCAGCCTGGAACGCAGGCCGGTGGCGGTCTCGGCACGCGCCAGGGCGTCCCGCGCCACGGTGAAGCGGTCGTCCACACGTTCGAACATGTGTTCGAGTGTAGAACCTGCCACCCACACAATGAAAGGGGGTCGCGCAACACTCCCCCACACGCCGCTCGCACGGTCACAGGGGCAAGTAGCGTTGGGATCACCACAAGGAGGTAGACATGGACCTGACCCGACCCGTTGCCCCGAACCCCTACGACCTGCTGCCGAAGGCGCCCACATTCCAGTTGCGTTCCGACGACATCACCGATGGCGAACCCATGCCGAACGACCACGTCGCGGCCGGTGAGAACATCTCCCCCCACCTGGCCTGGTCGGGATTCCCGAAGGGGACCAAGGGTTTCATGGTCAACTGCTTCGACCCGGACGCACCCACGCCCGCCGGGTTCTGGCACTGGACCGTGGTGGACGTGGACGGCTCCACGACAGAACTCGAGCAGGGCGCCGGCGAGTCGGACCTGACGCTGTCAGGGGCGGCCTACCACGTGCGCAACGACGGCGGCGCGCACGGCTACATGGGCGCGGCGCCCCCCAGGGGTGACCACGTGCACCGGTACATGTTCGTGGTGCACGCCCTCGACGTCGACACCCTCGACCTGGACGAGGACGCCTCCCCCACCAAGGTGGCCTTCACGGCCCTGTTCCACACCCTCGCTCGCGCGTACCTCACGGTGACGTACCAGCACTAGACATCGATGATCACCGGTCGACGCGCGCGCCGCCGCCGCCTGCCAGCTTCAGGACTTCCTTCTTCGTGGCCATGGACGTGTCCCCCGGAGTCGCCGCCGCCCACGCGGTCGAAGATCTCCAGGGCGTCGCGCTGGGCCGACTTCACGAACCCGTCCGCGGCTGACCACGCGATGGCCCCCCAGTCGTTGGACGACGCCGAACGCACGCCCCGCATCGTGGTGGCGATGACGCGGAAGTTCGGGTAGGCGGCGGCGACCTTCTCGATCATGGAGGCGAACATGTCCGCCTCGAGGTTCGTGAGGTTCTCGTCCACGCCCTCGACCTCGAAGCCGAGCGCGTCGGTGAAGTCCTGCTCGTTGCCGATCATCACGTCGATGAGCGGCGCGAGCTCGCGGTTGACCTCCTGCGCGCGGGCCCGGCCGCCGATCGCCTTCCAGAGGCTCGGACGGTAGTTCAGGTCATAGGACACCACGGTGCCGTACTTCTTGGCCGCCTGTACGACGGCGATCGCGGTCCGGGCGCTCTGCTCGGACAGCGCGGCGAAGATCCCGCCGGTGTGGAGCCACCGCACCCCCAGGTCTCCGAAGATGTGGTCGAGGTCCAGGTCCTCGGGCTTCATCTGGGAGACGGCGGTGTGGCCACGGTCGGAGACCCCGACGGCGCCGCGCACGCCGAAGCCGCGTTCGGTGAAGTTGAGGCCGTTGCGGGCGGTCCTGCCGATCCCGTCGCTCTCGACCCAGTTGATCAGGGAGGTGTCCAGGCCGCCCGTGAGGATGAAGTCCTCCACGAGGTGGCCCACCTCGTTGTCCACGAGGGCGGTGAGCACGCCGCCTCGCAGGCCGAACACACGCCGAAGGCCGCGCACGACGTTGTACTCGCCCCCGCCCTCCCAGACGCGGAAGCTGCGGGCGGTGCGGATGCGGAAGTCCTCGGGGTCGAGGCGCAGCATGACCTCGCCGAGGGCGAGGGCGTCGTAGCGGCACTCGTCGGCGGGGCGGAGGGTGAGGTCGGCGGTCATGGGGTTCTCCTTCTCAGCGTAGGGGGTGTCAGATGGCGGCGGCCGCGGCGACGGCGTCACGCGTGAGGCGCGTGACCTCATCCCCACGCGCCGGCGTCGAGCAGCTTCTCGGGGACCATCCAGGACCCGCCCACGGCAGCGACGCAGGACAGCGAGAGATAGTCCGCGAGGTTCTCGGTGCTGACGCCGCCGGTGGGGATGAACCTGACGTCCCGGAACGGGGCGGATAGGGCCTTGATCGCCTTGGCGCCACCGAAGGTGCCGGCCGGGAAGAACTTGACGGTGGTGATGCCCCTCCGCGCGGGCGGCGTCGTTGAGGACCACCACGGGGACGAGTCGTTGGGCGGTGAGCTCCGACAGGTTCATCTTCATCCATCCATTCGTTCTGCTAGACGAAACGCCTATGTCTCTGTGCAAAACAGAGTCTCCCACAGTGCCACCCCTGCGTCAACGATTGTCGCCTGCTGCCGTCAGCGCTTCGGGCAGGCGGAACCCGGCCGGCAGCAGCGGGGGAACCACCCGCCGCACGATGTCGACGAGCTCGTGGGTGCGCCCCGTGGTCATGCGCTCCGCGGGGGCGGTGATACTGAGCGCCCCGACCGCGGTGCCGCCGCGCAGCACCGGGATGCCCACGCACGCGATTCCGGGCTCGTTCTCGGCGAACTCGGTGGCGTACCCGAGGCGGCGTGCGGACGCGATGGTCTCCCACACCTGCTCGGCGTCCACGACCCTGCCCTCCGGCAGTACCTGCAGGTAGGCGTCCAGATGGGCGCGCTGCGTGTCCCGGTACGCCAACAGCGCCCTGCCGAGCGACGTCGTCGCGAGCGGCACGGTCTGCCCCACTTGGGACCACACCCGGATGGCCCGCTCCGGCTCCACCTTGTCCACATACAGCACGCGGTCGCCCGCAAGCACGCCCAGGTGCACCAGCTCGCCGGCCTCCCGGCTGAGCGCCAGCAGGGCCGGGTGGAGCAGCAGTTGCAGGCTCTCGGACCCGAAGTACGTCTGGCCGAGCGTGAGTGCGGCATGTCCGAGCTGGTACAGGCCCGAGGCGGGGTCCTGGGCCACGTAGTCGCGCAGCCGCAGCGCGGAGAGCGCCCGGTGGGCGGTGGACTTGTTGAGTCCGAGCGCCTGCGCAAGGTCGGCCAATGACGCGCCGGCGGCCCCGGCCCGCGCGAGCTCGTCGAGCAGCAGGAGCGCCCGGTCGATCGCCTCGACGGGCGTGTGTGATCCTCCGGTTGGCACCTGGCCCCTTCCGCTCGAAGCGCCCGGCGAGTGCGGACGTCCCACGTCCCAGTGTCCCACGCCACAACGCGCCGGCCGGTGACCCGCGACTCCGGTGGCACAATGGCGCAGTGTTCCACGTCGTGTTCTTCGAGCCCCGGATCCCGCCGAACACCGGCAACGCGATCAGGATGAGCGCCTGCACCGGCACCACGCTGCACCTCGTCGAACCGCTCGGCTTCGACCTCTCGGACGCCCACCTCCGACGCGCCGGCCTCGACTACCATGACCTCGCCCACGTCGTCGTGCACCCCGACTTCGACGCCGCCGTCGCCGCCCTCCCGGGGCGCGTCTTCGCCTTCACGGGGCGCGGGACGACGGCGTTCGCAAGTGTCGCCTACCGCGCCGGGGACGCGCTCCTCTTCGGTCCCGAACCCGACGGGCTCCCCGACCACATCCTCAGCCACGAGCGCGTGACGGACCGCCTCCGCATCCCGATGCTGCCGGGCATCCGCTCGCTGAACCTCGCCAACTCCGCCGCGATCGCCACCTACGAGGCGTGGCGGCAACTTGGCTTCGCCGGCGGGATCTGACAGGAGCGGTCAGCCCCGCACCCCTCAAGCCGCGAGGGTCCCACCGAACACCTGCCACGCGAGCAGCGACTTGGCGACCAGGCTGAGGATGATGTACACCCGCTCGCCGAAGAGGTAGTCCGCCCACCGACCCTTCGCCCGATACTGCAGCCACTGGTTGAGCGCGAAGACGTTGAAGAACAGGAAGAGCGAGACGACGATCGCATACACGAACCCGGGCGGCTCCGCGTCCGAGCCCGGGGCGATGGTGTACACGAGGATCGCGAGCCAGGGCATTGCGCCGGCGATGCACCCGAAGATGAACGGCAGCCAGCCGTGGCCGCCGGCCTCCTCGTACTTCTCCTGCAGCCAGCCGAACAGGATCATCGAGACGTTGGCCCCGGCGAGACCGATCACCGCGGTGACGTCCGTGATGCCCACCAGTTGTGCGATGACCACGATCATCAGGGTCGAGGAGAGGGAGTACTCCACCCAGCGCGCCCGGTTGATCTGCCGCGAGAGGTCCCCGATGTAGTTCCTGAACCACACCGTGGAGACCACGAGGTGCGCGAGGAAGGAGAGGAAGAGGAAGCCCGCGACGGCGAGCCCGGTCGGCAGGTCGGCGAGCGTGATCGCCGCGGCGGGGGGCGTTCCCGGCGGGCCGGCGAGATAGCTGGCGGTGATCGGGAGGGCGAAGTCGGTGGCAAGCACCACCACGGCGATCGCCTGGGCGAGGTGCAGCGCGGCCGCCCCCATGTTGAGGGTGCGCAGCCGGCGCTGCTCGGCTCCGGTGATGGTTCGGTTCGTCATGACCCAAGCCTAGCGTTCGCGACGCGTGTTCGCGAAGATGGATCGTTCCCGACACGCTCTCGTCAGCCGTGCACCCGCGTGGCCCAGAAGGCCACCGCGCCGGCCGCCGCGACGTTGAGCGAGTCCACGCCGCCGGCCATCGGGATCCGCACCACGAGGTCGGCCTCCGCGATGGTGCGGCGGGAGAGCCCGTCGCCCTCGGTCCCCAGGACGAGTGCGAGCCGGTCGACGTCGCGGGCCGCGAGCTCCGCGAGCGGGATGGCGTCGTCGGAGAGGGCGAGTGCGGCAACCGTGAAGCCCAGCTCCCGCAGGAGCGAGATCCCGCCCGGCCACGGGATGATGCGCGTCCACGGGACCTGGAAGATCGTGCCCATTGAGACCCGGACCGCGCGCCGGTAGAGCGGGTCCGCGCAGCGTGGCGTGACGAGGATGGCGTCCACACCCAGGGCGGCGGCGGAGCGGACGGCCGCGCCCACGTTGGTGTGGTCCACGATGTCCTCGAGGACGACGACGCGCCGCGCGCCCGCTCCCCCGCGGGCACCCGCCAGCAGCTCCTCGACGCCCCACAGTGGCGGACGATGCATGGCGGCGAGTGCCCCGCGGTGCAGGTGGAAGCCCGTGATGCCACGCAGCAGTTCCTCGGGCGCGACATACACCGGGATCTCCCCACCGTCGGGCGCACCTCCCGCCGCCACCAGGACGCCCGCGATCGACTCGAGCCACTTGTGCTCGAGCAGGAAGGACCGCGGGCGGTGGCCGGCCGCGACAGCCCGGCCGATCACGGCGGAACTCTCGGCGAGGAAGAGCCCCTGCTCGGGCTCGACCCGGCTGCGCAGCGCGACGTCGGTCAGGTGGGTGTACTCGCGGACGCGGGCGTCGTCGGGGTCGGTGATGTCAACGATCACCGCGGGCCGAAACGCTCCTCGGGGGTGGGCGGCGGCACGACGGGCTCGGCGGCCTGGTGCGGTGCGGGCCGCCCGATGGGCGGCTGCTCCTGGGAGGCCTGCCACGGGCCCCGATCGCGCGGGGGGGCTGCGTCCGCGGGCCGCATCCCGGCCTCGGCCGAGCGGGAGAAGGGCATGCCGGAGCCCTCGCCGGCTTCCGTCGCGTCCGCGGTGGCGCGGGCGCTCTCGGAGCGCGCCTCACGCAACGCCTCGGCCGGGTCCTGCAGGTTGGTGTCCCGCAGGTCTGGGATCAGGTCGGCGGCGTGGCTGCCGAAGTCCACGGGCCCGACGGGTTCGCTGGGAACCCCGCCGCGGTCGCCGCCGCCGCCGAAACCGCGGGTGATCGCGTCGAGGGCAGCGGTGAACTCCGTGGGAACGATCCACATCTTCGACGAGGTGCCGTTGGCGATCTTGGGCAGCGTCTGGAGGTACTGGTAGGCGAGCAGCTTGGGGTCGGCGTTGCCGCGGTGGATGGCGTCAAACACCTGCAGGATGGCCCGGGACTCGCCCTGTGCCCGCAGGATCGCGGCCTGCGCCTGGCCCTCGGCCCGGAGGATGGCGGACTGCTTCTCGCCCTCAGCGGTGAGGATCTGGGACTGCTTGACACCCTCGGCGGTGAGGATCGCCGCACGGCGGTCGCGCTCCGCCCTCATCTGCTGCTCCATGGAGCCCTGTACGGACGCGGGCGGGTCGATGGCCTTCAGCTCCACGCGGTTGACGCGGATACCCCACTTCGTGGTGGCCTCGTCCAGCACGCCGCGCAACTGGCCGTTGATCTGGTCACGGGACGTGAGGGTCTGCTCGAGGTCCATCGAGCCGATCACATTGCGCAGCGTCGTCACGGTGAGCTGCTCGATGCCCATGATGTAGTTGGCGATCTCGTAGGTGGCCGCCTTGGGGTCGGTGACCTGGAAGTAGATCACCGTGTCGATCGAGACCACCAGGTTGTCCGAGGTGATCACCGGCTGCGGGGCGAACGACACCACCTGTTCACGGAGGTCCACCCCCGCCCGGACCCGGTCCACGAACGGGATCAGGAAGTGCAGGCCGGCGTAGAAGACCGTCTGGAACTTTCCGAGCCGCTCGATGATCAGCCCGACGGCCTGCGGCACGATGCGCACCGCCCGCGAGATCGCCGTGATGATGAAGATGACGAACAACGCCAGGATGATCCACAGGATGAGTTGGCCCACGTCCATGGTGTTTTCTCCTTCTCGGTGTTGGGAGGGTCTACTGCTCGAGGCGGGAGACCAGCGCGATGGCGCCGTTGATCCCGGTGATCATGACGTCCTGGTCGACGGGGAAGACCTCGTCGGGGTTGGCGCTCCGGGCGGACCACACCTCGCCCACGACCTTGACGCGTCCGCCGGTGTCCGAGACCTCCAGGACCACTCGGGCGGTGGTGCCGATGAGCGCTTCCGCGTTGGTCCGGGTCTCGGGCGTCGCACGCAGGAGCCAGTTCTTCGCGGCGGGACGGGCAAGGAAGAGCAGGGCCACGGAGACCAGCGCGAAGGCCACCACCTGCACCCAGCCGGGCGCGCCGAGCAGCGCGAGCACCATTCCGGCGAGGGCGCCGCCGGCGAACATCAGGAAGACGAGCCCGACGGTCAGCATCTCGACGACGCCGAGGACCAGGGCTCCCCCGAGCCACCACATCCATTCCACGGCTTCCGCCTTCCTACGCGCGGCGCGCACGGGCAGTGTAGCGCCCGTCGCGACCGTCGACTTCGAGGTCCATCCCAAATGTACGTGACAGGTTCGCGGAAGTCATGACGCCCCCCAGTTCCCCCGCGGCCTCGACGACGCCGTCGCGCACCAGCAACCCGTGGGTGAACCCGGGCGGGATCTCCTCCACATGGTGCGTCACGAGGACGAGGATGGGGGCGTGCGGGTCCACCGCGAGGTCGCTCAGTGCACGCAGCAGGACCTCGCGGCCCCCGAGGTCGAGGCCCGAGGCTGGTTCGTCGAGGATGAGCAGTTCGGGATCGCTCATCAGCGAGCGCGCCACCTGGGCGCGCTTGCGCTCACCCTCGGAGAGCGTCGCGAACTTGCGTCCCGCGAGGTTCCCGACGCCGAAGGCGGCGAGGAGCGCGCGGGCGCGTTCGACGTCGGAGTCGTCATAGTCCTCGCGCCAGCGCCCCGTCATGCCGTAGGCCGCCGTCAGGACGACGTCGAGCACGAGTTCGGTCCCGGGGATCCGCTCGGCCAACGCCGCCGAGGCGAGGCCAACGCGGGTGCGCAGTTCGGCGACGTCCACGGTCCCGAGTCGCTCCCCGAGGATGGAGACGGTGCCCCTCGTGGGGTACATGCGCCCAGAGGCCAACTGGACGATCGTCGTCTTGCCCGCGCCGTTCGGCCCGAGGACCACCCAGCGCTCACCGTCATTCACGTCCCAGCTGACGTCGCGGAGGATCTCCTTGTTGCCGCGGCGGACCGTCACGTGGGAGAGCTGCAGAACATCTGGCATGCTCCAAACCTACCGTGCCGGGGGTCGACGGCCCGAAGTGCGCCGCGGGTGCGCCCCGAGAGACGGCGGGACGACCGTGGCCCCGGTCGAGGTCGACCGGGGCCACGGCGTCCTGCGTCACTGGTTCCTCAGCGGCCGAGGACCTTCTTGTAGAACTCGACGGTGCGCACGCCGATCGCGTCCCAGGAGAAGTGCTCCTCCACGCGCCGGCGGGAGGCCACCCCCATCTGCCTCGCGCGCTCGGGGTCGGAGACCATGTCCGTGAGGCTCGCAGCCAGGTCGGCCTCGAACTTCTCGCGGTCGATCGGCGTCCCGGTGCCGTCCTGCATCTGCTCGATGGGCACGAGGAAGCCGGTCTCGCCGTGGACGATCACGTCGGGGATGCCGCCGGTGGCCGTGCCGACCACCGGGATGCCGACGGCCATCGCCTCGAGGTTGACGATGCCGAGGGGCTCGTACACCGAGGGGGTCACGAACGTGGTGGCGGCGGACTCGATCGCCACGAGATCCGCACGGGGCAGCATCTCGGCGATCATGACGACGCCGTCGCGCTTGGACTGCAGGTTCTCGACCAGGTCGGCCACCTCGCGGGCGATCTCCGGGGTGTCCGGGGCGCCGGCACACAGGATGAGCTGGACGTCCTTCGGCAGTTGCTCCGCGGCGCGCAGCATGTACGGCAGGCCCTTCTGGCGGGTCACGCGCCCGACGAAGACGATCGCGGGCCTCGACTCGTCGATCCCGTACTTCTGCAGTACCGCGAGGCGGTGGGGGTCGTCCTTCGCGGGCGCCTGCCACCCGGACAGGTCGATGCCGTTGTGGATGACCTCGACCCTCGCGGGGTCGATCGCCGGGTAGCACCGCAGGATGTCATCGCGCATACCGTTCGAGACCGCCACGATTCCGTCAGCCGCCTCGTACGCGGTCTTCTCTGCCCAGCTGGACAGCGCGTAACCGCCGCCGAGCTGCTCGGCCTTCCAGGGGCGCAGCGGCTCGAGGGAGTGCGCCGAGATGACGTGCGGGACGCCGTGGAGCAGTTTCGAGAGGTGGCCCGCGAGGTTGGCGTACCAGGTGTGGGAGTGGACGAGGTCGGTCCCCGCCGTCCCAATGGTCATCTGCAGGTCCACGCCGAAGGTGCGGACGGCGGCGTTCGCCAGCGCCAGTTCGGGGAGGTCCGCGTAGCCCGTCACGCCCGCGGGGACGGAGTCGGGATCTCGGGGACCGTCGAAGCAGTGCACGCGCACCTCGATGAGATCGCGGAGGACGCGGGACAGTTCCTCCACATGGACGCCCGCACCGCCATAGACGTGCGGGGGGAATTCGCGGGTCAGCAAGTCGACCCTGATGTTTTCGCTCACGGGTCCATCTTGGCGCAGAACTCACCACTCCGAAGCGGTAGTGGGGGCCAACTTTTCGCAATAGTGTCGTGCCATGGTCAAGCGCACAAAGGTCCTCGCAATCGTTCTCGCCGGGGGTGAGGGCAAGCGCCTCATGCCCCTCACCCAGGATCGGGCCAAGCCCGCCGTCCCGTTCGGCGGCCTCTACCGGCTCGTCGATTTCGCCCTCTCGAACCTGGTGAACTCCGGGTACCTCAAGATCGTCGTGCTGACGCAGTACAAGTCGCACTCCCTGGACACCCACATCTCCAAGACCTGGCGCATGTCGACCCTCCTTGGCAACTACGTTGCCGCCGTCCCCGCACAGCAGCGCATTGGCAAGCACTGGTTCATGGGCAGCGCCGACGCCATCTTCCAGTCCCTCAACCTGGTCGACGACGAGCGTCCCGAGACGGTGGTGATCACGGGGGCGGACAACATCTACCGCATGGACTTCGCCCAGATGCTCCAGCGCCACATCGACAGCGGCTTCCCGCTGACCATTGAGGGCATCCGGCAGCCGCTGTCCCTCGCGGACCAGTTCGGCGTGATCGACGCCGACAAGCAGAACCCCAACAAGGTGGCGGCCTTCCTCGAGAAGCCGAAGGACGCCACCGGCCTCGTGGACTCCCCCAACGAGGTGCTCGCCTCGATGGGCAACTACGTGCTCGATGCCGATGCACTGCGTGAAGCCCTGGTACGGGATGCGGCTGACGACGAGTCCTCGCACGACATGGGTGGGAACATCGTCCCCTACTTCGTGAACCAGGGCGCCGCCGGTCTGTACGACTTCATCGAGAACGAGATCCCCGGCGCGACCGCACGCGACAAGAACTACTGGCGGGACGTGGGTACCCTCGACGCGTTCTACGAGGCGAACATGGACCTGATCTCGGTCCAGCCCGTGTTCAACCTGTACAACAACGAGTGGCCGCTCTTCAACGGCCAGACCAGCCTGCCGCCGGCCAAGTTCGTCTACGGGCACCACGAGCGCCTCGGCCACGCCCTCGACTCGATCGTCTCCCCCGGCGTCATCGTCTCGGGGGGTGAGGTGGTCGGCTCGGTCATCTCCCCCGGGGTACGGATCAACTCCTGGTCCTCCGTGCGTGGGTCCGTCGTCTTCGACGACGTGCTCATCAGCCGCAACTCGGTGGTCAACAAGTCGATCCTCGACAAGAACGTCGTCGTGGAGGAGGGCGCGCAGGTGGGCATCGACCACGAGCACGACCGTGCACGCGGCTTCACCGTCACCGAGAGCGGAGTCACCGTCGTCCCGAAGGGACTGCGCGTCACTCGGTGAGGTCGAGACTCACCCTCGTCGCCGATCGTGAGCTCCCGGCACATCTGATCGCGGACACCGAGCAGGCCCTCGTCCATGTGGGCTGGCTCGGTATCCGTCGTCGTGTCGTGGACTCGGCCCGGCTGCACGCGGTCCACTTCGACGGCGTCATCCCACCCGCCACCCTGACGCACGCCGGCCACGACCATGCCCAGGTTCTCGTGGACCTGCGCACCGGCTGGGTGGCGCTCGGGGTCGCCTGCGCCGTGCAGGACGACCCGCCGTACCGGCTCGCCGAACCCACGGTCGACCCCGCACTGGCGGCGGTCGCCGTGATCGAGAGGCTGTCCGGGCACGCTGCCTCCGGCGAAGACTTCCGCGCGGGTCTGGCGGTTGCCGCGGCGCGTTTGCTGGCCGGTCCGGACGTGCCGCCGGCCGGGATGGTCGCCGAACTGGGCGACGCCGTCGCGCTCGTGGACTCGCTCGGCGTAGACTCGCTCGGCGCGGGCGCGAACCTCCACGCCGTCGTCCGTGCCGCCGTCGCACTCCTCGGGCTCGACGACGCGCTCCCCGCCCCACCCGCTCACTGAGACCGGAGATTCACCATGGTGGAGTTCAGGCCGTTCCGGGCGCTGCGCCCGCTCCCGCAGCATGCGGCGGAGATCGCCTCGTTGCCCTACGACGTGATGGACTCCGCCGAGGCGCGCCTCGAAGTGGAGCGGCACCCCCTCAGCTTCGTGCATGTCGAGAAGCCGGAGGTGGACCTCCCTGCGGGCACTGACCCGCACGACCCGGAGGTGTACGCCCAGGCGCGCGCCAACCTTGACTCCTACGTGGAACGCGGGCTGATGGCGCAGGACGCGGCGCCACTCTTCTACGCCTACCGCCAGACAATGGACGGGCGCGCGCAGACGGGCCTCGTGGGGCTCGCCGCGGTGGACGAGTACCTGTCCGGCGTCATCAGGAAACACGAGCTGACACGGGCGGAGAAGGAGGCCGACCGGATCAGGCACGTGGACGCCTGCAACGCTCACTCGTCGCCGGTCTTCCTGACCTACCGGCACCGCCCCGCCCTCGACGTCGTCGTGGCACGGGTGACCGCCGGCATGCCGGCCTACGACTTCGTGGCGGACGACGGCGTGCGGCACGAGCTCTGGCTGCTTGCCGACCTTGGGGACGTGGCCGCCGTGCGCGACGCGTTCGCCGCGCTGCCGAACCTCTACGTCGCGGACGGGCACCACCGCACGGCCTCGGCCGCGAAGGTGGGTCTGCTCCGCCGCGAGCAACACCCGGACCACACCGGCGAGGAGGAGTTCAACTTCTTCATGGCGGTGGTGTTCCCGGACGACCAGCTCCGGATCCTCGACTACAACCGGGTGGTCCGCGACCTGGGGATGACGGTGGAGGACTTCCTCGGACGCGTCGGCGAGCGCTTCGAGGTGACCCCCGTCCCGGAGCCCGCCCGCCCGCGACGCACCCACGAGTTCGGCATGTACCTGGCGGGCGGGTGGTACCGGCTCGTTCCCCGCCGCGACACCTGGGACGTGTCCAATCCGGTGGCCGCGCTTGACGTGTCGATCCTGCAGGACGCCCTCCTCGACCCGATCCTCGGGATTGGGGACCCCCGGACGGACACCCGCATCGACTTCGTCGGGGGCATCCGGGGGCTGGATGAGCTGGTGCGGCGGGTGGACAGCGGGCGGGAGGCCGTGGCGTTCGCGCTCTTCCCCACGTCGATGGACGAACTGCTGTCCGTCGCCGACGCCGGCGAGATCATGCCACCGAAATCCACCTGGTTCGAGCCGAAGCTGCGCAGCGGGCTGTTCATCCACCCGCTGGACTGAGCAGCCGCCGGGCGGCGACGCCCCGCTGGAGGCTAGTGGGCGGGCCGTACCACCTCGCGCACGTGGGCGCGGTTGCGGTCCAGCTCCTCCCAGGGCACGGGCACCTCGAGGATGCACGCCGTCGAGGTGGGAATGCCCAGCGAGATCTGCCGCGCCATCTTGTCCTGCGAGTCGTGCAGCAGGTAGGCGAGACTGCTCATGGTCGGCTCGTGGCCCACCACGACGACCCGGCGGTCCCTTTCCCCAAGCCGCTGCAGCATGCCGAGCAACTGGTGCGCATTCACCTGGTACAGCTCGTCGAGCACCCGCGGCTTCGGGTAGTCCGCCGAGTCACCCGCGAGGATGCGGTAGGTCTCCTGCGTGCGCAGCGCGCTCGAGACGAGGGCGAGGTCGAACGGGCCGGCCACAGCGGCGAGCATGCTGCCGAGGGCCGATGCCTGCCGGCGCCCCCGCGGCGCGAGGGCACGCATCTCGTCCCCGAGTTGCCCCAGGACCTCCGCCTTGGCATGCCGGACGAGGACGAGGGTCCGGGGACCGGCCACTACTGGCCCATCGCGTGGACGCCGCCGTCGACGTGGATGATCTCGCCCGTCGTCGCGGGGAACCACTCGGAGCACAACGCCACCACGCTCCGGGCGGTGGGCTCGGGATCCGTCACGTCCCAGCCGAGCGGCGCACGGGCGTCCCAGCCGCTCTCCATCTGCTCGAAGCCGGGGATCGACGTCGCCGCGGTCGTGCGGACCGGGCCGGCGGACACCAGGTTGACCCGGATGCCCTCCGGCCCGAGGTCGCGGGCGAGGTAACGCGCGGTCGCCTCGAACGCGGCCTTGGCCACGCCCATCCAGTCGTACACCGGCCACGCGAGCGACCCGTCGAAGGTCAGGCCCACGACCGCGCCGTCGTCGGCCATCAACGGCTTCGCCGCCATGGCGAGTGACTTGAGCGAGAACGCCGAGATCTCGATGGCGGTGGCCACGTCCGGCCAGGTCGCGGTGAGGAAGTTGCCGCCGATGACCGACTGGGGGGCGAACCCCACGGAGTGGACGACGGCGTCGAGCCGGTCGACGTGCTCACCCACCGCCGCCGCGAGGTTGTCGAGGTCCTCCTGGTCGGTCACGTCCAGCTGGACGATCGGGACGGGGTAGGGCAGGCGACGAGCCGACAGTTCCGTCAGCTTGTACTGCCGCCCGAAGGACGTGAGGACCACGGTGGCACCCTGCTCGATGGCGAGGCGCGCCACGTGGAAGGCGATCGAGTTGTCGCGAAGGACGCCGGTCACCAGCACCGACTTGCCGTCGAGGATTCCAGTCACAATTGCTCCTAGTGGCCCATGCCAAGGCCACCGTCCACGGGGATGAGTGCCCCGGAGATGTAGCCGGCGTCGTCGGATGACAGGAACGCTACCGCAGCGGCGACGTCCGCGGCGTCACCGAACCGCGCGGCCGGGATCGCGTCGCGGTACCTGGCCTGCTGCGCCTCCGGCAGCGAGGCGGTCATGTCCGTGTCGATGAAGCCCGGGGCCACGACGTTGGCAGTGATGCCACGGGCGCCGAGCTCGCGGGTGATGGAGCGCGCCATCCCCACCAGGCCGGCCTTGGAGGCCGAGTAGTTCACCTGGCCGGGGCCGCCGTAGAGCGCCACCACGGAGGAGATGAACACCAGCCGCCCGAAGCGGGCGCGGATCATCCCCTTGGTGGCGCGGCGCGCCACCCGGAACGCCCCGCCGAGGTTGGTGTCCAGCACCGCCTCGAACTCCTCGTCGGTCATGCGCATGAGGAGTTGGTCGCGGGTGATGCCCGCGTTGGCCACCACCACCTCGACCGGTCCCTGGTGCGCCTCGATGGCCGTGAAGGCGGCGTCGACGGCGGCGGTGTCGGTGACGTCGCCCACCGCCCCGAAGACGCCCTCGGGGAGCTCGCCCGAGCGGTAGATGGTGGCGACCCTGTGGCCGTCCGCCACCATGCGCTCGGCGATCGCCCGGCCGATCCCGCGATTGGCCCCGGTGATCACGACACTGCGTGCAGTTGTGGTATTCATCGTTCCGACCCTAGCCGGGCCGAACCCGTCCCGCCTTGGAGTTCCGCCACAGTGTTGGTGGGGATAACCTGCAATGGTGCGCACAAGAAGGCGGAGGGGCGGCGAGGAGGTCTACTCGATCACCTCCGCGCGCCGAGCGCTCTCCGAGGACCTCCACGCCCGAAACGTCCGGTACCTCGTCTCGATGGGGATCAGGACGGCGTGCTTCTTCCTCGCGGTTGTCGCCGCCGAGCCATGGCGCTGGGTGTTCGTCGCGGGCGCGGTGGTGCTGCCGTACGTCGCCGTCATCATCGCCAACGCGGGCCGCGAACGGGCGGGCGAGCCCGACGCGGACCTGGCGGTGCCCGCCGAGCCGGGCGCACTGCAGCTGTACGACCCCCTGACGGAGTACCTGCGATGACGGACCTGGTGTGCTCCGCCCGCGGCTGCCGGGCGGCGGCGGCGCAGACCCTGACGTGGCGCAACCCCGCGATCCACGACGTGGATCGGCGCAAGGTGTGGCTCGCGTGTGACGCGCACGGTGCCCACCTCCACGAATTCCTCGCCGCGCGCGGCTTCCCGGTGGACGTGGCCCCCGTCGACGAGCTCGCCGATGACTGACTCCTACGCCTTCCTCCGGACCAGTCGCTGGGTGGGGCTGATCATCGGCGCACTCGTCGTGTCCGTGGCCTGCGTGTTCCTCGGCCGCTGGCAGTGGGGTCGCCACGAGGACAAGGTGGAGGCCGTCTCCCGGATCGAGCGGAACTGGGACGCTCCCGCGATCACCCTGGACGACGTCGTGACCTCCGGTCTGGAGGTCTCGGGCGTCCTCCAGTGGCAGCGGGTCGAGCTCACCGGCAGCTTCGTCCCCGACTCCACGGTGCTGCTGCGGAACCGGCCGGTCTCCGGATCCCCCGCCATGCACGTCCTCGCCGTGTTCGAGGCCGACCTCGCCACCGGCTCGCCGGTGGCGGTGGTGGTGTCCCGCGGGTGGCTGGCCACCGGCGACACCACCGCCGTGGCCGATCCCCCGACGGGCCGCCGGACCGTGACCGTACGGCTCCGGGTCGAGGAGGGCCAGCTCGACCGCCACCCCCCGGCGGGTCAGGTCTACACCCTCAACACGGGCCAGGTCCTCGCCGCCACCGGGAACCCGTTGCTCGCGTCGCTCCCGGCCCTGCAGGGTTACGGCCAGGACACCTCCCCGGTGGACCCGCTGCGCGCTTTCCCCGAGCCGGCGCGGGACCTCGGCCCGCACCTCAGCTACGCATTCCAGTGGTGGTTCTTCGCCGCGGCAGTTCCGGTGGGCATCGCCGTCCTGGCGCGCCGCGAGCGCGTGGAGGGCCCCGGCGGGCCGACCGGCCCGAGACGCCGCCTCGCCGACGAGTTGGCGGAGGACGAGCTCATCGACTCCCAGCTGCGTCCGCGGGCGTGAGGTCGGGCACCACCAGGCGATCGCCCTCCCAGACGACCGGCATCGGGTCCGACAGCTCCCCAGCGAACGCGCCGTCGTCGCCCCGGAACACCCACGGGTCCCGCCAAGGCGAGAACTCGGAGCCGGAGCCGGGCGCCTCGTACCACCGCGGGTCGGCCTCCAGCGGCGCCACGGTTGCCTCGTCCACGTCACCAGGTCCGCGGAGTCCGCCCAGCTGATGCGCTGCACGTGGTCCCGGGTCCGCCGCTCGATGCCGGTGTGGAACGTCCGCCACCCTCCCCCGGGCCTCGCGACAGGGCGTCGGCCACCTCCCGCCAGTTGACGAGGTCCGGTGACGTCGCGTGCCCGACGACGGCGTGGTGGTGGCGCCGGTCCGGGTTCCCGAGTGCCCGCGAGGCCTTCAGGAAGAAGCAGTGGTGCGCTGCACCGTCGTCGGCGAGCCAGAAGTCCCACAACCAGCAGGTCGGGCAGCCGCAGCATCGGTCCTCCTCAGGCCAGGGAGATCAGTTCGGAGTAGTCCTCGGACCAGAGGTCCTCGTCACCGTCCGGGAGCAGCAGCACGCGCTCCGGGGCGAGGGCGTCCACCGCGCCCTCGTCGTGGGTGACGAGCACGACGGCGCCGGCGAAGGTCCGCAGCGCGCGCAGGATCTCCAGCCGGGAGGCGGGGTCGAGGTTGTTCGTGGGCTCGTCCAGCAGCAGCACGTTGGCGGCGGAGACCACGAGGATGGCCAGCGAGAGCCGGGTCTTCTCGCCGCCGGAGAGGACCGCGGTGAGCTTGTCCGCGTCGTCGCCCGAGAAGAGAAAGGACCCCAGCACCCCGCGCACCCGGGTGTCGTCGAGGTCGGGCGCGGCGTGCCGCATGTTCTCGAGCACGGTGCGGTCGAGGTCGAGGTTCTCGTGCTCCTGGGCGTAGTAGCCGAGCCGGAGCCCGTGGCCGGGGACCACCTCACCCGTGTCCGGGGGCTCGATCCCCCCGAGGATCCGCAGCAGGGTGGTCTTGCCCGCCCCGTTCAGCCCGAGCACCACCACGCGGCTGCCGCGGTCGATCGCCAGGGACACGTCGGTGAACACCTCGAGCGACCCGTAGGACTTCGAGAGCTCGGACGCGCTGAGCGGCACCCGGCCGCACGGCGCGGGGTCCGGGAAACGGAGGTGGGCCACCTTGTCGGCGGCGCGCTCGGAGTCGAGGTCGCCAAGCAGCCGCTCGGCCCGACGGATCATGTTCTGCGCCGCCACCGCCTTCGTGGCCTTCGCGCGCATCTTGTCCGCCTGCGCCAGGAGCGCCCCGGCCTTCCGCTCCGCGTTGGCGCGCTCGCGCCGCCGCCGCCGCTCGTCGTCCTCCCGCGCCTTCAGGTAGGCGTCCCAGCCGAGGTGGTACACGTCGAGCTCGGCGCGGTTGGCATCCAGGTGGAACACGTTGTTGACGGTGGCGCGCAGGAGCTCCGCGTCGTGGGAGATCACCACGAGGCCACCGGAGTAGGAGCGCAGGTACTCCCGCAGCCAGACGACGGAGTCGTGGTCCAGGTGGTTGGTCGGCTCGTCCAGCAGGAGGGTGCGCGCGTCGGAGAACAGGATGCGTGCCAGCTCCACGCGTCGGCGCTGGCCGCCGGAGAGCGTCTCCAGCGGCTGCTCGAGCACCCGGTTGGGAAGCCCGAGGTTCGCCGTGATGCGAGCCGCCTCGGACTCGGCGGCCCACCCCCCCTGCGCGGTGAACTCGGCGTCCAGCCGCACGTAGCGCTCCATGGCCTTGTCGCGGCGCGCCCCGGTGCCCGTGGACATCTCGTGCTCCGCCTTGCGGATGCGGGCGAGGACCTGGGCGATGCCCCGCGCGGAGAACACCCGGTCGCGCGCCGTCTGCGCCAGGTCACCCGTACGGGGGTCCTGGGGCAGGTACCCGATCGTGCCGTTCCGGGAGATCGTCCCGGTGAACGACAACGCCTCCGAGGCCACCTCCTCGCCCGCCAGCAGCCTCGTCAAAGTGGTTTTGCCGGCCCCGTTTCGTCCGACGAGGCCGATGCGCATCCCGCTGTCCACCCGGAAGGACGTGGACCTGATGAGCTCGCGGGGGCCGATCCGCAAGGAGAGGTCCTGGACTGTGATCACAGCGGCTGGTCAACTCCCGTGTCGTGGGTTCGGGCTGGGGCCCCGCGGAAATCGTGGTCGCCCTCACCGCATTATCGCAGGCACGCGGCCCTGCCCCGCTTTATGCTAGCTGCGGGAGGTCGCCATGACATTCAACGAGGGCATCCAGCTCGACCCCAACCGTGTGAAGACGTCGCGTGGTGGGGGGACGGGTGCCGCCGTCGGCGGCATCGGCGGCCTGGTTGCGCTGCTCATCTTCATGTTCACCGGGGTGGACCTCTCCGGGGTGCTCGGGGGCACCTCCACCGGCACCGTCGAGGAGGGCGTCAGCCTCGCCCACTGCACGGACGCCGCCGCCGCCAACAAGTACGTCGAATGCCGCATGGTGGCCACCGCCGAGTCCCTCGACGCACTGTGGACGGAGCAACTGGTCGCCCAGACGGGCGTGGATTATGTCCAGCCCGGCTTCGTGGTCTTCCAGGACGCGGTGAACACGGCGTGCGGGCAGGCCACCGCCGCGGTCGGCCCCTTCTACTGCCCTGGCGACCAGACCGTCTACCTCGACGTCGCCTTCTTCGACGTCCTGGAGACCCAGCTCGGCGCGACGAACGCCCCCCTGGCGCAGGAATACATCGTGGCGCACGAGTGGGGCCACCACATCCAGAACCAGCTGGGCTACATGAGCCAGGTGGACCTGCAGGACACGGGCGCCACCTCTGGCGCCGTCCGCCTCGAACTGCAGGCCGACTGCCTCGCCGGTATGTGGGTGCGCCACGCCTCCAGCACCGTCGACCCGGAGACCGGCCAGACCTTCCTCGAGCCGCCCACGGAGGCGCAGCTCAGGGACGCGCTGGGGGCGGCGTCCGCCGTCGGCGACGACCGGATCCAGCAGAAGACCCAGGGTCGCGCCTTCCCCGAGACCTTCACGCACGGAACATCCCAGCAGCGGATGAGCTGGTTCAGCGCCGGGTACACCGGCGGGACGGTCCAGTCCTGCGACACGTTCTCGGTGAGCGGGTCCGACCTCTGACCACGGTGATCAGCGCGTGACCTGTGATCAGCGCGTGACCACCGTGACGACCGCGCCGTCCGCCTCGGGCGCCGCCGGGTCGTAGTTGCCGGTTCCCATGACCGACGCCAGGTCGTCCCACCGCCCCTGCACCCGCGTCGCGGTGAGCGTCAGCTCCGGGGCCGTGGCGCCGTCGAGCAGTGACTGGATCGGGTAGAGGCGCTGACGGCCGTCCGTGTCGATGGTCGCACCCGACCAGGACACGCCGGTCACCTTCGCGTCGCCGTCCGGGGTGACCGTGATCTCGGTGCGCATCAGGAGGCCCGTGGCGGTGGAGATGGTGCAGCACCTCTCGTCCTGGTTGGACAGGAAGTTGCCCATGGAGTAGCCCACCCACATGCCCTCGCTGTCAGGGCCGCCGTCTAGCTTCGCCATCGCCTGGGGCACGTGTGGGTGCCCGCCGAGCACCACGTCCACCTGGCCGGACGCCGCGATAGTGGCGGCGATCTCCTGCTGGAGGCCGTCCGGCTCCTCCCAGTACTCCTGGCCCCAGTGGGGCGTGAAGAGGACGATGTCCGCGCCGTCCGCGCGGGCCTGACGTGCGAGCCCAACGATCTCGTCAGCCTTGAGGGCATGCAATGAGGCCGCGTACTGCGAGGGGTCGGTGTAGTCGTTGGCGAACGTGGTGGCGGACAGGTGCGCGATGGTGAGCGTGACGCCGTCCTTCTCCACCTCGTAGAACTGCGCGCTCGTGGTCTCCTCCGGGGTCCGCCCCGTCCCGGTGTGGCCCAGCCCGAGCGAGTCCATGACATCGAGGGTGTGGACCAGGCCGGCCACTCCCCGGTCGAGTGAGTGGTTCGTGGCCGTGGCACACCCGTCCCAGCCGATCGCCCGCAGGGAGCTCAACAGCTCTTCCGGGGCACCGAACACCGGGTAGGCGCTGGGGGCCTGGCCGACGGGCGCGAGCGGCACCTCCAACGAGCAGAGCGCGATGTCCGCGTTCTCGATCCAAGGCCGCACCGGCTCCATGAGTGGCACGTAGTCGTAGCTCGAGCCGGTGGAGGCGTTCCGGTTCACCGTGGCGTGTGGCAGGACGTCCCCCGCGGTGACCATCGTGAACACCACCGGATCGGGGTCGGCCGTGGGCGACGGCGTCGCCTCGGCGCTCGCCGTCGGAGCGGCCACGGCGGTGGTCTCCCCCGCGGCCGCCGGCGTCTCGGCGGCGGGAGCGGGGTCGCCGATGCGGCCGATCGCCCACGCCCCCAGCACGACGACGAGGAGGACGAAGGCGAACGCCGCGATCCGGCGGACCAGGAATACTCGCTGGGGGGTCCGGGAGTGCGCGGGCATCAGACGTTGAACCCCAGGGCGCGCAACTGTTCACGGCCGTCGGCCGTGATCTTGTCCGGCCCCCACGGCGGCATCCACACCCAGTTGATGCGGGCCTCTCGCACTACACCCTCGAGCACCGAGGCGGTCTGGTCCTCGATGACGTCCGTGAGTGGACAGGCCGCGGACGTGAGCGTCATGTCGATGATGGCGTCGTTGAACTGATCGATCACGATGCCGTACACGAGCCCGAGGTCGACGACGTTGATGCCCAGTTCGGGGTCGATGACGTCGCGCATGGCCTCCTCGACGTCGGCAGCGGTCGGCGCTACGGGATCGGTCATGGGGTGTCCTCTGGTTCGTTCACGAGGGCCTGGGCGAGCGCACCTCGCAGCGCCATCCAGCCGAGGAGCGCGCACTTGACGCGCGCGGGGAAACGTGCGACGCCCATGAGGGCGGAGGCGTCCTCGAGCCGGTCGGCCTTCTCATCCGGGAAGGTGCCGCGGGAGTGCATCATCTCACGGAAGAGCTCACCCAACTCCTCCACCTCGGTGAGCGTGTGGCCCTCCGTGAGGTCGTGCATGAGGGAGAGGGAGGCCTGCGAGATCGAGCAGCCCTGGCCCTCCCAGCCGATGTCGGAGACGGTGGGCACGCCCGTCCGGTCCAGCTTCACCCGGAGCCGCACCTGGTCCCCGCAGGTGGGGTTCACCTGGAAGGACTCGCCGTCATGGTCCGCGAGCAGGCCCGCCCCGTGCTTCATTCGGGCGTGGTCCATGATCACCTGCTGGTAGAGCTGTTCCAGATCAGCCATTCGTCACCCCGAAGAACTCCCTGACGTGGGCAAGCCTGTCGACGAAGAAGTCTACTTCGTCGATCGTGTTGTAGACGCCCAGGGATGCGCGCGCGGAGGCGTGGACCCCGAGCCGCCGGTGAACCGGCTGGGCGCAATGGTGGCCGACCCGGATGGCGATCCCGTCGTCGTCCAGCACCTGCGAGACGTCGTGGGGGTGGACCCCGTCGACGACGAACGAGACCGCTCCCACACGGTCCGCGGCGGTCTCGGGACCGAGGACGCGGACGCCGTCGACGGCCAGCACCCCCTCAAGAAGGCGCGCCGTCAGCGCGGCCTCGTGGCGCTCGACGGTGTCCATCCCGAGCGCGTCCAGGTAGGCCAGCGCGGCGGACCACCCCGCCACCTGCGCGATCATCTGCGTCCCGGCCTCGAACCTGGCGGGCGGCTCCCGGAAGCTGGTCTCCACCATGGTGACCAACTCGACCATGGATCCGCCGGTGAGGAATGGCGGCAGGTCGTTCAGGACCTCCTCGCGGGCCCAGAGGGCGCCGACGCCGGTGGGACCCAGCATCTTGTGGCCCGAGAAGGCCGCGGCGTCCACGCCGAGCGCGGGGAGGTCGAGCGGCACGTGGGGTGCGGATTGGCAGGCGTCCAGGATCACGAGCGCTCCCACCGCGCGAGCCGCCGCCACGATCTCTGCGACCGGGGAGATCGCCCCCGTGACGTTGGACACGTGGGTGAACGCCACGATGCGGGTGCGAGGGTTGATGACGTCGAGGGTGTCGAGGTCGATGCGCCCATCGTCGGTCAGCCCGAGCCAGCGGAAGGTCGCGCCGGTGCGGCGCGCGAGCTGCTGCCACGGGACGAGGTTCGCATGGTGCTCGGCCTCGGTGACCACGATCTCGTCGCCGGGCCGCAACGCGAAGCGCGACCCGCCGCCGTCGAGCGTGGCGTTCAGGATGGCGTAGGAGAGCAGGTTGAGGCCCTCGGTGGCGTTCTTCACCCACACGAGTTCCTGCGGCCTGCCACCGACGAACGCGGCGACGTCCGCGCGGCCGCGCTCGTACACCTCGGTCGCCTCCTCCGCGAGGGCGTGCGCCCCCCGGTGGACGGCGGCGTTCGAGCGCTCGTAGAACCGCGACTCCGCCTCGATCACGCACGTCGGCTTCTGCGACGTCGCGGCCGAGTCGAGGTACACGAGCGGCTTGCCGCGCACGAGCCGCGCCAGGATGGGGAAGTCGGCGCGCACGGCGGCGAGCTCGCCCGAATCGAGCGAACCGTGGCCCCGCACCGCATCCATCAGGCGCCGGCGCTCACGTAGCGGTCATAGCCCTCGGACTCAAGGCGGTCGGCCAGTTCGGGCCCGCCCTGCTCCACGACCCTCCCGTCCACGAACACGTGGACAAAGTCAGCCTTGATGTACTGCAGGATCCGCGTGTAGTGGGTGATCAGGATGATCCCCGCGTCCGTGGTCTCGTGGACCCGGTTGACGCCCTCGGACACGATGCGGAGCGCGTCGACATCGAGGCCGGAGTCCGTCTCGTCCAGTACCGCGAAGTGCGGCCTGAGGAGTTCCATCTGCAGGATCTCGTTGCGCTTCTTCTCACCGCCGGAGAACCCGTGGTTGACGTCCCGCTGGGCCATTTCCGGGTCCATGCGCAGGCGGGCCATCGCCTCACGCACCTCCTTGACCCAGTGGCGCAGCGGCGGGGCCTCGCCGTCGATCGCCGTCTTGGCGGTGCGCAGGAAGTTGGAGACGGTGACCCCGGGGACCTCCACCGGGTACTGCATCGCGAGGAAGAGGCCGGCCCGGGCGCGCTCGTCCACGCTCATCGCGAGGATGTTCTCGCCGTCCAGCAGCACCTCGCCCCCGATCACCTCGTACTTGGGGTGCCCGGCAAGGGAGTACGCCAGGGTGGACTTCCCGGAGCCGTTCGGGCCCATGATCGCGTGGATCTCGCCGGAGCGGACGGTGAGGTTCACGCCACGCAGGATCTGCTTGGGGCCCTCGTTGGTCTGGACCTGCACCTGCAGGTCCCGGATCTCGAGTGTTGACACTTTCTTCCTATCGGTTGGCGGGGGTGGTGGCGTCCACCAGGACGCGTTCGCCCTCGAGGGTGACGGGGTAGACCGGGACGGGCCTGGTGGCGGGCAGGGACAGTGGCCTCCCGGTGAACAGGTCGAAGGTCGACCCGTGCAGCCAGCACTCGATCGTGGTGCCGTCGACCTCTCCGTCGGAGAGGGCGACGTTGCCGTGCGAGCAGACGTCCGCGAGCGCGTGGAATCCGCCGGCGTCGTCGCGCACCAGGGCGATGGCGACCCCGCCGGCGAGCTCGACGCGCCTCGCCTCGCCGGGGGCGAGGTCCGCGATGGTGCAGACGAATTCCGCGCTCATGCCCGAGTGCGTCCCAGCTCGGCCTCGATGGCGTCCATTAGACGTTCCTGCACGTCGGGGAGCCCGATCTCGGCGATCAGCTCGGCGAAGAAGCCCCGCACGACGAGGCGGCGGGCCTCCGACTCGGGGATGCCGCGCGACCGGAGGTAGAAGAGCTGTTCGTCGTCGAAACGGCCGGTGGCGGACGCGTGGCCGGCCCCCTCGATCTCCCCTGTCTCGATCTCCAGGTTGGGCACGGAGTCCGCGCGGGCACCCTCGGTGAGTACGAGGTTCCGGTTCAGCTCGTAGGTGTCCGTGCCCTCCGCCGCCTTGCGTATCAGCACGTCCCCCACCCAGACGGCGTGTGCCCCCTGCCCCTGCAACGCCCCCTTGTAGGTGGCACGCGAGACGCAGTTCGGCACGCCGTGGTCCACGAACAGGCGGTGCTCCTGGTGCTGGCCGGCGTCGGTGAAGTACAGGCCGAGCAGTTTGAGGTTGCCGCCGGGCGCGGTGAAACGTGCGGAGGTGTTCACCCGGGCGAGCTCGCCGCCGAGCGTGACGACGACGTGCTTGAGCGTGGCGTCCCTGCCCAGGGCGATCGCGTTCTCGGCGAGGTGGATGGCATCGTCGTCCCACTCCTGCAGGGAGACGAACGTGGCGTGGGCGCCCTCACGGACGGTGAGGTCCACACGGGCGGAGTACCGGGCGGTGCCGGTGTGGCGCATGACGATGACCACCCGCGCGTTCGCGCCCACCTCGAAGCTCAGGTGGCCGAACACGGTCTCCCCGGTGCCGTCGAGGGTGAGGACCACCGGGTCCCCGTTGAACCCCGCCGGCACCACCACGCGCACCGCACCGGTCGAGTTCGCCACCGCGAGCGCCGCGGGGCGGTCACCGGGAGGGAACGGGGAGAGTCCGATGGCGGCGGCGGTGTCGATCGCGGTGACCTCCACCCCGGCCGGGATCCGCATGTCGAAGCCGAGGTGCCCGCCCGTGGGACCGGCCTGCATGAGGGCCGTGAGCTTGTCGATGGGCGTGAAGCGCCAGTCCTCCTCGCGGCCGTTCGGCAGTGGGAAGTCGTCGACGTCGAAGGAGGCCCGCCGCTCCGAGCGGTCGCCCTGCGGCACGACGCCGTGGGAGTGCGCGCCGTCGAGGGCGGCCTTCGAGTGGTCGAGGATCGTGGTCTCCATCAGCCGACGGCCCCTTCCATCTGCATCTCGATCAATCGGTTGAGCTCGAGCGCGTACTCCATGGGCAGCTCGCGCGCGATCGGCTCCACGAACCCGCGGACGATCATCGCCATGGCCTCGGTCTCCGGCATCCCGCGGCTCATCAGGTAGAAGAGCTGCTCCTCGGACACCCGCGAGACCGTGGCCTCGTGGCCCATCTCGACGTCGTCGACCCGGACGTCCACATAGGGGTAGGTGTCGGAGCGGGAGATGGTGTCCACCAGCAGCGCGTCGCACAGCACGTTCGACTTCGAGTGGTGGGCGTTCTCCATGATCTGCACGAGGCCGCGGTAGGACGTGCGGCCACCGCCGCGGGCCACGGACTTCGAGACGATGGAGGAGGACGTGTAGGGGGCGAGGTGCACCATCTTGGACCCGGTGTCCTGGTGCTGGCCCTCGCCGGCGAAGGCGATGGACAGGGTCTCGCCCCGTGCGTGCTCGCCCATGAGGTAGACCGCCGGGTACTTCATCGTGGCCTTGGAGCCGATGTTGCCGTCCACCCACTCCATGGTGCCGCCGGCCTCGACCGTGGTCCGCTTGGTCACCAGGTTGTAGACGTTGTTCGACCAGTTCTGGATCGTGGTGTACCGGACGCGGGCATCCTTCTTCACGATGATCTCGACGACGGCGGAGTGCAGCGAGTCCGACTTGTAGATCGGGGCGGTGCAGCCCTCCACGTAGTGCACGTAGGAGCCCTCGTCCGCGATGATGAGCGTGCGCTCGAACTGGCCCATGTTCTCGGTGTTG
>JADGOQ010000144.1 GCA_017882885.1 Actinomycetales bacterium | reverse complement strand
GATACCTCCCGTGCACGCCGGAGAACGACTACTTCCCCGACCTCGAGGACCTGCCCGAGAACGGCCTTGTCTACTTCTGTTCACCCAACAACCCGACAGGCGCCGTCGCCACACACGCCCAGCTTGCCCAGCTTGTGTAGGCCGCCCGCCGCAAGGGCTCGGTCATCGTCTACGACGCCGCGTATGCCGAGTACATCCGTGACCCGGACCTGCCGCGGTCGATCTTCGAGGTCGACGGCGCCCGCGAGTGCGCCATCGAGGTCAACTCGTTCTCGAAGCCGGTGGGGTTCACCGGCGTCCGCCTCGGCTGGACAGTCGTGCCGAAGGAACTGCGCTTCGACGACGGCGCCTCGGTCAACGCCGACTGGAACCGGCTGTGCACCACCGTGTTCAACGGCGCGTCGAACATCGCCCAACATGGTGGCCTGGCCGCGCTCGAACCGCAGGGCCTGAACGAGATGCGCGTGCTCACGGACTTCTACCTCGGGAACGCCCAACTCATCCGCCAGACGCTCGAGGGGCTCGGCATCACCTGCGTGGGAGGAGACAACGCCCCGTACGTCTGGGCGCACTTCCCCGGCAGGGCCAGCTGGGACGTGTTTGCCGAGATCCTGGACCGGTGCCACGTGGTCACCACTCCGGGGTCAGGCTTCGGTCCGGCCGGCGAAGGCTTCGTCCGGTTCTCGGCGTTCGGTCACCGAGAGGACGTCGTGGAGGCGTGCAGCCGCATCGAGGGTCTCACGGTCGGTCCGTGACACGCGGCCGATCCTCGGTCAGTCGCGCTACCTGGTCGATCGGTTCGATCAGTGCGGGGCCGTTGTTGCGGACCGAGCCGACCGCCCTGCCCACCGGCCGGGGCACGAAGCGTGGTTCGGGCATGGCGGCGACCATCGCCCTGACCTGCTCCGGGTCGGTGATCGCCGGGTCCAGCCAGTCATCGAGTAGGCCGGCCGGGACGTGAGGGGGGAGCGGTCGTGGACGTGGCCGAGGGTGTCGGAGGCGCGGGTGGTGATGATGGTGCAGGACCAGAGCCAGGCGGCGGGGTCGTCGGCGGGGAGGTCCGGGTTCTTGTGCCACTCGTACAGCCCGGCGAAGGCGAGGGGGGCGCCGTCTGGGTCGGTGAGGTACCAGGGCTGTTTCCGTGTGCCGGCCTCGTCGAGGCTCTGCCATTCGAAGTAGCCCTCCGCGGGCGCGATCAGGCGGTGGTGGCGGGCGGCGTTGCGGTAGGCGGGCTTGTCCGTGATGGTCTCGGAGCGGGCGTTGATCATCCGGTTCCCGACGGACGGGTCGGGCGCCCAGGGTGGGACCAATCCCCAGCGGGCGGTGCGCAACTGCCGCTTCTTGGCCTCCGGGTGTCCCTTCGGAGCGCGGTCCAGGACGACGCGCACGTCATGTTGCGGGGCCACGTTCCACGACGGTGGCACCGAATCGGGGGTGAGGACCTCGGTGACGTGGAACGCGGCCGCCAGGTCGGCGTCACTGCGGAAGCTGGCGTATCGTCCACACACGACTGCTCACTCGGTGACCTCGCTGCCCTCCACCGCGCATCTGCCCACGGTAGCGCTGTCGTGATGCGGGCGCCTGTCCGGAGCGTGGGGTCGGCTATCCCGCGTCCGCCGGTTGGCGTCTCCGTGGTCAGTGCAGCGATTCAGAGATCGCCGAGGTCGACTTCGGCGTCGCGCAGCCGACTCACCTCAACGGGGCGGCCCGAAGCAACGAGCGCGTCGATCGCCTTGTTCACGTCCCAGATGTTGCGTCCAGCCGATCGCCCAGCGCGAGGCAGAACCGGTCCGCGAGCGAGAGCCCCGACCCCGGCACCACAACGCCGCGGCCCGTTCGGCGTCGTCGGCGGTGGCGTCACGAACCCGCAGCCCGTAGCTGGACAGCAGCGCGGCGGCCAGCGGCCAGTCACCCCCGGCCGTGCGCACCTTCTGGGCGACCTCGGACCAGTTGACGGCGGAGCAGTCGGGGCCGGCGGTGAGGAGCTGCTCGACGACAACGGCGCCGGTCCGCGAGCAGGTCGGCGACGAGGTCCGTGCCCACCAGTTGGCCACGGACGTGCTCCAACGCCTGCTCGCGGGTCATGACGACGATGCCGTAGGTCGTCTTGACCAAGCACGAGCGGCACCCCTTCGGTCAGCCCGGCGTGCCTCCTGAGCTCCAGGGGGATCACGAGGCGGCCCCTGTCGCCCATTGTTGCCGTGTAGGTCCCACGCATATGTTGACGGTACCACTGAACACACACAGATGGGACTACATGAGCTGCCCGTCGAAGAACACCGTGTCTTCGGCGAGCAGCCGCTGCAAGATCACCGATCCCCTCGACACATATGGATCACACGATCGAAGGAGGATGCCATGCAGCGGAACATGTCGGGAGACATTCGGTGGCCGGCACTGGCCGTGCGAGCGGCGGTGGCGGCGGTCGCCGTCGTCGGGCTCGCGGGCTGCGGCGGCGGGGCCGCCGAGTCCGACGCCCTCACGTTGCGACTCCCGGACTCCGACGGCGCAATGGCCTCCTGCCTGCCGTTCGAGGTGCAGTACCTGATGGACATGTCGCCGGCGTTCGCGGGCACGGCCGTGGAGGTGGGGGAGCAGAGTGTGGTGTTGGACGTGGACCGGTGGTACGCCGGGGGCAGTGCCGAGCGGGTGGTCCTCGAGATCCCCGACGGCATGCACCAGGCACTGCTCGGGGTGCTCGACTTCCGCGAGGGCGGGGAGTACCTCATCACCGCCGCCGAGAGCACCGTCAACCTGTGCGGCTTCAGCGGCGAGGTCACGGAGGACATGCGCGCGGCCTTCGAGGAGGCGTTCCCGGGCTGAGCGGTACTTCACACGTTCAGGTCGCGCTCCGAGAAGTAGTGGTAGGTCCCGAACGCCGCAAGGGCGATGATGACCACCGACAGTACGACGAAAAGCGGGTCGAGCTGCCCGTCGGTCATGAGGGTGCCGGCGTCGAAGTACTTGAACGGGGAGAGGTACCGCAGGAAGCCGAGACCCTCGTTCAGGTTGACCAGGTAGTACAGGAGGAACGTCAGGAACATGACCGAGGTGGCGCGCGAGGGGGCGGACTTCGGCCGCCGGGCCACCCCGGCGACCACGGCACCGATCGCGAAGAAGATGAGCTGCAGGAACAGCAGCCCCACCATCAGCAGGAGGACCTCCCGCTGGAACGGCTCGTCCCCGGCGAAGTTCCCCACGAACACGAACGAGGAGACGGAGGTGACGAGGTTCAGGATGACCACGAGGACCAGGCCGGCGAGCAGCTTGCCGGTCAGCGCCCGGTCCCGGGAGATGGGCTTGGCGTAGAGGAACTCCGACGTCCTGTCCCGCTCCTCCTTGGAGATGAGGGTGGAGCCGAGCAGCACGGCGTGCACCGACGCCATGACCGCGATGTACAGGAACAGGACGCCGAAGAATCCGCTCGCGGTCTTCAGGTCGAACCCGGAGATGCCGAATACCACGAGGACGGCGCGCGGCAGGGTCGCCATGATCTTCTCGAGGGACTGGCCGGCCGACTCGTAGGCGGCGAACTTGGCCATCCCGGAGCCGATCAGCGCCACCATGCCGAGGGACCAGAAAAGCAGCGAGAAGCGGTGCACCTTGAGTTCACGCAGGAAGATGTTCATTTCACGCCGCCGCGCGGACGTCCTTCCTGTTGTAGATCACGTAGCTCGCCGCGATCGCCACCACAACGAATCCCGCGAGCAGCGCCAGGGAGCTGCCCTCGAGGCTGTTGTTGGCGATGATGTAGTCCGACTCGAAGAATTTGAACGGCGTGATGTAGCGGACGTCCTCGTTCGCGACGACGTCTCCCACCGCCGCCACGATGTAGAAGGCGAACACGGTGGGCAGCGAGACGGACACCACGGACTTC
>JADGOQ010000143.1 GCA_017882885.1 Actinomycetales bacterium | reverse complement strand
GCCGCGTTTGGCGGCCGGGACCCCACGCCCGGCCTCCGCGTCGCGGCGGGCCGCGTCGAACGCGACGGTCTCGCGGGCCTGCACCGCACCGCACACCGCTTTCAGGTCCTCCAGCAGCCGGAGACGGTCGATGTTCTCCGCCTCGGTGCCCGCGACCGGCAACGCGGCCAACCCGGCGGTGAAGGCGGCGAGGTCCGCCGTCGTCAGCGGCGCCCGCACGGAAGCAGCGCCGTCATGTGCACCCGACCCCGCCGTACCTGACCCCCCGAACATGTGTTCGAGTCTACCCTGTCCCACCCCCCGCCGCAACCCCGAAACCGTTGGAATAGCAACGAAAAGTCCCCACCGGCCTGTGGACACCACAGCACTAACCAAGCCTGTGGAAGAACTCGCGGAGGGTGGTTCCCGGGGTGCGGCGGACCGGCTGGGTCACCGAGTCGGAGACTCCGCCGCCGCAGTCACCGGCGTCGGCGCCGCTGGCGGCCCCGGGAAGTGGTGAAGTGACCGGCGCGCACGATCGCCGGTGGCAGGGGTGCCGAGCCGCAGCCACACGCCGCGCACCCATCCGCGCATCCGCCGTCGCCCCGGTCTCGGGATCCGTCCGCGGCGCCGTCCGGGTCGATGAGCAGCGGACGGCCGAGCGGAGGGAGGTCTCGCGGGTCGGGGGCCATGAGCCGTTCGACGTACCGCATGACGTCGTCGTGTCGTCCGGCTCGGATGGTGGCAAGCACGCGGGGGTCGTCGGCGGCCAGGCCCTGCAGGTAGGCGAGCCTCGCGGCGTCGGTCACGCCAAGGCCCGCCCACCCCGGGTCGTCCGCAGCCCAGTAGTCCACGGTGCCGGGGTCCTCGGGTGCCTCTTGATCCAGCTCGAGGTCCACCAGGTCCGGGAGGGCAGCGGCGCGGTCGTGGGCGTCAGCCACCTCCAGCACGCGCCAGTTCGCGGGAGTCGTCAGTCTCAGGACACGCTCGACCATCGAGACGGCCATCGATGCCGGCCACGCGGTGACGAGTGCTCCCGTCGTCCCCTCGGTGTACATGGCTCCCGACTTCGCCCACCTGTCACCGAGGGCCTTGACCAGCTCGAGCGCGACGCCGTCGGGAACCTCCACGAACGACACGGGGCCGTTGGCGAGGCGCACGATCTCGACCACCTGCAAGCACGATCGCGCGTCGAGCTCGGCGCGCACGATGTCCTGGATCCTGAGCGGCGCGTAGAACGCGTTGTTCATCAACTCGTAGGTGCCGCCACCTTCGTTGGCGTCCACCGGCTTGGCCCACAGGCCCTCCCTGCCTATCCCGGCGTTCTCCGGGAACCGCAGGAGCACCTTGACCGAACTCCGTTTCAGATTGTGTTTCACGGGGTGACTCTCGCACCGGGAGGTGACAGTCCGGACCCTACGGCGGCGGGCCTGTGGACAACCGGCCGGTAAACCCGGATCGGCCGATTGCTACATCCGCAACCAGGGTCCCGCCACCACATGCCGCAGGCCGGTCACGCACGCCGCGCGTCCCACCGCGTTGAGTGGCCGGTGGAGGCGGAAGTCCCGCCGCGGCAGTGGCGCGAACCACCCGAACCCGGCCCCCAGTGTGTCGAACCTCCGCGACGCCCCGAACACGTCCTGCCGTTCTCGCAGTGGCGCGCCCTCACGTGCCCAGCGCGTGCCGAGGTAGTGGAGGATCCGGTCGTAGACCTCGTCCGTGGTGAGGGTTTCATAGGCGCCGAGCAGCACCGTTGCCGTCGCCACCGCGCCGTCCCCGTGCCAGTCACGCTGGTTGAACAGGTACCCGAACACCGCGCGCGCCAACCCCAGCGGATCGTCCCGCATTGTTCTCCCCTTCACGGACAACCGGAGCTTCTGGCCGGTCCTCGTCACCCACCGCAGCTCGGTGACCAGTTCATTCAGCGCGACAAGCTCGTTCAGGTCCCACATCGAGCGGAGGCGGGAGCGCGGCTCGAGGTCGAACCAGTCGTACCGCTCGTCCGCGGCCAGCACGAGCGCGCGCGGCAGGTTGCCGGTCTGCGTGAGGGTGATGCCGTCGCCGATCTCGCCCAGGAACCACACCAGCGGCTCCAGTGACGCCGCCACCCCCTCGAGGGCGACGACGTCGGACCGTGTGGTGATGAGGCGTGGCGGCCCGCCGCCACCCCACAGCGGGGGCGTGACGACGTCGTCGGGCAAGTCGTCGACGGACGGCGCGGTGACGGCGTCGGCAAGGTCCTCGGTGAGAACGAGCCCGCGACGCTGGACGTCGGCGAGCCAATGGTCGCGCCGCTCCTGCCGGACCGCGCCGGCCACGCTGAGCGCGGGCCTCTCGGAGTGCCCCCGACCGAGGGCGGCCGTCGTGATCCGGACGGCGTGCCCTCGCCAGCCGTGGCCACCTGGGGTGAGGCGGCCGTCCTCGATCGCGCGCTCGAGGGCATAGCTGGCGGTGTGGTAGGCGACGGTCTCGGTCAGGCCCATCAGGGCCCCCCAGGTGAGGGAGTCGATCGATGGTGGCTTGACCCCCGAGAGGTCCATGAGCCGGTGGAGTTCCTTGCGGGCCCTGTCCTCGTCGGTCTCCCACAGATCGATGAGCAGGTGGGTGTGCTGGGCGCGGCAGAGGTCGGCGAAGCGCTGCTTTCCGGCCGCCCGGTAGAAATCGCCGAGCGCCCATGCCACCTCGTGGTGCTCCCGGCTGTCCACCAGCCACTTCGTGGGCAGCGAATACCAGAGGAAGGTCTGCAGCTCGAGTTGCGAGACCACATCCCACTCGCCGTCCTCACCTTCGTCGAGGAGCAGCGAGTTGAGCGCCTCCCGGGCAGGCGCCGCGACGTCGTCGGGCAGGGAGGCGAGGACGGCGCTGAGCGGGAGGTTGGTTGGACTCACAGCACAAGGACAGCACATCGCTGACGACCGGCGCACATTCCTCACGCACCGCAGAAGTGCCGTAGCGTCCACGCGTTCCGGACGGCGTTGCCGCCGCCGTCGTTGTTGAAGTAGGCGTAGACGTCGTGGCCGGAGGCGTCCCACTCCCGGATGCGGTCAGCCCACCAGCGCATGTCGTCGTCGGAGTAGGAGCCGCCGTAGAGGTGGTTCGTGTCCGGGCCGTGGAGGCGGACGTAGACGGTGTCCGACGTCGCCCGCAGCACGCACGGCAAGCCCGCGCCGCTCGTGACCACGTAGGTGGCGCGGCGGTGCTCGAGCAGGCGGAAGACGTCGTCGTGCACCCAGGAGGGGTGGCGGAACTCGACGGCGATCCGCACCCAGTCGGGAAAGCGGGAGAGGAACCAGTCGAGGCGGGCGTCGTCGCGCTCGTGGGCGGGGTGCAACTGGACCAGCAGCATCCCGCGGTGGTCCCGCAGGGCGTGCCAGGAGCGGCAGATGCGCTCGACCCACACCTCCGGGGAGTAGAGGCGCTTCGCGTGCGTCAGGCCCCGCGGCGCCTTCACGGTCATGTGGAAGTACGGCGGCAGCCGGCGGTTCCAGGAGGCGAAGGTCGCTTCCCGCGGCCAGCGGTAGAAGCTCGCGTTCAACTCCACGGTGGTGAAGTTCGCGGTGTACACGCCGAGGCGGTCGCGAGCGGGCAGGCCGGGTGGGTAGAGCACCCCGTCCCAGTGGTCGTAGCTCCAGCCGGAGGTGCCGATGCGGATCGTCATGAGGTCACTGTAGGGTCGCTGGCATGAACGTCACCTTCGACGGCGTCCTGGTCCGGACCGAGACCAGTGTGGACGCGTGGCACTTCGTGATGCTGCCGCTCGAGCTCTCCGAGGACATCCGCGAACTGACGGCGGGCTTCACGCGGGGGTTCCGCTCGATCAGGGTTGAGGTCACGCTGGGGCAGTCGCGGTGGCGGACCTCGATCTTCCCGAGCAAGGCCGGGTCCTACATGCTGCCGGTGAAGCGGGCGGTGCGTGACGCCGAGGGGATCGTGGAGGGCGACGACGTCGAGGTTGCCCTGGACCTCGTCGACCTCTGACCCGACCAGTCAGCTGCCCGAGCGCCGGCGCAACTCGCGGTCGATGTCATCCTCGGTGATCGGGCGGCGGAACAGCACGTCCCACACATTCATGACGAGGCCGATCCCCCAGCCGCCGAGGACCCACGCGGGCCAGAAGTAGCCGCCGCCGGTCCACCACCAGATGCCGATGAGGAACGCATTGACCACGACGTAGACCACCACATGGGTGGCCAGGTCCCGCCGCGCCTGGATCCTCTTCCTGGCTTCGGTGCGTGCTTCGAATTCGGGTGACGAGAAGTAGCCGGGCTGGGTTGGTTCGGGGTATTGAGACATGGTGGCCTCCTTCATCACCAAGGACTGTAGTCCGTTCGGAATCTCACCAACAGAGACCACGGTCCATGCCCGAGGGCGCGGTGGGTCGGTGTCGTCACTTCCTCCGGGACTTCGAGGCCTTCGGCGGCAGGGTGGCCACGTAGGTGAGGGCGCGCTCGAACCAGGCGGCGGCGTCGTCGTCGGACATGGCCGCGGGAAGGGAGGTCCAGCCGCCCATGGGGCGTTCGGCGGGCCCGAACGGCCCGGTCCCCGGGATCGCCGCCAGCTCGGCGGTGTCCGCCGGGGAGAGCTTGACGCCCAGGGCCTCGCCGAACAGCCCGGCGTACATCTGGCCGTTCACGAACGCGCCGACGCTGCCGAACATCGGCTTCACCTCGACTCCCGGCGCCTCGGTGACCAGCGAGCGGAATCGGGCCTTGTTCTCGTCGGAGTGCGTGGGCATCTTCATGGGCTCCATTGTGGGCCGAGCCCCCGCGCAGCGCACCCGGGGGAGGGTCACCCCCCCGAACCCACCAGCCCTCACCCGTGCCTTGCTTCAGCGTTCGTGTCGCACTTTCGGGTTTTGATCAGTCCACCCTTGAGGGGTCTGGTCGTTCCTGAAGGGAGACCCTGATGAGTGAGAGTATGGCCGGTCCGG
>JADGOQ010000142.1 GCA_017882885.1 Actinomycetales bacterium | reverse complement strand
CGCCCGGGAGGCCGCCGGCCGCCTCGGGGTGCGCCTCCTCGCTCACCCGCGCCGAGGCCAACGAGGCGGCGCGGCGCATCGCGCTGGCGGGGCCGGTCGCGAGCGCGAAACTCCTGGCGGGCCTGCCCGCGCTCGGGCTGGTGCTCGGGTCCTTCGTGGGAGCGGACCCGGTTGGCCAGCTCGCGGGGGGAGGGCTCGGCACCGTCGTGGGTCTGGTGGGACTCGCCCTGTACGTCGCGGGGATGCGGTGGTCCGCGGCGCTCGTGACCCGCGCACGGGACGAAACCGCCGTCGCGCCATGATCCCGGTCCTCATCGGCGCGGCGCTGCTTGCCGCGTTGGCCTTCGGGTCCGGCGGGGTCCACGCCGGCGCGGGGCGTGGAGGCGGGATGCGCCCGGCGAACGGTGGCCGGGTGCGCTCGCTCGCCCGCTCGGGGGCCGGCTCGCGGCGCGGGACCCGGTGCTCGCACCGCGTCACGGACCCGGTGCTGCTGCTCGAACTCGTGGCGGCCGCGTTGCGCACCGGCGCCTCCATCCCGCGGGCGCTCATCGCCGTCGGGGAGGTGGGGGACGCGCCGTCGGCACTGCGGGCCGGGCGCCTCCTGCTGCTGGGGGCGGGCTGGGACGAGGCCTGGGAGGGCAGTCCCGATGCCGTCCTCGTGCGCGCGCTCGAGCCGGCGTGGTGCGACGGCGCCAACCCGCTGCCGCTGCTGGAGCGCGCCGCCGCGTCCATCCACGCCCGGCGGGACCGCCGCGCCCGGGAGGCCGCCGGCCGCCTCGGGGTGCGCCTCGTGCTGCCCCTGGGCCTGTGCTACCTGCCGGCGTTCATCGCCATCGGGGTGGTGCCGGTGCTGCTGTCCACGGGGATCGCGCTGCTGGGGCGTTGACCTGTCCACAGCCCGAACGCGCGCGGTTGTCCACAGGTGGGGTGGCCGCGATCGGGACCGGGGGGCCGGCGCCCGCGAAGGTGGGGGCAGGGCCGGGGGTCGGTCCGGGAAGGAGAGATGGACATGAGGATTCACCAATTCGCGCAGCGCCCGCTGGAGCGGGTTCGCGAGCGCTGGGAGGAGCTCCTCCGCACGCATGAGGCGGGGATGGTCAGCGCCGAGTATGCGGTCGGCGTGCTCGCGGCCGTGGCCTTCGCACTGCTGCTGCTCTCGGTCATGAGGTCGGACGCGGTGCGCACGGCCCTGTTCGAGATCGTGTCCAATGCCCTGTCGGTCCGCGGCTGACAGGTCCGCGGCCGGCACGAAGGCACGGCGACGCCGGCCTCCATGGTCGCGTGGCCGGGCCGGCGGGCAGCGCGGGACGGTGACCGCCGAGTTCGCCATCGCGCTGCCCGCCGTCGTCCTTGTGCTGACGTTCTGCCTGGCGGTCCTGGGCGGCGGCGTCGCGCAACTCCGGGCGGGCGACGCCGCCCGGGCGGGCGCCCGCGCCGCGGCCATCGGGGCCGAGGTCACGGAGGTCCGCGCGGTGGCCGGGCAGCTCGCGGGCCCGGGGGCGGACGTCCAGGTGGAGTGGGGGGAGCTGGTGCGGGTGACCGTGTCGATCCCGCTGCCGGGGCTCGGGACGTGGGGTGATGTCAGTGCGCGCGCGCAGGCTGTGGCCGTTCCCGAACCCTGAGCCGGAGCGCGGCTCCGGGACCGTGCTCGCCCTCGCGGTGATCGCCGCGGTGCTGGTCCTGGCCTCGGGGGCGCTCGTGGCGCTGGCCGCGATGCAGGCGCGGGGCGTCGCGCAGAACGCCGCCGACCTCGCCGCGCTCGCGGGTGCCCAGACCCGGGCCGACGGCGGGCCGGCGGCGTGCGTCGTCGCCACCCGCGTCGTCGGGCTGAACGGTGCCGCCCTCACGTCATGCGTGGTGCTCGGGGACGACGTGGTGGTCCACGCCGCGGTCGAGGTGCGGTTGGGGGAGGTGGGAACGGGGCTCGTGGCGGGGGCCGGCGCCCGTGCCGGACCGGTGCGTCAGGACGCGGTCCTGGGTCGCGGGGCCGCGTCCGAGGCCTCGTCCGCCTTCGCCGCGCGCAGCCGGGAGGCGATGACGGCGCCGAACGCGATGGCCGCGGCCACGAGCGCGATGCCGATCCGGACCGGGTGGGAGGCGTTCGCGGACTCGGACATCATGATCACGGCGGGCGCGATCAGTACGGCCACGAGGTTCATGACCTTGATCAGCGGGTTGATCGCGGGTCCGGCGGTGTCCTTGAACGGGTCTCCCACGGTGTCGCCGATGACGGCGGCCGAATGGGCGGCGGAGCCCTTCCCGCCGAAGTTCCCGTCCTCGACGATCTTCTTGGCGTTGTCCCAGGCCCCTCCCGAGTTCGCGAGGAACACGGCCATGAGCACGCCACACGCGATCGACCCGGCGAGGAACCCGGCGAGCGGTCCCACGCCGAGCCCGAAACCCACCCCGATCGGGGCGAACGCTGCCAGCAGTCCGGGGGTGGCCAGTTCGCGCAGCGACTCGCGCGTGCAGATGTCCACCACCTTGCCGTACTCCGGCCGGGCCTCGCCGGTCATGATGCCCGGGATCTCGCGGAACTGGCGGCGCACCTCGAACACGATGGAGCCGGCCGTGCGGGTGACGGCGTCGATCGCGAGCCCGGAGAAGAGGAAGACCGTGGCGGCGCCGAGGATGACGCCGATGAGCGTGACGGGGGAGACGATCGAGTAGTCGGCCATGGCGCGGACGAGCAGGTCGGCGTTGCTGGCGGCCGCGTCGAGGGAGGCGCGCGCGCTGACGACGGCGTCGTTGTACGAGCCGAACAGTGCGGTGGCCGCGAGCACCGCCGTCGCGATCGCGATGCCCTTCGTGATCGCCTTGGTGGTGTTGCCGACCGCGTCCAGCTCGGTGAGGACGTGGGCGCCGCGGTCGTCCACGTCGCCCGACATCTCGGCGATGCCCTGGGCGTTGTCCGAGACCGGGCCGAAGGTGTCCATGGCCACGATCACGCCGACCGTGGTGAGCAGGCCGCAGCCGGCGAGCGCGATGAGGAAGAGGGAGAGCCACGCCGCGCCGCCCGCCAGGAGGAAGCACAATGCGATCGCGATCGCGATGATGCCCGCCGTGTAGACGGCGGACTCGAACCCGACGCCGATGCCGGCGAGCACGACGGTCGCGGCACCGGTGCGGGTCCGGGACGCGACGCGCCAGGTGGGGGTGGAGCCGGTACCCGTGAAGTAGCCGGTCACCCACAGGATCACCCCGGCGAGGACGATGCCGACGGCGACGGCCGCCGTCGTGACGAGCCGTGGGTCTCCGGCGCTGCCCGAGGTGGCCGCGAGCCCGCCCAGCGCGGCGAAGGAGGAGGGCAGGTAGGCGTAGGCCGCGACCGCGGCGAGGGCGAGCCCCACGAGGGCCGACAGGTAGAAGCCGCGGTTGATGGCCCGCAGCCCGTCCTCGTCCTCCCGAACCCGGGTGGTGAGGATGCCGAGGAGCGCGACGAACGCGCCGATCGCCGTCACGATCAGGGGGAACACGAGCCCCTGCTCGCCGAAGGCGGACTTCCCGAGGATGAGGGAGGCGACGAGGGTGACGGCGTAGGACTCGAACAGGTCCGCCGCCATGCCGGCGCAGTCGCCGACGTTGTCACCCACATTGTCGGCGATGGTGGCGGCGTTGCGGGGGTCGTCCTCGGGGATCCCGACCTCGACCTTGCCCACGAGGTCCGCGCCGACATCGGCCGCCTTCGTGAAGATGCCGCCGCCCACCCGCATGAACATGGCGAGCAGCGCGGCCCCGAACCCGAAGCCCTCGAGCACCGCGGGCGCATCGGAGCGGTAGACCAGCACGGTCACCGACGCTCCGAGGAGGCCGAGGCCCACCACGCACATGCCCACCACACCGCCGGTACGCAGCGCGATACGTGCGCCGGTTGCCTTTCCACCCGCGTGCCGTGCCGCGGAGGCGACGCGGACGTTCGCGCGGACGGCCAACCACATGCCCAGGTATCCGATCGCGGCGGAGAACGCGGCGCCGAGGAGGAATGCGACAGAGCGGCCGACCTTGATGCCGGTTTCCCCGGGCAGGAGGAAGAGCAGGGCGCACACCACCACCGCGAACAGCACGAGCGTGCGGAACTGCCGGTTCAGGTAGGCCTCGGCGCCCTCCTGGATCGCGGCGGCGATGGCGCGCATGCCGGGGGTCCCGTCGTCGGCCGCGAGGACCTGGCCGCGCAGCACCCACGCGACGACGAGCGCGGCCAGCGCGATCACGCCGATGACGGTGACGATCGTGAGACTCGTGGGCCCCAGTTCCAGCATCGATGACTCCTCGGCGAGCGGACCAGTCCAAGAAGACTAGCCAGCGGCGGGGGTTTCCGCGCCCGGAGGCTGGCAGTGGAGCGGTGGATCGGGTCAGCGGGCGACGAAGCTCGGGAAACCGATCGCGCCGATCTCATGGGTGAGGGCCGCCAGCCGGGCCCGCCACGCCGCCACGTCCCAGGCCCGCGCCTCGGCCCGGAACTCGGGGCTGGTGCCCTCCGTCCGGGCATCCTGCAGCGCGAAAGCGCGCACCCCCGCGGCACGCAGCCGCCACGCGACCTCGACGGCGGTCGCCGCCTGTGGGGAGCCCGGGTGGACGGTGAGCCGCACCTCGTGGTCCACGCCGGCCCCGATCAGCAGCTCGAGCGAGTCCCAGGCGCGCGCCCCACCCACGGCGGAGCCGACGACGCCGTCGTAGTCCTCGGGCAGCGCCTTGATGTCGAGGCCGACCCAGTCGACCAGGGGGAGCAGCTCCGCGAGCCGGCGCGGGTAGGCCCCGCCGGTGTGGAGGCCGACGGCGAACCCGAGCTCGCGGACTCGCCGCATCGCCGGGGCCAGCGCGTCCTGGCGCGTGGCCTCGCCCCCGGTGAACACCACGCCGTCGAGCAGGCCGGAACGGCGCGCGAGCAGCGCCTCCACCTCCGCCCACTCCACGACACCCGGCGCGTCACAGTCCCGGAGGCCCGGGTTGTGGCAGTAGCCGCAGTCCCACGGGCAGCCCTGGCAGAACACGGTGGCCACGAGCCTGCCCGGCCAGTCCACGCTGGAGAGCGGCACGAGGCCGGCGATCTGGAGGTCATGCGCGCGGGCGGGCCGGGCGGCGGCGTCGATCATCGGTGCGCGGCCGCCGCCTCCTCGGTGAACATCACCCGCTCGGCGTACTCGCCCTTCTTGCCGATGTTGAACGAGGAGACGGGCCGGAAGTAGCCCATCACGCGCGTCCACACCTCGCAGGGCTGCGGGGCGGCGTCCGGACGGGCGGCCGCGCACCTGGGGCAGTGGAAGTGCTCGCCGGCCAGGTAGCCGTGCACGGGGCAGATGGCGAACGTCGGGGTGATCGTGATGTACGGCAGCCGGAAGTTGGAGAGTGCGCGGCGCACCAGGTTCTTGCACGCCTCCGCGGAGGAGATCTGCTCCGGCATGTAGAGGTGCAGGACGGTGCCGCCGGTGTACTTGCCCTGCAGCTCCTCCTGGCGCTCGAGGGCCTCGAAGGCGTCATCGGTGAAGCCGACCGGCAGCTGCGAGGAGTTGGTGTAGTAGGGGTTCTCCGCGGTGCCCGCCTGGAGGATCCCGGGGTACCGCTTCGCGTCCTCCTTGGCGAACCGGTAGGTGGTGCCCTCGGCCGGCGTGGCCTCCAGGTTGTAGAGGTGTCCCGTGGACTCCTGGAACTCGACCATGCGGTCGCGCACATGGTCCAGGAACCGCACGGCCATGGCGTGGCCGCGGGGGTCGGTGATGTCGAACTCGTCCATGCTGAAGTTCCGGACCATCTCGTTGACGCCGTTGATGCCGATCGTGGAGAAGTGGTTCTCCAGCGTGCCGAGGTAGCGCTTGGTGTATGGGAAGAGGCCGTCGTCGATGTGGTGCTGGATCACGACGCGCTTCGCCTCGAGGGTGTCCCGGGCGATGTCCAGCAGCGAGTCCAGCCGCTCGAGCATCCCGGCCTCGTCGCTCGCGAACAGGTAGCCGAGGCGTGCGCAGTTGATGGTCACCACGCCGACGGACCCGGTCTGCTCCGCCGAGCCGAACAGGCCGTTGCCGCGTTTGAGGAGCTCACGGAGGTCGAGCTGGAGGCGGCAGCACATCGAACGGATCATGCCGGGGTCCAGTTCGGAGTTGATGAAGTTCTGGAAGTACGGCAGGCCGTACTTCGCGGTCATCGCGAACAGCCGGTCCGCGTTGGGGGAGTCCCACGCGAAGTCCTTGGTGATGTTGTACGTGGGGATGGGGAAGGTGAAGACGCGGCCGTCGGCGTCGCCCGCGGTCATGACGTCCATGTACGCCCGGTTGATCATGTCCATCTCCACCTGGAGGTCGCCGTAGGTGAAGTCGCAGACCTCGTCGCCGATCAGCGGCTGCTGGGTGCGCAGGTCCTCCGGGCACGTCCAGTCGAAGGTGAGGTTGGTGAACGGGGTCTGGTGCCCCACCGCGATGGGACGTTGAGGTTGAAGATCAGCTCCTGCACTCCCTGCCGCACCTGGTCGTACGTCATGGAGTCGAGGCGGACGAACGGCGCCATGTAGGTGTCGAAGGACGAGAACGCCTGCGCGCCGGCCCACTCGTTCTGCAGCGTCCCCAGGAAGTTCACGATCTGCCCGACGGCGGAGGAGAAGTGCCGGGGGGCGCCCGCGGCGATCGCCCCGGGGACGCCGTTGAAGCCCTGCTCGAGGAGGGTGCGGAGCGACCAGCCCGCGCAGTACCCCGCGAACATGTCCAGGTCGTGGATGTGCAGGTCGCCGCTGCGGTGTGCGGCGTCGGCGGCGGGGCCGTACACCTGCGTGAGCCAGTAGTTCGCGATCACCTTGCCGGAGGTGTTGAGGATCATCCCGCCCAGCGAGTAGCCCTGGTTCGCGTTCGCGTTCACGCGCCAGTCGGCCCGGGAGAGGTACTCGTTGATGGTCCCGACGGCGTCGATCGTGACCGGTCCGTCAGCGCTCCGGCCGAGGTGGTTGGGCTGGGAATGGGGCTGGGTCGACGGTGACATGGGAAACCTCTTCTAGCGGTGAATGCGTCCGAAGCTACGCCGCGAAGCACATCATCTAGTGTACGCAACGCCAGCGACACACTAGATGTTGTGTCACGTTTCCCGGCGAGCCCCGGCGTGTTGGGACCTTGGTCCCACGGGCGTTGCGCCCGGGCTCCCCGGGCCCTCGATCAGGGCACTCAGCGTGCCACGATGGGAGGCGTGCGTGCGAACCGGGCCCTCGAGCTGATCCGGGACCTCGGCGCGCGTGACGGGCGCCTGCTCCACGTGGAGCACTTCGACGCGCGCGCCGGCCGCACCGGCGACTGGCCGGCGTGGGCGGACACCGACGTCGTCGCCGGCTACCGCCGTCTCGGGATCGCGCAGCCCTGGCTCCACCAACTGGAGGCGGCCGAGGCCATCCACGCCGGGCGGCACACGGTCATCTCCACCGGCACCGGCTCGGGCAAGTCCCTGCCCGGCTGGCTGGCCGCCATCAGCGCCGTCCGCGCGGGCGACACCGCCGCCGCCACCCCCGCCGGGAGTTCCATCGCTCGCTACCGCCGCCGGCCCACGACGCTCTACCTCGCGCCCACGAAGGCGCTCGCCGCGGACCAGCTCGCCAACCTGCAGGCACTGCTGCAGGCCTCCTCCCTGAAGTCGGTGCGCGTGTCCACCTGCGACGGCGACACCCCCTTCACCGAGCGCGACTGGGTGCGCGACCACGCGGACATCGTCCTCACCAACCCCGACTTCCTCCATTTCACCCTGCTGCCCGGCCACCAGCGCTGGGCGCGGCTGCTGCGTGGGCTCACGTACATCGTCGTCGACGAGTGCCACGCCTATCGCGGCGTCACGGGTGCACACGTCGCCCTCGTCCTGCGGCGCCTGTTGCGCCTCGCCCGCCACCTCGGCGCGGAGCCCACGGTGGTCATGGCGTCGGCCACCGCCGCGGACCCGGGGCTCACCGCCTCGCGCCTGATCGGGGTGCCGCCCGAGGAGGTGACCGCCGTCGTGACCGATGCCTCGCCGTCGGGGGAGCGGACCATCGCGCTGTGGCAGGCGGCGCACACCGGCCCCGTCGAGGCGGACCAGGAGGCCCCGCGGCGGGCGGCCACCACCGAGGCGGCGCACCTGCT
>JADGOQ010000141.1 GCA_017882885.1 Actinomycetales bacterium | reverse complement strand
CCTGCACCTCATGAACGACCAGCCCGGCGGCGACGTCAACCCTCCGCCCGCCGTCCCCGCGCTCGCCGGCCTGCCGCGCCCCATGCTCGCGACCGCGGGGACGCTCGGCGCACTCGGCGGCGACGACTGGGTGTTCGAGATGAAGTGGGACGGCGTGCGGGCCATCGTGGGCGTGGGAGGCGGCGCCGTCGTCGTGATGAGCCGCAACGGGAACGACGCCACCGCCACCTACCCCGAACTGCAGGAACTGGCCGGCCGGATCGTGGGCGACGCGGGGGTCTTCGACGGGGAGATCGTGGCCGTGAATCCGGCAGGGCGGCCCGACTTCGGGCTACTGCAGACGCGCATGAAGGCGACCGGCGCGGACGTGGCCCGGTTGGCGCGTACCACCCCGGTGCAGCTCATGTTGTTCGACGTGCTGAGCCTCACCGTCGGGGGGGTGACGCGTGAGCTGCAGGGCACGCCGTACCGGCAGCGCCGCCTGCTCCTCGATTCCGCGGTCGAGCCAGGCGGGCACGTCCACATCCCCGAGGCCCACGAGGGATCGGTCGAGGAGGCGGTGGAGGCCAGCCTCGAGCTCGGCCTCGAGGGCGTGATCGCCAAGCGGAGGGATGGGCGGTATCTGCCCGGCAGGCGCAGCGGCGGCTGGGTGAAGATCAAGCACGCCCGCACCCAGGAGGTGGTGGTCATCGGGTGGCGCAGGGCCGATCACGGCCGCTCGGGGATCTCCTCCCTCCTTGCCGCGGTCAACGACGGCGGCGAGTTGCGCTACGTGGGCCGGGTGGGGTCCGGGTTCGCCGAGGCGGACCTGCGCGACGCCGTCGCCCGGCTTCGGCCCCTGGAGAGGGCGACCCCGCCCGCCCCGGATGTCCCGGCTGTCGACCGTCGCGATGCCGTGTGGGTGGAGCCCAAGCTCGTGGGGGAGGTCAGCTACGCGGAGCGCACCGCCGGGGGGCGCCTGCGCCACGCGGTGTGGCGGGGATGGCGCCCGGACAAGGATGCTGCCGAGGTGCGCTGGGAGGGCGCGGGCTGACCGGCCCCGTGGGGGGCACGCCGACCTCCCGGGGTACGGTGCCTCTCTCCTTGGCTGCCCGGGCCGACCTCCTCAGAGGCTCAGCCAGCCCTCCCTGCATGCGGGTCGGGCAGGGTTTGAGCCCGTGGCGAAGTGTTCGAATCCTTACCAACCGGGGTTGGAGGGTTTGAGCCCGCGGTGAGGGGCATACGCCTCACCACAGGTTCAAAGCCTCGCCGCCGATGGTTGGTTAGGGTTCGTGCGGCTGGTGGCGCGGCCGGTCTCGCGGGCACCCGGCCCCGAGGCTCCTGGCGGTTCGGAGAGCCCCGCCGGGCCGGGTTGTGAGCACCCCAAAGGCCCTTGACAGCACGTGCCACTCACTGTCCAAGACTACGGGGGTGACCAAGCCCGGCAGGTCCGAGATCTCCCGGGAGGTCTCGTAGCGGATTCCGCTCCCAGACCTCCCGGGAGATCTTGGACCAGTTGCTCGCGAGGAGGATCGGTCGCGGATCCGTTGGCGGAGCAAACCGGCCGGGTTTGGATGGGCAGCGTGGCCGTGGGCTTTGAGCTGGAGCGTGCAGCCGGCGTGGTGCTGGCGTGTGGAGCCGACTTGGAGCTGGAGCGTGGAGCCGGCCCTGAACTGGAGCCCCAAGCCCTCGGTGCTGGAGCCTAGAGCGCGCCGTAGACCGTCTTCGCCTTTTCCATGGCTGCCACGTAGCTGCTGCGCTGGTACGCGTTCCCCTCGGTGCTCGCCGGCACCGCGAGCAAGCCGCGCAGGGCGTCCAGGCTCGGGAACTCCTTGCGTTCGAGGTAGGCCACCAGTTCGTCGAGCATCACCTGCGCGTACCCCGGCCCCCGCCGGATCAGTGCGGAGGTGGACATGACGACGTCCGCCCCGGCGAGCAGGTTCTTCACCACGTCCGACCCGTCCGCCACCCCGGTCGTCGCGGCGAGGGACGCCGTGGTGTGGTGGCGCAGGGCGGCGATCCAGGTCCGGGGCAGGCGCCCCTCGTCCGGGGCGGACAGCGCCCACGTGTGGTTTGCCTCCAGGGTTTCGATGTCCACGTCGGGCTGTAGGAAGCGGTTGAAGAGCACCAGGCCGTCGGCCCCCGCCTCGATGATCCGCAGGGCGACACTGCCCACCGAGCTGAAGTAGGGGCTCATCTTCACCGCGACCGGGATGTCGACGGCGTCCTTCACCGCGGCCACGATCTCGAGGTGCCTCCCGATGACCTGGCTGCCCGAAGTGAGCAGGTCGCCGGGGACGAAGTAGATGTTCAGCTCGAGCGCGGCGGCACCGGCGTCCTGCAACTCGTGCGAGAACGCCACCCATCCGCCCAAATCGGACCCGTTGAGGCTCGCGATCAGGGGGACGTCGATCGCCCGGGCCGCGCGCTCCACCAGGGTGAGGTAGCCGTATGCGAGGCTCTTCTCGTCCAGCGTGGCCTCGGGGAAGTAGTCGAGGGCCTCGGCGAAGGAGTGCTCGTGCCGCTCGATCAGGTCCAGGTCGCGGGCCGCCGCCGTGCGGAGCTGCTCCTCGAACAGCGAGAACATCACGACCGCGCCGACACCGCCGTCCGCGAGCTTCCGGATCCCGTCCAGGGTCTGCGACAGGGGCCCTGCCGATGCCACCAGCGGGTTGCGGAGCTGGAGGCCGAGGTACGTCGTCGTCAGGTCCATGGTTCACTTCCTCGCGTCGGCAGCGAACTGGGAGGCGCTGCGCATGGCCATTTCCTCGTACTCCGCCCACCGCTGGTTCACCTGCGACTGGCCGTGCGCGAGCAGCCGTTCCGCGGCCACGGGATCGCTCGCGGCCAGCATCCGGAAACGCAGTTCCTTGTCGTGGTACTGCTTCAGCGGGATCCGGGGACGCGGCGAGTCGAGCAGGAACGGGTTCTTGTCCGCCGCCCTGAGCACCGGGTTGTACCGGATGAGGGGCCAGTGGCCGGACGCCACGGCGGCGTACTGCTGGTCGAGCCCCTTGCGCATGTCGATCCCGTGGGCGATGCAGTGGCTGTAGGCCAGGATCAGCGACGGACCGTCGTAGGACTCGGCCTCCCGGAACGCCTTGAGGGTTTGCTGCGGGTCGGCGCCCATGGCCACCCGGGCGACGTACACGTTGCCGTAGGCGATGGCCTGCATCGCGAGGTCCTTCTTGTTGGTGACCTTGCCGCCGGAGGCGAACTTCGCGACGGCGCCCATCGGGGTCGCCTTGGAGGCCTGGCCGCCGGTGTTCGAGTACACCTCGGTGTCGAGTACGAGCACGTTGATGTTGCGGCCCGAGGCCAGCACGTGGTCGAGCCCCCCGGAGCCGATGTCGTACGCCCAGCCATCCCCGCCGACGATCCAGACGGAGCGCCGGAGCAGGTGGTCGCAGACCGACCGCAGGTCAGCCACCGTCGGTCCGGTCATGCCGTCGAGGCGCCCCTTGAGCTCCTCGACGCGGGCGCGCTGCCGTGAAAGGTCCGACTCGTAGAGTTGCGGGGAGTTCAGGAGCTCGTCGACGTACGCGTCCCCGAGTTCGCCACGCAGCTCGCCGAGGCGGGTGCGCGCCAGTTCGGTGTGCAGGTCGGCGGCGAGCCGGAGCCCGAGGCCGAACTCGGCGTTGTCCTCGAACAGGGAGTTCGACCAGGCCGGCCCGCGGCCGTACTTGTTGCTCGACCAGGGCGTCGTCGGCAGGTTGCCGCCGTAGATCGAGGAGCACCCGGTGGCGTTGGCCACCGTGGCGCGGCCACCGAACAGCTGGGAGAGCAGCTTCAGGTAGGGCGTCTCACCGCACCCCGAGCAGGCCCCGGAGAACTCGAACAGCGGCTCGAGGTACTGCACGCCGCGCACGTTCGCGAAGTCCACGCGGGACCGACGGTTGATCGGGATCGACTCGAAGAACCGCACGTTCTCACGTTCGGCGGTCCGCTCGAGCACCGGCGCCAGGTTGATCGCCTTGCGGCTGCCCCCGAAGCCGATCGGCTTCACCGGGCAGGCCTCGACGCACAGGCCGCAGCCGGTGCAGTCCTCGGCGTAGACCTGCAGCGTGTACCGGGACTGCGGCAGGCCGGCGGCATTGAGCTCGGCGGTCTGGAACGACGGCGGCGCGCCCTCCAGGGCGGACTCGGGGTAGTACTTGGCGCGGAGCACGGCGTGCGGGCAGACGAAGGCGCAGTTGCCGCACTGGATGCAGGCCTCGGGATCCCACACCGCGACGATGTCCGAGATGTTCCGCTTCTCGTACCGGGTGGTGCCGGACGGGTAGGTGCCATCCACGGGGAGTGCGCTGACGGGGAGGTCGTCCCCCTCGTCCATGAGCATCCTGGCGGTCACCCGCTTCACGAAGTCCGGGGCGAAGTCGGGCACGGGTGGGAGCATCCCGGCGTCACCGACCGTGTGGGCCGGCACCTCGACGCGGTGGAGGTGCTCGAGCGACGTGTCGACGGCGGACTCGTTCTTGGCCACAACCTCGGCACCCTTGCGCAGGTAGGTCTTGCGGATCGACGCCTTGACCGCCTCGATCGCGGTGTCACGCGGCATGACCCTGCTGATCGCGAAGAAGCAGGTCTGCAGGACGGTGTTGGTGCGGTTGCCCATGCCGGCCGTGCGGGCGACGGCGTTGGCGTCGATCGCGTACAGCTCGATGCCGAGGTCGATGATCCTGCGCTGCATCGGCAGCGGTAGGTGTCCGAAGACCTCGGCGGGGGAGTGGGGGCTGTTCAGCAACAGCACGGTCCCGGGGCGGGCGTACTTCAGGACGTCCACGCGCTCCAGGATCGACCAGTGGTGGCACCCGATGAAGCCCGCCTGGTTGACCAGGTAGGGCGCGGTGATCGGCTTCGGGCCGAACCGCAGGTGGGAGACGGTCCGTGACCCCGACTTCTTGGAGTCGTACACGAAGTAGCCCTGCGCGTAGGTGTCCTCCTGGCTGCCCAGGATCTTGATGGTGTTCTTGTTCGCGCCCACCGTGCCGTCCGAGCCGAGCCCGTAGAACACCGCGCGCAGCGTCTCGGGGTCCTCGACGTCGAGGTCGGCGGACCAGGGCAACGACGTCCCGGAGACGTCATCGACGATGCCGACGGTGAAACGGGCCCGGGGCGCGGGCAGGGCCATCTCGTCGAAGATGCCCTGCACCATGCCCGGGGTGAACTCCTTGGAGGAGAGCCCGTAACGGCCGCCGATGACCACCGGCATGCGTTCGCGCCGGTCCGACCCGACCGCCTCGCCGAGGGCGGAGACGACGTCGAGGAAGAGCGGCTCGCCGCCCGCACCCGGTTCCTTGGTGCGGTCGAGGACGGCCAGCTTCGTGCAGCTCGCGGGAATGGCGGCCAGCACGTCCTCGGTCGGGAACGGCCGGTAGAGGCGGATCTGGACCATGCCCACCCGCTCGCCGCGAGCGCGCAGGTGGTCGATCGTCTGCATGACGGTCTGGGCGCCGGACCCCATGACCACGATGACGCGCTCGGCCTCGGGATCGCCGGCGTACTCGACGAGGTGGTAGCGCCGCCCGGTGAGAGCCGCGAACTCGTCCATGGCGCCACTGACGATTCCCGGGGTGGCCGCGTAGAACGGGTTCACCGTCTCGCGGGATTGGAAGTAGGTGTCGGGGTTCTGCGCGGTGCCCCGGATGTAGGGGTGCTCGGGGGACAGGGCACGACGGCGGTGGTCGCGGATCGCGTCCTCCGGCACCAGGGCGCGCAGGTCGTCATCGGTGAGCATCTCGAGCGTGTTGAGCTCGTGGCTCGTGCGGAAGCCGTCGAAGAAGGGCAGGAACGG
>JADGOQ010000140.1 GCA_017882885.1 Actinomycetales bacterium | reverse complement strand
GGTGACCTGCCGCATCGGGAACACGCTCTCGTCGGTCAACGGGAGGTCCACGAGGGTGTCGGCGAGGTCCCATTCGTGGACCCGGCCCAGCTCGTCGGTGTACGTGACCGGGTGGAACGCGGCCGTGGGCAGGTCCGGGATGGGGCCCTTCCGCCACGTCAACGAATCGAACCCCGCCGCGAACATTTCCCGGAACAGGGCCGGGGACCACCCGCCGCGGTCGAACCCGACCAGCACCCGCCGCCCGTCCCCGACCGCTCGGCGCAGTTCGGGGAGCAGGGCGCGGATCTCGGCGGCCAGGGAGGCGGCGGGCTGCGCCATGACCACGAGGACCGGGTCCCCGTGGGCGTCGGAGACCCAGGTTTCCACGGTCGCGGGGGCGGGGAACCTCAACCGGGCCAGATGGGTCTTCCCGACCTTCCGGGTGCCCTGGTAGGCGCGGACGTGCCCGTCCACGTACAACACCAGCGCCGCATCCTCGAGTCCGGCCAGGTGGTGCGCGGCCAGGGCGCCCAGCAGGTCCGCGGCCCTCCCCAATTCGGCGAGCTGGGCGATCTTCCGCCGGATGGTCTTCACCTCCGGGCCGCGGTCCATCCCCAGCACCCGACCCAGGACGGCCGGGTCGAACCGGGTCGCGCCCTCCGCGCGGGGCTGGCCCGCCAGGGCGCGGAAGACGCCCTCCAGGAGCATGGTGTCCAACCCGTAGAACCCTGACGGCAGGGCGGTGTACACCCCGCGGGCGCACTGAAGCAGCCCCGACGCGTGGATGCCGGGCAGTGCGGTGAACAGTCCCGCCAGGGGCACCGACCCGCAGGGGGTGAACACCGGTGGGGCCTCACCCAGCAGCCCCCACCGGGCCGCGGCCCGCTCCGCCACCCGGACGGCCGGGACCGCCAGGGGCGGCACCGGACCCAGCTCCCCCACCACCCCGGCCTCGCCCACCCCGTCGGGTTCGTCCACCCCGACGGTCTCGTCCCCGGCGACGGCCTCATCCACCACGTCGGGTTGTGGGACTGGTTCGGTCATGTCCAGGGCGCGGCGCACACTGGAGGGCGCGATCCCCACTCTGGTGGCGATCGCCTGCAGCGTCTGCCCGGCGTCGCGGCGGCGGCGCACCTCCGCGACCAGCTCATCAGTCAGTTTGTGGCGCCGTTTGGGTCCTTTCTGCTCCGGGACCAGGGCCGCGACCCCACCGGTGGCCTTGTCCTGGCGCCACCGCCACACCGTCACCGTGGTCACCGCGAACGCGAACGCCACGTCCCCGACCGCGGCCAGCTTCCCGTCAACCAGTTGGACCGCGGCCAGGCGGCGCCCGACCTCGTCGTCCGGGTCCCACGCGTAGGACAGGACCCCGAACACGAACACCCGGCCCCCGTCGGTGTCCTCCACGAGCACGGCGTTCGGGCCGACGTCCACCCCGACCACCGGGGCGAATGGGAGGGGTGGGGCGGTCATGACCGTCATGATCCCACCTCCCGAAACCCACCTAGCGACTTACATCTATTATCGCTGTTTCTGGGTGGAAAAGCAAATCACCACACACCAAAACCGCAGGTCAACCCACCAACCGACCCTCACCCACGGTCACTACGTCAGGAGACCTGGTGATGGGCAATCCGCCTCCGCTCTGTGAGTCGATGACGTGCTCGATACCGGTCGCCGATCGGGCGATGGGCGTATGGCTCACAGACCGCCGAGGATCTGGGCCACCAGGATCTTCGCGATCATCGCGACGGGGTAGACCATTGCGTATCCAAGTGCGACGCGAGGGTCTGCGCCGGTGCGGTTGTTCGCGAATGCGAGCACGGCCGGCTGCGTCTGCGTGCCCCCGATCACGCCGGAGAGGCGCGTGCCGCCCATCTTGATGAAGTACCGCATGACGAAGTAGAGGCCCACGCCGACTGTGGTCGTGGTGGCGAAGCCGACGACGAAGATCTGAATCCACGCTCCGGACGCGAACGCACTCCCAATCTGTTTGCCGGCGTTGGCGCCCGCATAGGCGAGGAACACCAGCAACCCGAGCTCCTGAAGGACGGCGCACGCGGTGTGGGGGAGTGCAGTCGTGACATTCCCGATCCGGCCGACCCGGCCCATCAGGAGGCCCACGATCAGGGATCCCGCGGCAGCACCGATGACGAACGTGCCGCCGGGGATCGGAATGGGGATCTGGCCGATGAAGAGCCCGAGGGCCAAGCCCAGGCCGAGCGCGACCGGGTTGATGTCCGAGAGCCCCCGCGAGGAGTCGCCGAAGAACTTCGAGACCGCCTCCATCTTGGAGGTTGGGGCAACGATGCGTGCCCGGTCGCCCAGCAGGAGCGTGAGTCCCGGTTCCCCCACCATGTCGATGTCGCCTCGCCGGACCCGCGAGACAGTGGCACCGAACTTCTCCTCGAGCCCCAATTCCTCCACGGTGCGGCCCGCGATCTTGGGGTTCGAGATTGTCACGCGCCGGAAGTCGAGGTAGCGCCGGTCCGTCATGAGGGAGTGCGAGGAGATGTGGCCGAGGAACTCGATCGCGGTGCGGACGTCACTCTCGGGGCCGACGATGGTGATCAGGTCGTCCCGATAGATGCGGTCGGTGTTGCGGGGGTGCGTGATGGGGCCGTCCTCGCCGCGGCGGAGCCGTGAGAACTGGACCTTCTCGCCGAGCTTGCTGTGGACCTCGAGGAGGGAGAGGTCGTCGTCGCGCTCGATCCTGACCGTGCGGTTGATGAGCGGCGACGGCGCGTCCGTGTCGTTCTTGCCGTAGCTGAGCGCGAGCATCGTGAAGCCGATCATGCCGATGACGCCGTAGACGTACGAGATGGAGTACCCCACGGTGGCGGTCGCGGGATCCCCGCTCGCCGCTCCTGCGGCCGCGAGGGCCGGCGTGTTGGTGATGGCGCCGGCAAACGTCCCCGCGATCATAGCGGTCTCCATCCCGAACGCACGGCCGAGGAGGAGCGTCACTGCCGCGCCGAGCAGGACCACCGCGATCATCGCGAGCACCACGTTGGCGCTGGTGCGCATCACGTGGAAGAAGTTGGGCCCCGAGGTGATTCCGATCGCGAATGCGAAGAGGGCAAGGCCCAAGGAACCGACCTCGGGGGGCACTTCGAGCTCGTATCCGCTCGCGAGCGCCCAGGCGGTTGTCGCGATCGCCACGAACAGCACCGCGGCGGCGCCGAGGGAGACACCCTTGAGTTTGAGATGGCCGAAGGCCATCCCGATGCCCAGCATCAGGAAGAGGAAGATGAGGGGTTGCTCGGCGAGGAGTGAGAAGACGGCGTTCACGATCTCCCTTTCGGATCGGGGACCGACTGCTGAGCCCTGGTGGTGGCGAACGGTCCACTAGGGATTCTAGGGTCCGATCCCGCACTTCGGGCGGACTCTGGTCCCATGCTGCGGCCCTTCGAGCGGTCGGTGGCGAAGGATAGCGGCGGAGCGGGCGCCAAGCACACCCCCACCAGTGCCTCCGGTGCGGGATGATGTTCCCTGACAACACCATCACACTCCCCAGGGGGATCACGATGCCGACCAAAGATGAACTGCTTGCGGGATTCCCGGAACCCCTGGGTCTCACGCCTGCCGATGTGATCGCCGCCCGTGGTGCCGGCGTACGACCGATGGTGGTCATCGACGACCACCCGTCGGGGAGCCAGTCCATGGCCGACGTCCCGATCCTCACCGCGTGGTCCGAGGACCAGGTCGAGTGGGCGCTCGACACCGGGGCGCCGGCGATCTACATCGTGACCAACACGAGGGCACTCTCCCCGGCGGCGGCCGAGGACCGCTACCTGGAGGTGATCTCGGTGGTGCTCCGGGTGGCGGGCGAGAAGAAGAAGGATGTGGACATCGTCCTGCGCTCCGACTCCACCCTGCGCGGACACTACCCGCTCGACGCGGACATCCTCCTCAACGCGCTCGGTTCGTCCAGCGTCAACGGCGTGGACGGGGTGGTCATGGTGCCGGCGTTCGGCGAGGCCGGCCGGATAACCGTGAACTCCGTTCACTACGTCTCGGAGTGGCCGGGCAGCTACACCCCTGTCGGGCAGACCAGGTACGGGAGGGAGCCACGCTTCCCCTACGCGAGTTCCGACCTGCGCGAATGGGTGGCCGAGAAGACGCGCGGCCGGTACGAGGCGGCGTCGATCAGGGCGATCCACCTCGACGTCGTGCGGCACTCGCCCGACGCCGTCGCCGCACAGCTGATGAACGCGCGCAAGGGCGAGCCCGTCGTGGTCGACGCCGTGACGGAGGAGGACCTCCGCTCGATCGCGATTGGCCTGCTCAAGGCCGAAGCCGCGGGCAAGCGGTTCATCTACCGCGTTGCACCCCCATTCGTGCGCGCCATGATCGGGCAGCCCGTCCACCAGGCCCTCACAGGCGACGACATCGAGGCCCTGCGGGTGAAGGCGGGGACGTCGGGGAGGGACACCGGCCTGATCCTGGTGGGGACCCCCGGGGCGTTCACGAAACGCCAGGTGCGTGTCCTCGAGCAGCGTCACCCCATCCGTGAGGTGCCGATCTCGGTACCCGCGGTGCTGGACTCCCGTCGCGAGGGGCACCTGGAGGAGGTCGTCGCCCGCGCCCTCGAGGGTCTCGAGGTCGGGAACGTCATCGTGCGGCTCGCGGAGATGCACGTGGAGACCGAGGCCAAGGGTGACTTCGCGATCGACCCACGGGTCGGTAAGGCCATCAACGAGGTGGCGTACCGGATCGCCAAGGCCCGGAAGCTGAAGTTCGTGGTGGCGCGCGGCGGCTCCATCACCTCCTTCGCGGCGCAGGGGCTCGGGGTGCGGCGTGCCATGGTGCGTGGCCCGATGCTGGACGGCATCGTCTCGCTGTGGGAGCCGCTCGCCGGGGCAGTCAAGGGCGTCCCGTTCGTGGTCTACGCCGGCGGCGTGGGCGACGACGACGGCCTGGCCGATGTCGTCGACAAGCTCTCCGGCGTGGGGCTGCCCACCGTCGAGCGGCACGGCGAGGTGCGGATCACGGAGGTCGAGCCCGTGAGCGGCGAGAGCGTCGCGGTGATCGGACTCGGGTCGAAGGGCCTGCCCGTCGCCGCACGCCTGACGGAGAAGTTCCGCGTGACCGGCTACGACATCGACCAGCGGCAGTGCGAGATCGCCAGCAAGGACAACGTCAGCGTTGCCCTCTCCGCGCGGGAGGCGGTGGACGAGGCCACGACGGTCCTGGTGGCAGTCCGGGGCCACGAGGAGCTTGACGAGGTGCTGTTCGGGGGTAACGGCATCGCGGAGCACCTGAAGCCGGGCACCGTCCTGTGTGTCCTGATGGCCGTGGGAGTGCGCGAGATCCAGCAGGTGGCGAACCGGCTTGCCCCACTGGGAATCCACCTCATCGATGCCCCGATCTCGGGCGGCGGGCAGCGGGCCCGGCGCGGCGAACTGGTCACACTCGTGGGTGGATCCATCGAGACCGTGAATGCCGTGAAACCGATCCTCGAGCACCTTGCGGCCACCGTGATACACGTGGGCCAGCGGGTGGGGGACGGCCAGGCCATGAAAGCGGTGAACCAGCTCCTCGTCGCGGTGAACCTCGCGGGGGTGGCCGAGGCGATGACACTGGCCTCCTCCCTCGGACTCGACTCGGCGCTCACGCTGCGAGCGCTGAGCGCGGGGGCGGCGTACTCCTACATGGTGGCGGACCGGGGGCCCCGCATGGTCGAGGCTGCCGACGGTGCCGCCCCCCAGCTCGTCAACCGGCTGGACGTCACGGCCGACGACCTGGGAGTTGCCCTCGAGGTCGCCCGAGAGTCGTCGGTGCCGACGCCGGTGGCCGCGGCAGCCGAGCAGGTTTTTATGCGGGCGGGTCGCCAGTTGCCCCCGGACTCCGACGACTCGGCGATCATCCGGGTGGTGGAGGCACGCGTCCTCTGAAGTCCTGACCAGCCAGGACGCCGGTCCGGGCGCCGTGGTGTCTCGCATCGTGGATGACGGATCCCCCCGTTGACCACGATGCGAGACGGCAAACCGGGGGACGAGGCCGCCCGCTAGTGTCGGGGACATGCAGCGAGTATCGATGCGACGCACGGCGTCCGACTGACGCCGTGCACCCCTGCCGCGGTGCTGCACCGCCAGGGGTTTTTTCATGCCCAACGCGACAAGGAGCCAGCGATGACAAGCACGAATGAGAGGGCACTCCCCTCATCCGTCGCCGCACGTGCAGCCAAGCCTGCACCCGCGCAAATGACCGGGGCCCAGGCCATCGTACGGTCGCTGGAGGAGCTCGGTGTCGACGTCCTGTTCGGGATTCCCGGTGGCACGATCCTGCCCACGTACGACCCGATCTTCGACTCGGAGCGGCTGCGCCACATCCTGGTTCGCCATGAGCAGGGAGCGGGCCACGCGGCGGAGGGCTATGCCGCCGCCACGGGGCGGGTCGGCGTCTGTATTGCGACCTCCGGCCCGGGCGCGACCAACCTGATCACCGCAATCGCCGATGCCAACATGGACTCGATGCCGGTCGTCGCGATCACGGGCCAGGTGGGCGCCGCGTTCATCGGTACCGATGCCTTCCAGGAGGCTGACATCGTCGGCGCGACGATGACGCTTTCGAAGCACTCCTTCCTGGTCAAGGACGGCGCCGAAATCCCGGCCCGCATGGCTGAGGCGTTCCACATCGCCTCGACGGGACGACCCGGTCCTGTCCTGGTCGACATCTCCAAGACGGCCCAGAACCAGCTCATCGATTTCAGCTGGCCCCCCCGCATGAACCTCCCCGGGTACCGTCCGATCACCAAGCCCCATTCACGGCAGATCCGGGAGGCCGCCCGGCTCCTGGCCACCGCCTCACGGCCGGTGTTGTACGTGGGTGGTGGCGCAATCCGCTCCGGAGCCTCCGAGGTCCTGCGCAAGCTGGTGGACCTGTCGGGCGCTGCCGTCGTGACCACGCTGATGGCCCGGGGTGCGGTCCCCGACTCGCACCCGCAGCACTGCGGGATGCCGGGCATGCACGGCTCCGTGGCCGCGGTGGCCGCGCTGCAGCGCGCCGACCTCCTGGTGGCGCTCGGCGCCCGCTTCGACGACCGCGTGACCGGCGACCTGAAGACATTCGCCCCCGGCGCCGTCGTGGTCCACGCCGACATCGACCCGGCGGAGATCTCCAAGAACCGCCGCGCGGACGTGCCGATCGTCGGAGACCTGAAGCAGACGATCACAGAACTGACCGTCGCGCTGGCAGCCGCGCACGACCAACACGGCAAGCCGGACCTCGGCGCGTGGTGGAAGCAGCTGGACGAGCTGCGGACCACGTACCCGCTGGGTTGGACGCCCACCGACGACGGGCGCATGGCGCCGCAGTACGTCATCCAACGTCTCGGTGAGCTGGCCGGCCCGGAGGCGATCTACGTCGCCGGCGTTGGCCAGCACCAGATGTGGGCGGCCCAGTTCATCAAGTACGAGCGTCCGAACGCGTGGCTGAACTCGGGCGGGCTGGGCACCATGGGGTACTCGGTCCCCGCGGCGATGGGGGCCAAGGTCGGCCAGCCCGACCGTGAGGTGTGGTCCATCGACGGCGACGGCTGCTTCCAGATGACCAACCAGGAGCTGGCAACCTGCGCCCTAAACGACATCCCCATCAAGGTGGCCCTCATCAACAACTCCTCCCTCGGGATGGTGCGCCAGTGGCAGACCCTCTTCTACGACGGGCGTTACTCGAACACGGAGTTGGAGACGGGGTACGAGTCCCGCAACATCCCGGACTTTGTCAAGCTGGCCGAGGCCTACGGCTGCGTCGGCCTGCGTTGCAGCCAACCCAAGGACGTGGATGAGACCATCCGGAAGGCCCGGGAAATCAATGACGTTCCCGTCGTTGTGGACTTCGTGGTCTCCCGAGACGCCATGGTGTGGCCGATGGTGCCCGCCGGGCTCTCCAACGACCAGATCCAGTACGCCCGCGGGCTCACCCCCGAATTCTCCACCGACGAGTAAGGAAACACCATGGCGCGCCACACCCTGTCAGTTCTGGTCGAGAACACCCCTGGTGTCCTCGCCCGCGTCGCCGGACTCTTCGCCCGCCGCGCGTTCAACATCCACTCGCTCGCCGTGGGGCCGACCGAGCACGAGTCGATCTCACGCATGACCGTGGTGGTCGATGCCGACGACCTGCCGCTCGAGCAGGTGACGAAGCAGCTCAACAAGCTGATCAACGTCATCAAGATCGTGCAGCTCGACCCTGACGCCTCCGTGCAGCGCGAGCTGCTCATGGTGAAGGTCCGGGCCGACGACGCCTCCCGCACTGCCGTCCTCCAGGTGGTCGAGCTGTTCCGCGCCCACGTCGTCGACGTGGTGCCCGACGCCGTCACCATCGAGGCCATCGGCTCCGAGGGCAAGCTGGCAGCCATGCTGGCCGCCCTCGAGCCCTACGGGGTCAAGGAGATAGTCCAGTCCGGAGCCGTCGCCATCTCGCGGGGATCCCGCTCACTCACCGATCGCGCAGAGCGCACCCTGCGCACCGCATAGGAAAGAAAGAAGCACCATGGCTGAAATGTTCTACGAAGACGACGCGGACCTCGCGCTCATCCAGTCGAAGAAGGTCACCGTCGTCGGGTACGGCTCCCAGGGCCACGCCCACTCGCTCAACCTGCGCGACTCCGGGGTGGACGTGACGGTCGCACTGCGCCCGGCCTCCGCCTCCTGGGCGAAGGCCACCGAGCAGGGCCTGAAGGTCGCCGCCATCGAGGACGCGGTCAAGGACGCGGACGTGATCATGATCCTCGCCCCCGACCAGTTCCAGCGCGGCGTGTACGCCCGCCAGATCGAGCCGAACATGCGGGACGACGCGGCGCTCTTCTTCGCCCATGGCTTCAACATCCGGTTCGGGTACATCAAGCCCGCCGCCGGGCACGACATCTGCCTCGTGGCACCGAAGGGCCCGGGCCACACCGTGCGCCGCGAGTACGAGGCCGGTCGCGGGGTGCCCGTGATCGTGGGGGTGGAGCAGGATGCCTCCGGCCAGGCGTGGCCGCTCGCACTGTCCTATGCGAAGGCCATCGGCGGCCTGCGCGCTGGGGGGATCAGGACCACCTTCACGGAGGAGACGGAGACCGACCTGTTCGGCGAGCAGGCCGTCCTCTGCGGCGGAGTATCGCAGCTGATCAAGTACGGCTTCGAGACGCTGACCGAGGCGGGCTACCAGCCCGAGGTGGCCTACTTCGAGGTGCTGCACGAACTCAAGCTCATCGTCGACCTCATCAACGAGGGCGGCCTGACCAAGCAACGTTGGTCCGTCTCCGACACCGCGGAGTACGGCGACTACGTCTCCGGCCCGCGGGTCATCACACCGGTGGTCAAGGAGAACATGCAGGCGGTGCTGGCGGACATCCAGTCCGGCGCGTTCGCCGAGCGCTTCATCGCGGACCAGGACGCCGGCGCCCCGGAGTTCAAGGCCTTGCGCGCCGAGGGCGAGAACCACCCGATCGAGAAGGTCGGTCCCGAACTGCGCAAGCTCTTCGCCTGGAGCAAGCCGGATGCGGACTTCACTGAGGGCTCGGCGGCCCGGTGATCACGACGGGGGCGGCGCGCCGCCCCCGTCCTTACCTGTAAGACGCAGGACCCACGATCCGGGCAGATGACTAGGATTCCGAGCATGTCACGCATCAACCTTGCCCTCATCCCCGGGGATGGCATCGGGCCGGAGGTCGTGGCCGAAGGGCTCAAGGTCCTCCGTGCCGCGCTCCCGGCCGACGCCGACCTCGACACCACCGAATACGACCTCGGGGCGGCGCGCTACCACCGCACCGGGGAAGTGCTCCCGGATGAGGAACTTGAGCTGCTGCGCGGCCACGACGCCATCCTCCTCGGGGCGGTGGGGGATCCGTCCGTTCCCTCCGGCATCCTCGAGCGCGGTCTCCTCCTGAAGCTGCGCTTCTCCCTCGACCACTACGTCAACCTCCGGCCGGGCCGGGTGTACCCCAACGTCCACACGCCGCTCGCGGACCCGGGCGACGTCGACTTCGTCGTCGTCCGTGAGGGCACCGAGGGACCCTATGTCGGGAACGGCGGCGCGATCCGGATCGGGACTCCGCACGAGGTCGCCAACGAGGTCTCGGTCAACACCGCCTTCGGTGTCGAGCGGGTTGTGCGCTACGCCTTCGACCTCGCGAACACGCGCCCCCGCCGGCACCTGACCCTGGTGCACAAGCACAACGTGCTGGTGCACGCCGGGCACCTGTGGCGCCGCACGGTCGAGCGCGTGGGGGAGGAGTACCCCCAGGTGTCGGTGGACTACCTCCACGTGGATGCCGCCTCGATCTTCTTCGTGACGAACCCGTCCCGGTTCGACGTCGTGGTGACCGACAACCTGTTCGGTGACATCCTCACGGACCTGGCCGGGGCGATCACCGGCGGGATCGGGCTGGCCGCCAGTGGGAACATCAACCCGGACCGCACCACGCCATCCATGTTCGAGCCGGTCCACGGCTCCGCACCGGACATCGCCGGCCAGGCGAAGGCCGACCCCACCGCCACGATCCTTTCGGTGGCCCTGCTGCTGCGCCACCTGGGATACGACGACGCCGCGCACGCGGTCGAGTCCGCCGTCGCCGCCGACCTGGCCGACCGTGGCACCGCTGCGCGCTCCACCAGCGAGGTGGGGAACGCCGTCGTCGCAGCGCTCGGTGGTTTCCACACGCCCCCGGCACCCGTGAGAAGTGAGGACAGACAATGAGCACAATCGCACCGGCCGCTGACCTTGCGGCGCGCTTCCCCGTCCACGGCGACGTGCAGCGCCGCAGCGATGCGGCACGCGCCGAGGTGCTGGGGCGGCTCTCCTTCGGTGTCGACTTCACCGACCACATGGCGCGCGCCATCTACACAGTCGGGCAGGGGTGGCACGATCGTGAACTCGTGCCGTACGGACCCCTGCGGCTGACGCCGGCCACCTCCGTGCTGCACTACGGCCAGGAGATCTTCGAGGGCCTGAAGGCCTACCGCCACGCGGACGGATCGATCTGGACCTTCCGCCCCGAGCAGAATGCCGCCCGGTTCAACCGTTCCGCCCGCCGCCTGGCGATGCCGGAGCTGCCCGAGGAGGACTTCCTCGGCTCCATCGTCGCGCTTGTCTCCGCGGACCGGGAATGGGTTCCGGACACTGAGGGCGCCACCCTGTACATCCGGCCGTTCGCGTTCGCGTCGGAGGAGTTCCTCGGCGTCCGGTCCGCCCATGAGATCACCTACCTGGTGATCGGCTCCCCGGTGGGACCGTACTTCAGGAAGGGCTTCAAGCCAGTCGCGATCTGGGTCTCCACCGACTACCACCGCGCCGGCCCCGGCGGGACCGGCGCCGCGAAGACGGCGGGCAACTACGCCGCGTCCCTGCTGCCGCAGGACGAGGCATGTGCGCAGGGCTGTGAGCAGGTCTGCTTCCTCGACGGCGCCACGAACACCCTGCTGGAGGAACTGGGCGGGATGAACGTCTTCGTCGTCGACGCCGAGGGCTCCGTGCGCACGCCCTGGCTGTCCGGGACGATCCTCGAGGGCGTGACACGGTCCTCCGTCATCCAGCTGCTGCGTGACGAGGGCCGCACCGTCACGGAGACGCAGGTGCCCCTGGCCGACCTGCTGGATGACATCCGCAGCGGCCGGGTCGCGGAGCTGTTCGCCTGCGGGACGGCAGCGGTGGTCACCCCGATAGGGCGCTTGGCCGGCCGGGACTTCGACCTCACCATCGGCGCCGGCGAACCCGGCCCGGTCACCAGCGGGCTCTACCACCACCTCACCGACATCCAGTACGGCCGCGCCGCGGACCCGTACGGCTGGCTCTACCGGCTGGTCTGAAAGGCGAATCCTGTGGACGAGCGACGCATCGAGATCTACGACGTAACCCTGCGCGACGGCGCCCAGCAGGAGGGGATGAACCTCTCCGTCGCGGACAAGTTCGCGATCGCGCGGTTGCTCGACCAGCTGGGGATCCACATCGTCGAGGGCGGATGGCCCGGCGCGGTCCCGCGGGACACGCAGTTCTTCGCCGAGTTCGCGAGCCACGCCCCGTTCCGGCGCGCCACCCTTGCGGCCTTCGGGGCCACCCGCAAGGTCGGCGTGGCGGCTGACGCCGACCCGCAGGTGCGCGCCCTGCTCGACTCGGGCGCGCCGCTCATCACGCTGGTGGCGAAGTCGGACATCCGCCACGTCGAGCGGGCGCTGCGCACCGACGGGGCCGAGAACATCGCCATGGTGGCCGACACCATCGAGTACCTTCGCTCGCAGGGCCGGGAGGTGCTACTGGACGCGGAGCACTTCTTCGACGGCTACCGCTATGACCCCACCTACACCAGGAGCGTGATCCGGGCGGCCGCCGACGCCGGTGCCCGCACGGTGGTGCTCTGTGACACCAACGGCGGGATGCTGCCGCAGTGGGTCGGAGACATCGTCGTTGACATGATGGCCATCGGGGTGCCCCTCGGCATCCACGCGCACAACGACACGGGGTGCGCGGTTGCCAACACACTGGCCGCCGTGGCCGCGGGAGCCCGTCACGTCCAGGGCACGATCAACGGATACGGGGAGCGCACCGGCAATGCCGACCTGCTCACCTGCGTCGCCAACCTGCAGCTCAAGCTCGGGTTCGACTGCCTCGGTGAGGACCTGTTGCAGGCCACCCCGATCGCCCACCAGATCTCCGAGATCACCAACATCTCCCCGTTCGCGCGCCAGCCGTACGTGGGCGCGAGCGCGTTCGCCCACAAGGCCGGACTCCACGCGTCCGCGATCCGGGTGGACCCGGACATGTACCAGCACATAGAGCCGAAGAGTGTGGGCAACGACATGCGCATGCTCGTCTCCGACATGGCGGGGCGTGCCTCGATCGAGCTGAAGGCCCGCGAACTCGGCGTCAGTGTCTCGGGCCGCCCCGACGCCGTCGCGAACGTGACGCAGAAGGTGAAGGAGGCCGAGGCGATGGGCTACACCTACGACGCCGCCGACGCCTCGTTCGAACTCCTCCTGCGCGAGGAGCTCGACGGTCACCGCACCAGCTACTTCGACGTCGAGTCTTGGCGGGCGCAGGTGGAGGAGCGCCCAGGGCTCCCGGGCGACGGCATCGCCGAGGCCACCGTGAAGGTCCGGACCCGCAACGGGCGCATCGTGCGCACCGGCGAGGGCAACGGGCCGGTCAACGCGCTCGACAAGGCGCTGCGCGAGGCCTTGGTGCCCACCTTCCCGCAGATAGCCGGTTTCGAGCTCATCGACTTCAAGGTGCGCATCCTCGACTCGATGCAGGGCACCGACGCCACCATCCGGGTGCTCATCGAGACGACGGACGGCCTGAAGTCCTGGTCGACGGTTGGCGTGGGCTCCGACGTCGTCGCCGCCTCCTGGGAGGCGCTGGTGGACTCGATCACCTGGGGCCTGCTGCACCACGAGATCGAGACGGGCGCCAGAGCGGGGGCCTGACGGGCACCCCGTAGACTTGCCCGCATGCGTGGGGAGTACAAGGTGGCCGGCGGCAAGCTGGTGGCGGTGGACGTGGAGGTCGAGGACGACCTGCTCTCCTCGGTGGCGATCTCGGGGGACTTCTTCCTCGACCCCGACGACGCCTTGGCGGACATCAACAACGCTCTGGTGGGCATGTCCACCGCGGCCGACGTGGCCGCCTACGTCGGGGCCATCGAGGCGGCCGTCTCAGACGACGTGACGTTCATCGGCTTCTCGCCGGAGAGCGTTGCGATCGCGGTGCGCCGGGCACTCGGCCACGCGACGTCGTGGTCCGACCACACCTTCGACATCATCCACTCCAACCCGGTGCACCCCGCGATCCACGTCGCGCTCGACGAGGTGCTCTCGGGGGAGGTGGCGGCGGGCCGGCGCGGCCCGACGCTCGTCTTCTGGGAGTGGGACGCCCCCCTCGTGGTGATCGGCTCCTTCCAGTCCGTCCGCAACGAGATAGACGAGGACGGCCTGCGACGGCACGGCATGATGGTCGTGCGCCGCATCACCGGTGGCGGGGCGATGTTCATGGAGGCGGGCAACTGCATCACCTACTCCCTCATCGTCCCCACGTCGCTGGTCGAGGGCCTCAGCTTCGAGCGCTCCTACTCCTTCCTGGATGACTGGGTGCTCGGAGCGCTGAAGTCGGTGGGGGTGAACGCGACCTACGTGCCCCTCAACGACATCGCCTCGGACAAGGGCAAGATCGGGGGCGCGGCCCAGAAGCGGTTCGCCAGTGGCCTGACGCTGCACCACGTGACCATGGCCTACGACATCGACGCGGACAAGATGCTCGACGTGCTTCGCATCGGCCGCGAGAAGCTCTCGGACAAGGGCACCAAGTCCGCCAACAAGCGGGTCGACCCCATGCGCTCGCAAACCGGGATGGCGCGCGAGGACATCATCGACGCCTTCATCGACCACTTCGCGGGGCTGCACGAGACGCGGCGGTCCGATTTCACCGCGCAGGAACTGGCCAGGGCGGCGGAGTTGGCGGAGACCAAGTTCCTCACCCCGGAGTGGACCCACCGGGTGCCCTGATGTGGCGCGTGGCCTACCAGCGGTGGTGGACGGCGGCGCGGAACCAGCGGTCGTAGAGCTCC
>JADGOQ010000013.1 GCA_017882885.1 Actinomycetales bacterium | reverse complement strand
GGAAATGTCCGAACTGGGACGCGGGGGTCCGGACTGCGACGCGGGACGCAGGTGTTCGGACATGGTCGCTGGACGCTGTCGCTCAGCCCAGCAGCCGCGTGAGTGCCGCCGCCACCGCGTGGGAGGCGTTACGGGCAAGCAGGCGAACGGGCATCGATCCTCCGGTGGACGTGATCCATCCAGCCCACCACCACCGCCTGCGCGCACCCTGCCAGGACGCTGGGAGAACGCCGGGAGCGTTAGCGGCGCTCGCGCAGCGGCAGGCCGCCGGTGGCCCTCAGGGGTGCGAGGGTGGGGCGGTGCTTCAGCACCGCGAGCCCCGCGGACATGAGCCTCGCCCAGCTCTCGGCGCCCACCCCGCGCGGCGCGCGGATCGGCATGACCCGCTGCACCGCCACCGTCTGGGAGTCGGTGTACTTCAGGAGGCCCTCGCGGCCGTGCCTCCGCCCCACGCCGGAAGCCTTCCATCCGCCCATCGGGGCGTCGTAGGAACCCCACGCGGCGGCAAAACCGTCATTCACGTTGGCCGTCCCCGCCTGCAGGCGGGCCGCCACCGCAGCGCCGTGGCGCGCCGTCGACCAGACTGCTGCGTTCAGCCCGTACTCGGAGTCGTTGGCACGTGCGATCGCCTCGGCCTCGTCGCGCACCCGGTGGAGGGAGACCACCGGCCCGAAGGTCTCGGCGTGCGCCACCTCCATCTCCTCGGTGACGCCCTCGAGGACGGTGGGCTCGTGGAACAGCGGCCCGATGTCCGGGCGGGCCCGCCCACCCGCCAGGACGCGCGCACCCCTGGCGACGGCGTCCTCCACGTGACGGCGCACCACGTCGAGTTGCGCCTCGCTCACCAGCGACCCCATGTCGGCCTCCCAGGTGAGGCCCGGGGCCAGCCGCATCGCGCGCACGTGCTCGGCGAAGGCGGCGGCGAAGCGCTCGTAGGCCGCGTCCTCGACATAGATGCGCTCGATGCTGATGCACAGCTGCCCGGAGTTGGAGAAGCAGGCGTGCACCGCCTGCCGGGCGGCGGCCTCGACGTCCGCGTCGGCGAGCACGATCATCGGGTTCTTGCCGCCGAGCTCGGCGGAGAAGCCGATGAGGCGCCGGCCGCACTGCTCGGCCACGATCCGGCCGGTGGCGGTGGAGCCGGTGAACATGAGAAAGTCCACGGCCCCGATGAGCGGGGGCCCGAGGATCGGCCCGGGGCCGGTGACAACCTGGAAGAGCTCGGGGGGCAGGCCCGCCTCGCGCAGCAGCTCGACCGCGGCGAGCGCCGTGAACGGCGTCTGGTGGTCCGGCTTGAGCACGACGGCGTTGCCGGCCACCAGCGCGGGGACCGCGTCCGACACGGCGAGGGTGAGCGGGTAGTTCCACGGGCTGATGACGCCGACGACACCCTTCGGGTGGTGGTGCACCACGGTGGAGGTGATCAGGGGCAGCGCGCCCTCGCGGAGGCGCGACCGCAGGTGGATCGCGGCGGTCCGGGCGTAGTAGTGGGCGTTGGCCGCGACGTCGGCCACCTCCTCGTGCGCGCTGGCGCGGGACTTGCCGGACTCCACCTGGATGAGGTCCAGCAGTTCGGCCTGCCGCGCGAGGACGAGGTCGCCGTACCGGCGGATGATCGCGATCCGCTCACGCAGCGGGCGGGCGGCCCACTGCGGCTGGGCGGCGCGGGCCCGGGCGACGGCGGTGGCGACGTCGTCGGGCGTGCAGACGGGGACCTCCCCCACGAGGGAGCCGTCAAAGGGGCTGTGGCTCGCCCGGCGGGCCCGGTCCGGAGCGGCCACCACGATCGCGGCCAGGCGTGCGGGCAGGTCCGCCCCGAGCGGGGACGTTGCGGTTGTCAGGGTGGGCACGGAACCATCATATTCCGCCGGAGTGGACCACGCGCGCCGGTGGTCAGCGAGCGGCTGCGACGATGCCCCCCGCCACGGCCCGGGTGACGGGCTCGTCGAGGAACTCCCGGACCCACCCCTCCAGGTGGAGGCGCTCGACGGGATCGGGCTCGGCCAGCCAGCGGCGGGACCCCATCTGGGCGATGTGGCCCAGCTGGGCGATGAGCATCGTGAGGTCGGGGAGTCCGGTGACGCCCGGCCCAGAGGTCCATGTGGCAGACCTGCGTGGCGGGGCGCCGGGCCAGGACCCGCTCGACGTCCAGGATCCGCGGGACGACGGCGGCCGGGTCGCCGGCGAAGGGGGCGCCCGCCGTCGTGAGGTCCGCGACGAGCTCCGCCCACCCCTCCGCCCCCACCGGCTCGACGTACCAGGGGTGGATGGGCTCGGTGTGCACCCGCACGGCACCGCCGGACACCTCGGCGAGCACGCGGCCCTCGGTGGTGCGCACCACCCCCGGCAGCGGGACTCCGGCGGCGAGGGCCACCTCCTGGAAGGCCGCGTCGAATTCGGCCTCGGCGGGGTCGACCGGTGAGAAGGACTGCTTGACCGCGAAGTCACCCGACGACGTCGTGAGGCGCCACACCCGGCCCTGCTCGCCCCGAGCCGCCGGGCCTTCGAGCCGGGCGCCGCGGCCCAGGCCGAAGGCCGCGGCGATCTCGTCCGCCCGGAGGGCGCTCGTCGCTGTCGGGAGCACGGCAGTCACTCCCCGGGGCCGACCAGCTCCGCCAGCGAGCGGATCACCACGACCTGCCCGACGCCGTCGCCCACCTCCACCCCCCTGGCCACCGCTTCGCCACGCCGGTCCAGCCACACGCCGGTCACCCCGGCCGCCCGCGCCCCGCCGACGTCGCGCTCGAGCGAGTCCCCCACGTACAGCGCCTCGTCGGGCCGCACGCCCAGCTCCACGAGGGCGATCTCGAACATCCGTGGGTCGGGTTTGCGGAAGCCGAGGTCGCTCGAGACCACCATCACCTCGAACAGCCCCTCGAGCCCGGTCCTGCGCAACTCCGCCTGCAGGAACACGCGCTGCGCGTCCGTCACCAGGCCCAGCGTGTACCGCTCGCCCAGCGCCCGCAGCGCCGGGATGCTGTCCGGGAAGACCTCCAGCCACCTCGTCGACGCCGCCCGGAATTCGCTGCACGCGCGGGTCGGGAGCCCGGGCGTGCCGACGTCGTCGTCCGGCCCGCGCCCGACGTCTCCGCCCAGCTCGCCCACGATCTGGCGGAACACCCCCACCGCGTCGAACTCCGGGTGGGCCTCCGCGCTCCCGGCCAACCGCTCCGCCACGAGTTCGTGGTAACGCCACCGCAGGCCCTCGGCGTCCGCGGGCAGGCCGTTCACGCGGAGGAACCCGGCGAGATGCACCCACGCGGCCAGGTCACCCTCATCGGTGTGGATGCCCACGAGTGTCTGGTAGCAGTCGAAGAGCAACACGCGCGTCCCCGGGTCGATCCGCACGAGCGCCTCCTCATCCCCAGCCCTTTCGCGGCTGGTGGCACTACGATGTCATGCCATTGGGGTGCCCCACGATCAAGGCGCGCGCCTCCCGGGTGCGAGGAGGATCGGTGAGCGCGGATCCCTTCCCCGACCTCGAGTTGACTCCCCCTGCTGACGCCGCCGGATTCGCCCTGAACGACTGGTTCCCGGTCCCGTCCGATTCCCCCACCGCCCTCTTCCTGTACCACCAGCTGTGGGAACTGCCCCAACGGCCCGCGCTGTGGGAGGCCGCGCGGATGTCCCGCGCGATCTACCTGTACCGCGAGAAGGCCACCGGGTGGACGGTGCTGGTGAAGTTCTACCGGGAGAAGGTGGACGAGTGGTGGGCGGCCGAGCAGAACGCGGCGAACGAGTTCAACCGCATCCGCCACGTGCAGGCGCTCGGCCTGTCCGACGGCGCCGTCCGCGCCGTCCGCGCGCTGGCACTCCGCCGGGACGTCCTCTTCCTGGAGCACGTGGACGGGCTCACGCTGGAGGACGCCATCGCGGTGCGCCGCACCCGTCCCGGGGCTCTGCCGCGGATCCTCGAGGACGCGGCCCACCTGCTCGCGGCGCTCCATGCGGGCGGCCGGCAGCCGGGGGCGGAGCCGGACCTCGGCTTCGAGCGGTTTGAGGCCCACAAGTTCATCGGAGACCTGGCGTATGCCGGCGTCCTGCAGGACAACGCCCTCGTCTGCGACGCACTCCGGCGGCTGGTGGACCGCTGGTTCTCCGAGCCCCTCATGCTCGCGTACACCCCCACCTGGATCCACGGTGACGCCACCACCAGCAACTTCATCATCCCGACCAGCGGCGGGATGGTGGCCATCGACTGGGAACGGATGCGGATCGCCGACCCGGCCAGCGAGCTTGGGCGGCTCCTCGCGGAGGTGGCACACGCCGTCGGGCGGTACGGGGGCAACGGCGACGAGGCAGCCGACGTGGTCGCGTTCACCGGCGCGGCCTATCTCGCGGCGCTCCCGCCCGAGTGGGAGGGCGCGGCCGTGCTGCGGCGGGCGCGGGTCTACCAGGCGTCCAGCACGCTGCGCATTTCCCGCAACGGCTGGCTCACGCGGCAGGAGCGCACCGGCATGGTGGCGCAGGCGATGGCGCTCCTCGTCTGAGGCTCTCGCAGGGAGCGGTCTGCGGCAGCTACGAAGTCGCGAGCGGCTCGAACCCCGCGCTCCGCGCGAGCACGGCCGTGAGCGCCGGATCGTGCGGCATCGGCCGGCCGTCCAGCTGGAGGATCGGGCAGACACCCCGCACGGTGGAGACGAGCCAGGCCCCCCGGGACTCCAGCAGCCCAGCCGGGCGCAGCAACTCGAACCCGGCACACATCCCCGCACCCCCAGCCGCCTCCAGGATCACCCCGACGGTCACCGATTCCAGCACCCCCGTCGCCCCACCCGGGACCGCGACGAGCCGTCCGCCCCCGGCCGCCACGAGCAACCCCGAGGTCGGCCCCTCGAGGGCGTAACCGTCGGTGGAGACGAAGAGGACGTCGTCGGCGCCGCGGGCGGTGGCCTCCCGTTTGGCCGCCACGTTCACGCCGTAGGACAGGCTCTTCGCGCCGCCCAGCAGCCACGGCGCGGCGGCGAAGACGTCGGAGGCGTACCCGCGGTCCAGTGTCACCACGCGCAGGCCGCGCCGGGACCGGGCGAGGGCCGCGCCGTCGACGGCGGTCAGCAGCAGCAGCCCCGTCGGCGTCCCCGGCGTGTGCTCGGGCCCGCGGGTGAGGACCAGCTTCAGGGCCGCCTCGCCCGGCACGGCCCAGGCCGCGGTCGCCTCGTCGATGAGTGCCCGCCACGCCCCCAGGTCCGGGGCCGGGAGGCTGAGCAGCTCGGCCGAGTGGGCGAACCGGGCCAGGTGCCGCTCAAGGTGGTCCACGCGGGTGCCGGCGTCGTCACGCACCACGCGGCAGGTGTCGAAGCAGCCGTCGCCGCGGGTCAGGCCGGCGTCGTCGGCGAACAGGACGGGGGTCTCCGGGTCGACGACGCCGCGCCCCAGGACCGCCACCAGCTGTGTGCTCATGGCGCCAGCCTAGGCCTGGCGGCATCATGGACCCATGGCTCTCGCCGTCTGCGTCCTCTTCGACCGCGCCGGCGACCGCGCGATCCGGGAACTCTGGGAGCGCCTCGAGGCCGAGGGCGTCCCCACCCTCCTCTCGCTCACACACGGCCACCACCGCGCCCACCTGTCGTACGCCGTCGCCCTGGAGTGGGACCTCAGCCAAGTGTTCGACGCCGTCGCCGCCCTGCCTGACGGCGGCCCCTTCCCCTTGGCGTTCCACGGCACGCTCCTGTTCCCCCGCGGCCGTGCCGCCCTCGCGGCCTCCGTCACCGCCGAGGTCGCCGCGCGGCAGGACCGGGTGGCGCGCGCCATCGCCGCGGCCGGGGCGACCCTCCACCACCACTACGAGCCGGGCCAGTGGGTGCCGCACGTCTCGGCCGCCACCCGGGTGAAGGGCTCCCAGCTGGCCACGGTGGCGCGCCTCGTCCACGATGTCCTCCCGCTGACGGTGCAGGTGGCGGGGGCGGCGCTGATCGACAGCGGCACCGGGGAGCTGTGGCCGCTGCCGCACGTGCCGTGACCATGGGCCTGAGGGCCCACGAGTGCCTCCCCGGATGACGGTTGAATGGGACTTCGACCAGGAAACATCGAGCAGGGAGGGCACATGCCCAGGTTGTTGGGACGACTGACCGGAGTGCTCGCACTCGCACTCCTCGCGGGCTGCGGCACCCCTGCGACCTCCCCGACGACGCAGCCGACCACCATGCGCATCGCCTCACTCAAGGGCCCGACCACCATGGGGCTGGTCAAGCTGATGAGCGACGCGGAAGCCGGCGCCACGCACCACGACTACCAGGTGACCATGTACGGCACCCCGGACGAGATCGTCCCGCAGATCGTGCAGGGGCAGGTCGACATCGCCCTCGTGCCCGCCAACCTGGCCAGCGTCCTGTACAACAAGACCACGGGCGCCGTGCAGGTGGCTGCCATCAACACGCTCGGCGTGATCTACGTGGTGGAGAACGGGGAGACGGTCTCGTCGGTGGAGGACCTGCGGGGTAAGACCGTCTACAACACCGGCAAGGGAGCCACGCCGGAGTACGCGCTGAACCACATCCTCACCGCGAACGGGATCGACCCCGCGACGGACCTCACCATCGAGTACAAGAGCGAGGCGACCGAGCTCGCCGTCCTCCTCGCGGGACCGGACCCCGCCATCGCGGTCCTGCCGCAGCCCTACGTGACGACCGTGCAGCGGCAGAACCCCGCGGTCCGCGTGGCGCTCTCCCTGTCGGACGAGTGGGACAAGGTCAGCGCCGACAGTGGCATGGTCACCGGGGTGCTCGTTGTGCGCCGCGAGTTCGCCGAGGCGAACAAGGCGGCCTTCGACGAATTCCTCACCGACTACCAGGCGTCCACGGCCTGGACGAACGAGAACATCCCGGAGGCCGCGGAGCTGATCGCCGGCTACGGGATCGTGCCGGACGCCGCCATCGCCGCTGCCGCGATCCCCGCCAGCAACATCACCTTCGTCGCCGGGAGCGAGATGAAGGCGAAACTCGGAGGGTACCTCCAGGTGCTCTTCGAGGCGAACCCGCAGTCGGTGGGCGGAGCGCTGCCGACAGATGACTTCTACTACCAGCCGTAGCGGGCCGCGCGCCGACGGAGGCGGGCTGCGGCTGGCCCGCGGCGCCGTCGCCGTCCTGTTCTGGCTGGTGGTCTGGCAGCTCGCGAGCATGGCGATCGGGCAGGAACTCCTGCTGGTCTCGCCGGTGGCGGTGGTCCGGACGCTGGCGACCCTCGTGGTGACGCGGGCGTTCTGGGCCAGCGTGGGCTACTCCTTCGTGCGGATCATCGGGGGCTTCCTGCTCGCCGTGGTGGTCGGGATCCTGCTGGCGGCGCTGAGCGGCGCCAGCGGCGCGGCGCGGACCCTGCTCGCCCCGCTGATGCTCGTCCTCAAGAGCGTGCCAGTGGTCAGCTTCATCATCCTGGTGCTCATCTGGGCGGACAGCAGCACCCTCTCGCTGGTCATCAGCTTCCTCATCGTGGTGCCCGTGATCCACACGAACGTGCTGGAAGGCATCGACCGCACCGATCCGAAACTCCTCGAGCTGGCCCGCGTCTTCCGCATCCCGCTGTGGCGCCGGTTCCGCGCCATCGACATCCCCGCGATCATCCCGCACTTCACCTCGGGGGCCCGGATCGGGCTGGGACTGTGCTGGAAGAGCGGCATCGCCGCCGAGGTGATCGGCCTCTCCGAGGGGAGCATCGGGGAGCGGCTCTACCAGGCGAAGATCTTCCTCAGCACGGCGGAACTGTTCGCGTGGACGATCGTGATCGTGCTGGTCAGCTTCCTCTTCGAGCGGTTCTTCCTGGCCCTGCTGCGGCGCTTCGAGCTCCGCCTGTCGCGGTGGGGGGCCTGAGCATGGTGCGGATCAGCCACCTCTCGAAGAGCTTCGGCGACAACGCCGTCATCCGGGACCTCACCCTCACCCTCCCCGACGGCGGGGTCACCGTCCTCGTCGGGCCGAGCGGCTCCGGCAAGACCACGCTGGCCAACCTCCTGCTCGGGCTGCTGCCCCCGGACGGCGGCGCCATCGAGGGGATCGCCGGCAAACGGCTCGCGGCCGTCTTCCAGGAGGACCGGCTGTGCGAGCAGATGTCCGCCACCGGCAACGTGCGGCTCGTCCTCGGGACCCCGACGACGGCGGCGGCGGCCGGCATCCGGCGCGAACTCCTGGCCGTGGGGCTGGACGAGGAGTCGGTGACCAAGCCGGTCAGCCAGCTGTCCGGGGGGCAACGGCGCCGCGTGGCGATCGTGCGGGCGATGATGGCGACAAGCGACTTCCTCTGCCTCGACGAACCGTTCAAGGGGCTCGACGAGGCCACCAAGGAGCGGACGATGACCTACGTCAGCGAGCGGATCGTGGGCAAGACGGTGCTCCTGATCACCCACGACCCCGCCGAGGCCGCCCGGTTCGAGGGGACCAGGGTGAGCCTGTGAAGCGGGGCGTGGCGGGGCGCGTGGCGGGGCGGAGAGCCGCCGCGGCCGCCCTGTTCGTGCTGGTAACGACGACGGCGTGCGCGGAGCCGGCCGGCTCACCTGACCCGGCGGATGCGAGCGTGGTGGCGGCGCGCGTCGGGACCGGCGGCCTCTGCCCGGCCGGCGTGTGCGTCGACGACCTGCGGGTGTATGACGACGGCACCTGGGTCTTCGACGGCGGCTCGGACCGGTCCAGCGGAGGGTTCCTTTCGGGCTCCGAGAAGGACACCGTGTGGCGGGCCGTCGAGAACACCCGGATCGAGGACTCGCCAGTGTTCACGGACACCTGCCCGACCGCGTACGACGGCATGGAATACGAGTACGTCTGGGTCCGGGACGGGCAGGAGCACCGGGTGTCCACCTGCGAGTTCGTGGTCAACGAAGCGGACCAGTTGGTGGTCTTCCTGGACAACCTCGCCGCCCGGGCTGCCAAGGAGGCGGACCGAGCGGCGAGGTAGGTCAGTGCGCGCCGAGGCGCTCCTCGATCAACGCCTTCAGCGCATCCACGTCGTTGTCCAGGTCGACGACGTACCGGGGCAGGTCCTCCAGCCCGGCGAACGCCGTCGGGATCTCGGGTTCGCGGCCGAGGGCCTCGCGGATCGTGGCCGCGAACTTCACGGGCAGGGCGGTCTCGAGCACGACCACCAGCCCGGCGGGCCGCACCCCGAGCCTGCCGTCGCGGTGGTCGCGGGCCACCTTCACGCCGTCGGCGGTGTGGGGGTCCACGACGACGCCGCTCCGGGCCTCCACCTCGCGGATCGTCCGCACCCGATCGGCGTGCGTCGAGGATCCGGTCACGAACCCGTACCGGTCGCGCGCCGCGGCGAACTCGACGGTCCCCGAGAGGTCGAAGAACCCGCGCTCCCCCAACTCCTCCACGAACAACTGCCGCACCCGGCCGCCGTCGCGACCGAGGAGGTCGAACACGAAACGCTCGAAGTTGGAGGCCTTCGAGATGTCCATCGACGGGCTGGACGTCTCGAACGTGTCCGCCCCGGACCTGACGCGGTAGACGCCGGTGCGGAAGAACTCGTCGAGGACGTCGTTCTCGTTGGTGGCGAGGATGAGCTCGTCGATCGGGAGCCCCATCTGACGGGCCACGTGCCCGGCGCAGATGTTCCCGAAGTTGCCGGTGGGCACGCAGAACGAGACCCGCTCCGTGTTGGTGGTGGTCAGCCGCAGCCAGGTCGAGACGTAGTACACCACCTGCGCGAGGAGCCGCGCCCAGTTGATCGAGTTCACGGTGCCGATGCTCCAGCGTGCCTTGAACCCGCGGTCCGCCGACACCGCCTTGACGAGGTCCTGGCAGTCGTCGAACACGCCATCGACGGCGATGTTGGTGATCGCGGGGTCATCGAGGGAGAACATCTGCGCCTGCTGGAACGGCGTCATGCGCCCGCGGGGCGTCAGCATGAAGACGGTGATGCCCCTCTTGCCGCGCATGGCGTACTCGGCCGCGGAGCCGGTGTCCCCGCTGGTGGCGCCCAGGATGTTGAGGACCGTGCCGCGGCGCCCCAGCTCGTACTCGAACAGCTCGCCGAGGAGCTGCATCGCCATGTCCTTGAAGGCGGCGGTGGGGCCGCCCGAGAGGCGGGCGAGCCACAGTCCGTCGCCGATCTCCCGCACCGGGACGATCTCCTCGGTGCCGAACTTCTCCACGGTGTACGCCCGCCGGCAGATGGCGAGCAGGTCGTCGGAGGGGATGTCGTCGATGAAGAGGCCCAGCACCGCGTGCGCGAGGGCGGGGTAGCCGCCGTCGGCGAGGACGGCGCGCCAGCGGTCGAGCGTCTCGCCGTCGACGCGCGGGTAGGCGTCCGGGACGTAGAGCCCGCCGTCGGGCGCGAGCCCCTCGAGCAGGATGCCGCAGAACGCGAGCGGGTGGTCACCGGGCCGTTGACGGGTCGAGATGTAGCGCACCCTCCCAGCGTAGGTCAGCGCGTGGGGACGTTGGGGTCACGGGGCCCCGCCGGCTCTCCACCAGCGGGGCCCCGGTCCAACGCGGGCGTCAGATGTTCAGCGACCACCGGATGTCCGGCGTCACGCCGGCGTCACGGAAGAGGTTGAACAGGGGGCACCGGCGCTCGGTCTCGTCGATGAGGTCGCGGAACGTGGGCTCATCGATGTCCGCGAACACGTGGACGGCGCCGTCGATCGTCAGGAACGACGGCGAAACCCCCGGGACCCCGCCGAAACCGCGCAGGTCGATGGACCCCGAGATGTTCAGCCGGAGGTCGTTGAGGGTGATACCGCGCTCCCGCGTGACCACCTCGACGACGACCGCGATGCAGCCCTCGAACCCGCCGAGGACGTACTCGAGGGGGTTGGGGCCGGAGTTGTCGCCGCCGAGCACCTCGGGCTCGGCCACGGTGAAGCCGAAGCCGCGGACGGCGACGTCGGTGCGGAACTGGCCCTGCCAGGCTCCCGTGGTGTGGAGCTCGAAGATCTGGGGGGTGGTCTGGGCCTCAAGGGTGGTGGTCATGGTGCACTGCTTTCTCTGGCGGCACGCCGGGGCACGGGTCGGCTCGACGGGCCAAGGATTGGGAACGCCTCGTGGAGGCGGAATTGGCGGCGGTCACCCGCCCGTGGTGCCCTCTCGGCGCCGGTGGCGCGGACTCGATCGTCAGGGCACGTGCGGCCTCAAGCCGCGGCGCACATTCGGAGGAGCCGCGCCGACCTACAGTGCATCGTCGCGCGGCGTGCCACAGTCTGGGCGGTGGGGTACTCGTCGAGGTGGCGAGTCATGGGATCCTCCATCGATCCTGGCATTAGCACCGGTCCGCGGGAGCGGCGGTTGCTGCAGCGTCAGGGAGCCAGGTCTCTCAGCTGCTCTGGATAGGTGCTGTAACCGTAGGGCCAAAGGCCCACGCTCCGCACCAACCTGTCCACATCCTGGGACCGGCGGCTGGAGAGGGTTTGCGCCGAGGGTAAGGGTTTGGAGCCCGCCCAGCGCACGTTCACGGCCCCGGACAGGCGGGAATAGAATCGACTGCCATGAACCCGTCGCCGCGCCACGCGTCCCCGAGGGGTCGGGATACGGGACCTGACGCCGGGGGACCGCCGCGCCGCGCGCCGTCGTCGCCCCGGCTTGGGGGGCGAATCGCGCTGTACCTGGCCGCGAGCCTGGTGCTCGCACTCGCGATCGCGGTGGGCCTCGAGCTGGTGCACACCGTCAACGACCCCTGGAAGGAGCCGCTCGAGCGGTTCGCCGCGTTGCAGGCGGACGTGGTCCTGCTCGGCGCGCTTGTCGTGTGGGCCCTGCTCGTGTTCCTCCTCGCCCTCACCGGGAGGCTGTGGATCTCGGCCGGCGTCACCCTCACGTTGGCCACCATGGTCGGCTTCGCGGACTACCAGAAGATGCGCTTGCGGAGCGAGCCGCTCTATCCCTCCGACGTCACCTACCTGGGCCAATTCCGCTTCCTGGTCGAGAGCGTGGGGACTGGGCGCGCGCTCGGCGTGGCGGCTGCGCTCGTCGCGATCCCCGCCGTCGCCTGGGGGGTGGCGCGGCTGGTGGGGCGCCGCATGCGCCCGGGGATGTGGGTGCCCACCAGGCTGGGGCGTCGGGTCATCCTCGCGCGCGGGGCCACCGGGGTGGTGTCCGCCGCCGTCCTGCTCTCCGCGGTCACGTTCAACCAGCCGGGCAACGTCACGCGTGAGGCGTACGAGGCGGCCGGCGTGTACTGGGCGCCGTGGAGCCAGCTGGACAACTACGCGAAGAACGGCTTCCTGGCGGGCCTGCTCTACAACCTGCCGGCTACGGCGATGGACCGGCCCGCCGACTACGACGCCGCCACGATGGAGGCGGTTGTCGCCCGATGGCGGGAGGCCGCCGTCGTCACGAACGCAACGCGCGACGCCGCCGCGCTGGCGGACACGAACATCGTGCTGGTCCTCGGCGAGAGCTTCTCGGACCCGCTCCGGATGGCGGCGGCGAGCTCGGCGGGGGTGACCGTGGCGGAGGACCCACTGCCGTTCACTCGCAGCCTGATGGACGGCGGGACATCGGGCACGATGCTCAGCTCGGGCTACGGCGGGGGCACCGCCAACGTGGAGTTCGAGGTGCTGACGGGGATGTCGGTGAGCAACTTCCAGTCGCAGCTGCACAGCCCCTTCCAGATGCTGGTGTCGCAGCAGGAGTCGTTCCCGTCCTTCGTGCGCACGTTCGGCGAGCCCGACCGGGCCACCCTCACGCTCCACCCCTACCTGGCCTCGTTCTACCGGCGGGAGGTGGTCTACCCGGTGCTGGGGTTCGAGCGCAGCGAGTTCATCCAGGACATGACCCACACCGACCGACTCGAGGGCGATCGGTACGTCTCCGACGCCGCCACGTACACCGAGCTGGTGGACGAGCTGCGCGCGTCCGAGCGGCCCATGTTCGTGAACGTGGTGACCATGCAGAACCACCCGCCGCAGAACGGCTATCTTTCGCCGATCGGCGTGGGGCTCGTGCAGTACGACCTGTCGGTGGGCGAGGGCTACAGCACCGAGGCGATGCTCAGCGTCCCCGCCCAGCGGTAGCCTGCAATGACCTGTGGCGCCACTCGTGCACCGCGACCAGCGCCAGCCACAGCACGGTGATCGGCACCAGGGCGGTGAGCGCGGTCACGTCGTGAGCCTACTGGCCCTGCGCGGCCCGCCATGCCTCGACGGCGCCGGCCAGTTCCCGGGAACGCTCCGCGGGGACGAAGGAACTCTCCACGGAGTTCAGGGCGAGCCGCGCCAGCTCGGCGGCCCCGAGCGAGAACTGCGCGGCCACGGCACGGAAGTTGTCGTCCACGTAGCCGCCGAAGTACGCGGGGTCGTCCGAGTTGACGGAGACGTTCAGGCCCTGGGCCAGCATGCCCGGGAGCGGGTGCGCCGCGAGCTCGGGAACCGCGTGGAGCCGCACGTTCGACAGCGGGCACACGGTGAGCGGGATCCGCTCGGCGGCGAGCCGTGCCACCAGCGCGGGGTCCTCGAGGCACCGGATCCCGTGGTCGATCCGCTCGGCGTGGAGGAGGTCGAGCGCGCCCACGATGTACCCGGCAGGCCCCTCCTCGCCGGCGTGCGCGATGCGGTGGAGACCCAGCGCCCGGGCGCGGGCGAACACATCCGCGAAGAGCGACGGCGGGTATCCCAACTCCGCCGAGTCCAGCCCCACGCCGGTGATGGGGGCGTCCAGGGCGAGTAGCTCGTCGAGGACCGCGTGGGCCTCGGTCGCCGGGCGGTCGCGCAGGAAAGCCGCGAACAGCCCTGTGCTGATCCCGAACTCGCGGCCGCCCTCCTCGAGGGCGGCAGCCACCCCTTCCACCACCGCGCCGAGCGGGACACCGCGGGCAACGTGGGCCTGCGGGTCGAACATGACCTCGGCGTGCAGCACCCCCGCCTCCGACGCGCGCCGCAGGTACGCACCGGTGAGCGCCGCGAAGTCCGCCGCCGTCCGGAGGACCGCGGTGTTCTCGTAGTAGAGCGCGAGGAAGGAGGCGAGGTCAGTGAAGGCGTACCGCCGGCGGAGCGCGTCCTCGTCCGGCGTCGGGAGCCGGATCCCGTTGCGGTCCGCCAGCTCCAGCACCATGGGAACCTCGAGGGTGCCCTCCAGGTGGAGGTGAAGCTCCGCACACGGCGGGGTGGGGGACGTGGCGGGGATCGGGCTCATGAAGGCTATCGTCCCCCAAGTGGCGCCAGTTCTGGCGGCAGTTCGCCGCGCTCCGGGACGACGGCGCCGCGGAGCGCGCCAACCAACAGCTCGAGCAGAGCCGGAAGGCGGCGGACGACTACATCCGCGACGTCGCCCGCTACGCCCTGGCCACCCGCTGACTACGGCGGCTCGACGGGGTGCTCAGGCCGGTGGCGGCAGCGCCCCGTCGAGGAACGCCGTCACCCGCGTCCGCCACTCGCTGGGTGCCGTCGCCAGACCGCCTGTGTGCCGCGCGCCGGCAACGACCCACACCTCGACGGACGCCGGGGAGCCGGACCGGATGTATGCGGCCGCGTGCTGCTCGTCCGGGACCTCGCCCGCCGCGATGAGCAGGATCGGCCGCGGGGCGGCGGCCGCCGCGGATTCCCGCAACGAGGGCGGGCGCGGCGCCTCGGTGAGGAGGTCGACGAACGTGAATCGGAGCCGGTCGATCATCTCCTGGGCACTGCCCCGCCTCTCGTACACCTCGGAGAACCAGGCGTTGTCCGCAGCCGTCCGCCCCGTCGCGCCCTCGGCGACCGCGGCCCGGATGCGCGGGTCCGCCGCGAGCGCACCGATCGCCTGCTCGCCTCCCATGGACAGCCCGACGACGCCGATCCGGTCCGCCTGCACGTCCGGGCGCCCGGTGAGGAAGGTGACGGCCGCCATGGTGTCGGCGTCGCCGTTCCAGCCGTAGGCCATCGCCCGCCCCTCGCTGCGGCCATGGCCGCGCGCGTCGAAGAGGAGGACGCCGTAGCCGTGGCGGGCCAGGACGACGGCCTCATCGAGCACGCTGGTGCGTGTCGACCCGGCGCCGTGGAGCAGAGCGACCGCCGCACCGTTCGTGGACGGGAGGTACCAGCCCGAGAGCGCGACGCCGTCGTCGGTGGCGAAGGTGACCTCCTCGAACGTGAGGCCACGGTCGGCGGGCGTGGTGGGGGCGAGGAGGGTTCGTGGCACGGTGGTCGCGGCGACGGCCGGGCCAAGGGTGAGGAGGAGCACCGCGGCCCCGGCGACGACTGCCACCGCCGTCGGGAGCCTGCCCCACCAGCGCAGTGGTTCGCTCAGCCGGCGGGTGCCCGACGCAAGGAGGGCGAGACCGGCGAGCACGGCGAGCGTTGCCCACGCGCCCGTCGCGGACAGTCCCGCCCTGGTGAGATGCGGGACGGCAATGCCGGCGCCGGCCGAGAGCGCGACGGCGCCGACCACGACCTCGACAAGGCCGCCGGCAACCCGACCCACAACCGATCTCCTCATCGGGTCCCGGTCAACTGGGGTTGAACCGGAGGACAATGGAGACACAAGAGCACTCAACCACCAGATCGGGGTGCGAGATGGACAATGGCGCATCGGTCCGCACGGGAGTCAGCCACCCAGCCGTCATCATGATCATCGAGGGTCGGGTCCCGGAGGGCGGCCAGGCCTCCCTCGAGGAGTTCTTCGCCGCGCCACCCGCCTTCTTCGACGCCCCGCACAGCGCGCTCATGCACATCCAGTGGAACGCCGCCGATGGCAGGACGTTCCGCGTGGCCTTCAAATACGCGACCGAGCGCGACTTCGAAATCGAGGACATCCGCACCCGGACGGAGTCGGCCGTGGCCCAGCACCGCGCCCGGCTCGCTCGCCTGCTGGACGCCCAGCCCGTCATCACGATCTGGCGGGAGTCCAGCCGGCAGTTCAGCCTGGACCTGGTCAGGGCCTACTGGGACCTCGTGGCCGCCCGCGAGTGGGAGGCGCTCCGCGCCATCGTGGCGCCCGACGTCGTGATCGAATGGCCCGCCTCGAACGAGCGCCTCGCGGGGGTGGAGGACCTGATCGCCGCCAACCGCGGCGCCCCCGACGGCTGGACGGCCAAGGTGCGCTCAGTCGTCGGCAGCGGCGAAAACGTGGCGAGCGACGTGGAGGAGTTCCTGGACAGCGGCGAGTCATTCCGGGTCGCCACGTTCTGGACGGTCCGGAACCAGCGGATCGTCAGGGGCACGGAGTACAGGACGGCTGTCGGGCAGAGTCACACGCCGGCCTGGCGGCGGGGGCACACCCGCCCGATCCTGTGAGCTGAGCGTTCAGCCCGCGGCGCCCCGCAGGAACGCCTCGAGGATCGGGCCGGCGGTCGCGGTCCCGTAGTCGCCCACCTCCACGAACACGGCGACGGCGAGGTCGCCCTGGAACGCGATCATCCAGGCGTGCGTCGACGGCGGGTCGGTGGTGCCGAACTGCGCCGTCCCGCTCTTCGCGCCCACCGGCTCGCCGGGCACGTCCTGCAGGAAGGTGGACGTCCCGGTCTCGACGACGCCGCGCATCAGCGCCCGCAGGCCGGCCGCCTCCTCCACGGTGAGGGGGGCCGCAGGGGCGACGACGTCGGCCTCCTCACCCACCACCAGCACGGGCGTGACCGTCGACCCCGCTGCCACCGACGCCGCCGCCACCGCCATCGCCAGCGGGGAGGCGAGCACGTCCCCCTGGCCGATCAGGCTCGCGGCGTGGGATGTGCCGGTGGAATCCGCCGGCACGGACCCGGACGCGTACGGGAACGGCCAGGTCCCCACCGCCCCGATCCCGAGGGCCGCCGCCGCGCTCGCGACGTCCGCGGCCGTGACCGCCTCGTACTGCGCGATCAGCGCGGTGTTGCAGGACTGCGCGATGGCCTCCCGCAGCGGGATCTGTCCCAGCGAGCCCGCGGGGAACCCCGGGTAGTTCTCGAACTCGCGGCCGTCCACCGTCACGGTGGGGGTGCACGGCACGAGGGCGTCCGGGCTCTGGCCCGCCCGCAGCAGCGCGAGCGCCGTGGCGACCTTGAACGTGGACCCGGGCGGGAACAGCCCGACCGTCGCGGTGTTCAGCCCGCCGCCGCCCGGACCGCTCGCCGCCGCGAGCACGTGGCCCGTGGACGGCCGCACCGCGACGATGGCGCTCGCCGACTCCACCCCCGCGAGCAGCCCCTCCGCGAGCAACTGCAGCGGCTCGTCCAGGGTGATGACGAGGTCCTCGCCATCGACGGGCGGACTCGCGAACAGCTCCGCGTCGCCCTCGCCCGCCGTCGAGGTCAGCACCACCCGCACCCCCGGGGTACCCCGCAGCCGGTCGTCGTACTGCTGCTGCAGCCCCGACCTCCCCACCTGGTCCCCCGCCACGATCGCGCCGTCGGACTCGGCGACGATCTCCGCCGTCGCCTCGCCGACCGTCCCGAGCAGCGGCCGCGCGTAGGTGGGCGTGGGCGCGAGCGGCGCCTCCCCTGCCTGGACGAGCACCCCGGGGAGGTCGCGCAGCCCCTCCACGTCCCACTGCTCGGCCTCGGTCTCGCGGACCGTGATCGCGACGACGTACGCCGCCGGTCCCGCGCTCGCCACCCGCTCCGCGAAGGCGGCCGAGTCCTCGAAGCCGAGGCGCGTGGCGAGTTCGAGCGCATCGGCCGCCGCCTCCTCCGGGGTGGCGATGTGGGCCTTGTCGATGCCGATGCGGAACACCGGCCGGTTGGTGACGACGGCGGTGCCGTCAGCGGCCATGACGTCCCCTCGCGTGGCGGGCACTCTCGCGACGGCGAGCGTCGAGCCCTCCGCGGCGTCGGGGTGCACCAGGGTCGGCGACCACCGGGTCACCCACTCGCCCTCCACAAGCTCGAGGGTGGCGGCGGTCGCGACGGTCCATGGCTCAACACCGTCGCCGAGGTCCCAGGTCCAGGTGAGGGCGGCCGTGCGGGCCTCGCCCTCGCCGGCGTCCTCCGCCTCGGTGACCTCCCCGACCTCCACCGTCCGCGGCGTCTCGGCAAGGTTCCCGAGCAGGGCGGCGAGGGAGGCGCCGGCGTCGGCGGTGGACACCGCCGCGACGTCGAAGGTGCCGTCCGCGAGGTCGGCGGCGAGACGCTCGGCCTCCTCGCGGGGGTCGGGCTGGGCGGCGCAGCCGACGCCGGCGAGCGCGACCAGCGGCACCAGCACGGCGACCGCCACCAGGCGCCGGCGAACTTCGAAGCTGCGGACCATGCAGCCACTATCGCACGGGCGTCGCCGGGCGGCCCAGGACCCCGCGGACGCGGCACGAATTCACCTGCGGACCCGCACGTGCGGCTTCATACTGAGATCCATGGCGATGTACCGGATCAGCGAGGCGGCGCTCCTGCTCGGCGTCAGCGACGACACCGTGCGGCGCTGGGTGTCCAGCGGCAGGCTCGGCGTGAGCGAGGACCGCGGGCGCCAGGTGATCGCCGGCGAGGAGCTCGCCCGGTTCGCCCAGGAGCGGGTGCACCTCGAGGAGGGCCGGGCGTCCGCGCGCAACCGCCTGCCCGGGATCGTCACTCGCGTGCAGGTGGACGGCGTCATGGCCCAGGTCGACATCGCCGCCGGTCGCTTCCGCCTCGTCTCCCTCATGAGCCGGGAGGCCGTCGAGGAGCTGGGGCTGCGGCCGGGCGAGCCGGCGACCGCCGTCGTGAAGGCGACGATGGTGGTCGTCGAGAAGGGGGAACGGTGATGGCGCGCGGGTCGGGGCGGCCGGCGCGCACCGCCGTGATGCTCACCACGCTCCTGCTCGCGCTGCTGGCCGCGTGCGCCGGCGCCGCGTCGGGCCCGGCCACCACGTCCGGCCCGGCCAGCACGTCCGGCCCGGCCACCGTGACGACGACGGTGCGGGTGGCGGCGGCGTCGGACCTGCGGTTCGCACTGGAGGACATCGGGGCGGCGCTCGCCGAGAGCCGGCCGGACATCGTCCTGGCCACCACCTACGGCTCGTCGGGAACGTTCCACCAGCAGCTGATGAACGGCGCCCCCTTCGACCTGTTCCTCTCCGCGGACCTGAGCTACCCGCGCGAACTCGTCGCGGCGGGGCTGGCGCGGGAGGAGGACCTGTTCGCGTACGCCGTCGGGCGGCTGGTGGTGTGGGCGCCGAACGACTCGCCGGTGGACCCCACCGCGGGCCTGGCCGCGCTGCTGGACCCGGCCGCGCGCACGGTGGCGATCGCCAACCCCGAGCACGCGCCGTACGGCAAGGCGGCGGTGGCCGCGATGACGGCGGCGGGCATCTACGACCAGGTCAGCCCCCGGCTGGTGCTCGGGGAGAACGTGGCGCAGGCGGCGGAGTTCGTGCAGTCGGGGAACGCGCAGGTGGGCGTGATCGCGCTGTCGCTGGCGGTCTCGCCCGAACTGCGGGACGCGGGACGCTGGGCGGAGGTGCCGCTGGAGGACTTCCCACGGCTCGACCAGGGCGGGGTGGTGCTGGGCTCGGCCCAGGACCCGGCCGCGGCCCGCGCGGTTCGCGACTTCCTCACCGGCGAGCACGGCCGCGCCATCCTCAGGTCCAACGGCTTCTTCCTGCCCGGGGAGTAGCCGATGGACTGGACCGCGATCGCCCTCACCGCCCGCCTCGCGCTGGCCACCACCGCGATCCTGCTGGTGGTGGCCGTGCCGCTGGCGGCGTGGCTCGAACTCGGGCGACGGCGCTGGACCGTGGTCCTCGAGGCGATCGTGGCGCTTCCGCTCGTGCTCCCGCCCACGGTCCTCGGGTTCTACGTGCTGGTGGCGCTGGGGACGCGCTCCCCGGTGGGCAGGTGGTGGTTGGAGCTGACCGGGTCCACGCTGCCGTTCTCGTTCACCGGGCTGCTGGTGGCGTCCGTGCTGTACAGCCTGCCGTTCGCCGTGCAGCCCCTGCTGGGGGCGTTCGCGGCGGTGGACCCCCGGCTGCGCGAGGCGTCCACCGTGCTGGGGCGTTCCCGGCTGGCCACGCTGGCGCGGGTGGTGCTCCCCCTCTCGCGGCCCGGCCTGCTGACGGCCGCGGTGCTGACGTTCGCGCACACCGTGGGCGAGTTCGGGGTGGTGCTGATGGTGGGTGGCAACATCCCCGGCCGGACACGGACGCTGTCCATCTCCATCTACGACGACGTCCAGGCCTTCGACTACGCCTCGGCCGGGCGGACCAGCCTCGCGCTGCTCGTCTTCTCCCTCGTGGTACTCACGGTGACCTACGCGCTGCAGCGGAGGGGAGGGCCGGGATGGGCGGTGCGCTGACCGCGCGGGTGCGGCGGCACGTGCTCGACGTCGACCTCACCCTGGACCTCGACGCCGCGCCGGTCACGGTGGTGTTCGGGCCCTCGGGGGCGGGCAAGACCACCCTGCTGCGGTGCATTTCCGGGCTGGACCGGCCGGAGCGCGGGAGCCGGATCGTGTTCGCGGGGCGGGTCTGGGACGACGACGTCGTCCACGTGCCGCCGCAGCACCGGGGTCTGGGTTTCCTGTTCCAGGACCACGCGCTGTTCCCGCACCTGGATGTGGATGCGAACGTGGGCTTCGGCCTGCACCGGGTGGCGCGGGCGGACCGGCCCGCGCGGATACGCGAGGCATTGCGCGCCGCCGGGGCCGAGCACCTCGCGGGGCGTCGCACGGCCGAGCTGTCCGGGGGCGAGGCGCAGCGCGTGGCGCTGGCGCGGGCGCTGGCGCCCCGCCCGCGGTTGCTGCTGCTCGACGAACCGCTCGCCGCGCTGGACGCCCCCACCCGCACACGGCTGCGCGGCGAGCTGCGCGCGCTGCTGGTGGCGAGCGGGATCCCGGCCCTGGTGGTCACGCACGACCGCGCCGAGGCCCTCGCCCTCGGGGACCGGATGGCTGTCCTCGACGCGGGTCGGCTGTGCCAGGTGGGGCCCGTGCCCGAGGTGTTCTCGCGGCCGAACTCGGAGCAGGTGGCCGCGATCGTCGAGACCGAGACGGTGGTGCCCGCCGTGGTGGAGGGGACGCACGACGGGCTGGTCCGGATTCGTTGCGGCGCGGCCCTGTTGCTGGCGGTTTCCGCGGCGGACCTCTCCGCGGGGACCGCCGTACTGGCCTGCATCCGCGCCGAGGAGGTGGCGCTGGGCCCCGCGTCCGACGGCGATGCCCGCGGCAGCGCCCGCAACCGCCTGCCCGCGGTGGTTGCGGGGATCACCCCGGCCGGTCCCCTGCTGCGCGTGGACCTCGACGCCGGCTTCCCCCTCGCCGCCTACATCACCCGCCCCGCCCGCGAGGACCTCGCGCTGGAGCCCGGGTCGCGTGTGACCGCAGTGATCAAGGCACCCGCGATCCACCTGGTCCCGCGGGGTGTCAGCCGCGCGGCCGGATGACCCCGCGCAGGTCGCCGTTGAGGACCGCGACGAGCCGGTCGACGGCGCCGAAGCCCACCCCGGGCGCCATCAGCACGAAGGATCGCAGCGGCATGCTCTCCAGCACGGCGGCGACCAGGTCGTCCGTGCCCTTGTTGTCCTCCGCCTTGAACATCCGCTTCATCCCCAGGCGCATGAGCGCCACCAGGCGCCGGCCCACCACGCTGGTGGCGAGGTCGGCCGCCGTCGACGTGCGGGTGAAGGGCCGCGGGGGCGCGGGCACGGGGACGGGCCGGCCGAGGAGGGCCGCGAACTCCGCGGCCGATCCCTCGCCGGTGATCTGAGCCCCTCCAGCGGGCCCGCCGGGGAAGATGGGAACCGGAGCCAATCGCGTCAGGAGGTCCCCCATGGCTGAGACCCCCGCCGTCGTCTGCGCGGGCCTGACCAAGGACTACGGCCAGGGTCACGGGGTCTTCGACCTGGACCTGGGGATCGCACGCGGCGAGGTGTTCGGGTTCGTCGGGCCGAATGGCGCCGGGAAGACCACCACGATCCGCCTCCTCATGGACCTGATCCGCCCCGACCGCGGCACCTCCACGATCCTCGGCCTCGACTCCCGCCGGGACAGCCTCGCGATCAAGCGCCGCGTCGGCTACCTGCCCGGAGAGCTGCCCCAGTTCCCCGGCGTGAGCGCCGGCTATGTGATCGGCCTGCTCGCGGGCCTGCGGGGCGGCGTCGACCACGCGCGGATCGCAGCCCTGGCCACGCGCCTGGACCTGGACCTCGGCCGCCGCTACGAACGGCTCTCGCACGGCAACAAGCAGAAGGTGCACCTGGTCCAGGCATTCATGCACTCCCCCGAGGTGCTCATCCTGGACGAGCCCACGCTCGGGCTGGACCCGCTCATGCAGCGGGAGTTCCGCGCGCTCGTCGAGGAGGCCGTCGACGGCGGCGCCACCGTGATGCTGTCCTCCCACGTCCTCGCCGAGGTGGAACTCGTCTGCGACCGGATCGGCCTCATCCGCGACGGGCGCCTGCTGCGCGTCGGCTCGCTGGCGGAGCTGCGCACGGTGCGCGCGCACCGCATCGAGGCGGTCCTCCGCCGGCCGGGAAGCGCCGCGGACCTGGCCCTCGTCCCCGGCGTGTCCGACGGCGAGGTGGCCGGCGAGCGCATCACCTGCACCGTCCGGGGTTCCGTGGGCCCGCTGGTGGCGTGGCTCTCCGCGGGCGACGTCGTCGAGCTCGACAGCCGCGAGTTGTCGCTGGAGGAGGTGTTCCTCGCTGAGTACGCACCCGGTGGCCGGGGGCCTGCGGCGCGGTAGCCGCCTCCCCCTCCTCACGGACACCCTCCGCACCCACCGCACCGGCGCCGTCGTGTGGGTGGTGGCGGGCGGTCTCGCGATGTACGGGATGGCGCTCGCCCTGGCCACGGAGTTCCGCGACTTCCCCGGCGGGCCCGAGGCGCTCGCCGCGAGCATCCTCCCGAGTGCCGAGGCGATGCGGCCCCTGCGGTGGCCGGCCGAGCGCATCGACACGCTCGGCGGCTACCTCACCTGGCACAACGTCATGGTCCTCAACCTCATCCTCGCCGTGTACGGCGCGATCCAGGGCTCCGGCGCCGTCCGCGGCGCGGAGGACCGCCGCTCCCTGGACGAGGTCCTCGCCACCGGGACGTCCCGCGGCGCCGTGATCAGGACCCGGACACTCGGGTTCGTGCTGGCGATGGTGCCCGTCTCCCTCGGCCTCGGGCTCGCGACCGCCGCGGGAATGGCCGGCGCCGGCGAGCCGGACCTCGCCGGGTCGATGATCACGATGGGGATCTCCGGGCTGGTGGCGGTGGCAGGATTCGGGCTCGGCCTCCTCGTCTCCCAGCTCACCACGAGCGCGCGGGCGGCGGGCGGGGCGAGCGCCGTCGGCCTCACCGCGCTGTACGTGGTCACGAACACGGGCGAGGGGCTCGGCGTCCTGAGCGCCCTGCGCTTCGTCTCGCCGTTCCACTGGGCCAACCACTCCCGCGCCCTCGTGCCGGGTCACCAGCTCGACCTGCCCGCAACGGCCGCCCTCGTCGCGCTGGCGGCCACGCTGGTGGTGCTCGCAACGTTGGCCTTCACCCGCCGCGACTACGCCGCCCCCCTCTGGTCCCGGCGCCCGGCCGCGGGGGCGGGGCCCGCCGTCGTCCGGGTCCCGACGGCGCTGCTCCGGTCCGTCTGGACGGCCACGCTGCGCCGCGGGCGGTTCGGGCTCGCCGCGTGGGCCGCGGGCGCGGCCGTGCTGACGGCGCTGATGGCGTCACTGCAGCCGACGGTGATGGAGGCGTGGTCCGCGTTCGACTGGCTTGGGGCCATTACCGGGGGCGGTGCGGGCATCAGCGTGGACGTGGCGTACTGGGGCTTCGCCGCGGAGATCGTCACCCCGGTGGTGGCGGCGTTCGTGATCACGCAGACGTCGGGCTGGGTGGCAGACCTCGCCCAGGGGCGCGTGGAGACCCTGCTCGCCGGGCCGGTCTCGTGGACCCGGCTCGTGGTGGAACGGCTGGTGGCGCTGGTGGTGGGGGTCCTCGTCGTGACGGCTGTGGCACTGGGGGCGCTCGTCCTGGTGGCCGGAGCCGTGGGCGGCACCCTCGATGCCGCTGGGCTGGGGCGGGTCGCGGGCGTGTCGGGGCTCCTGGGCGCCGCGCTCGGAGGTGTTGCCGCGATCGCCGTGGCGGGGCTGCGGCGGGGCGCGGCGGTCACGGCGCTGGCCGTCGTCGTCGGAGCCTCCTACCTGGTCACGTTCCTCGCGCCGATGTTCGGCTGGCCAGAGTGGACGAACCGCCTCTCGGTGTTCTGGGCCTTCGGGCACCCCTACGTCGAGTGGCCGCCGGCGAGCGGGCTCGCGGTCCTCGCGGTGCTGGCGGTGCCGGGTGCGGCGCTCGCGGCAGCCATCGCGGAGCGGACGGCCAAGGTGGCGGGCTGACGGACTACCCCCGCGGCCACTGGTCCGGTCGGAGTCCCGCCTGGGTGTGGGCCGCCGCGAGGTCCACGCGGCGCGCCCGCGTGTCCCCTCGCTTCGCGGAGTACACCCAGTACAGGACCTGGCGGCGAGCACTCGGTGACAGTGCGTCGTAGCGCTCGCGGGCGCCGGGGTGCCGCTCGAACGCCGCGGCCAGGTCCTCGGGGAGGACCAGCCCGTCGACGTCGTCGAGCGCGTTCCACGAGCCGTCCGCCCTGGCCCGCTCCACCGTCGCCAGCCCCGCCGGGGCCATGAGCCCGACCGCGCTGAGTCGCTCGACGCGCGCCTTGTTGGACGCCGCCCACACACTGCCCGGCTTGCGAGGGGAGAACCAGATGCTGGTGACGTCGTCGTCGACGGGCCGGAGCGTGCCGTCGATCCAGCCGAAGCAGAGTGCCTCCTCCACGATGTCCTCGTAGGTGGGGCCGGTGACCGGCGAGTTCCTCTTCTGGTACTCGACCACGACTCCCGGGGCGCGGTCGTGGTTGGCCGCGAGCCACTCCCGCCACTCCGCACGGGTGGCCGGGCGGATGGGGTCGCGCGCCGTCGGCATGGCGGACATCCTACGCGGACCGTTCCTCGACGCCGGTGCGTGCTAGAAGCAGTGCTCCGGGAGGATGCCCGGGCGTCCCACGGGTGACCACGTTGACGTAGTACGCGCCGTGCGCCCCGATGACCCAGGTCCCCTGCGCGTTGTGGAGACTGACCGCGGGACAGATGAAGGTCTCGTACCCGCCGTTGTCGGGGGACGGCGGTGCCGCGGACGCGCCCGTGGGGATGAGGAAGGGGAGGGCGAACGCCAGCGGTGCCATTCGGGTCCAGCGGTTTCGTACCATGGTGGGCTCCAATCGATGATCGATGTGCCGTCAGGTGCCGGTCGGGTTGGCCGGCGAATCTCCTGTCGCCCTTGGGTAACCCGGGTCACATCGGCAATGATTCCGTCGCACCCTGCGGCCCCGCGAGCTCGTCCGCGAAGCGGCGCAGCCGGTCGACGGCGTCGCCGTCGACTTTCGGCCCACTCGCGGCCAGCGCGGACCTGATCGCGAGGTAGGTCGCGGCGTCGAGGCCGCACGCGCGGCACGCCTCCAGGTGCTCGACCACCCTCGCCGACGCCGCCGCCTCCGCCTCGCCGTCGAGCCAGGCCTGCAGGACGCGCGCGACCCGCTGGCACTCGGACCGTGTCCACGTGAACACCGGCGCTCCTTCCGCTGGGCTCCGCCGGTCAGCGGAGCGACTGCAGGGCGGCCTCGATGCCCCGGTGGAACGTGGGATACGCGTAGATCATCGAGCGCAGCGTGTCCACGGGCACCCGCCCGTGCACCGCCACGGCGAGCGCCCCGAGGACCTCGCCCCCCGCCGGGCCCATGGCCGTCCCGCCCACCAGCACCCCCCTGTCCGCGTCCTCCACCACCTTGATGAAGCCCCCGCCACCGTGGATCCAGCCGCGCGTGGTGCCGGGAACCGCGACGCTGCCGACACGCACGTGGGGGTACGCGTCGCGGGCCTGCCGCTCGGTCATGCCCACCGCGCCCACCTCCGGGTCGGTGAAGGTCACCCGCGGGAGGGCGTGGTAGGAGGCCGGCGGGCCGTCCTCGCTGAGGACGTCCCGGATGACGATGCCCGCCTGGTACATCGAGACGTGGGTGAAGGCACCCTTCCCGGTGACGTCACCAAGCGCCCAGACACCCTCGGCCACGCGGCAGCGGTCGTCGATCGGCGCGACCCGCGCGTCGGCCGCCACGCCGACGCTCCCCAGCCCCGCCGCCGCCGGGTCCGCCCGCCGACCGGTCGCCACCAGCAGGCGCTCCGCACGCACCACGCGACCCGGGCCGATGACGACAGCAACGCCGTCGCCGTCGCGCTCCACCCGGCTCGCGCGCACCCCGAGGTGGACCGTGATCCCCTCCGACTCGAGGACCTCCCGCAGTGCCTCGCCCGCCTCGGGCTCCTCCAGCGCGAGCAGCCGGTCCGCCGCCTCCACGATCGTGACGCGCACCCCGAAGCGGGCCAGGACCTGCGACAGCTCGCTCCCGATGGCGCCACCCCCCAGCACGATGAGCGACGCCGGCAACTCCTCCGCCTCGACGACGTCCCGGTTCGTCCAGTACGGCACCGTGTCGAGGCCCTCGATCGGCGGGATCGACGCCGTCGTACCCGTGGCCACGACCACGCCGCGGGTCAGGGCGTAGGGCACGCCGTCCACCTCGACGCGGCCGGGGCCGGTCAGCCGGCCCGTCCCCCGCAGGAACGTCCCGCCCTTGCCGGTGAAGCGCTCGACGGCGACCCGGTCGTCCCAGTTGTCCGTCGCCTCCGCGCGGATGCGGCGGGCCACGATCGACCAGTCCGGCCGGACCTCGCCGGTGGTCCCGGCGAAGTCCGGCACCCGCCTGGCCTCGGCCAGCAGGTCCGCCGCCCGAACCATCATCTTGGACGGGATGCACCCCCAATAGGGGCACTCCCCACCGACGAGCAGGCGGTCGATGCCGAGCACCCGCAGCCCGCGCTCGGCCAGCGTCTCCGCCACGTGTTCCCCGCCGGGTCCCATGCCGATGACGGCGACGTCGTAGGTCTCCATGGATCGTTCCTCTCGTCCCGATGACTGTCCCGACCCGGGGAACCCGGGTGGTGGGGGCGATGATTCCATGCGCGGCCGATTGCCGCCCGGCTCAGTCCTCCCGGGAGCTGAGTCCATCCGCAAACCGACGCAGCCGCTCGACGGCGTCCGGATCAACCGGCTCGGGCTCGCTGTCGGCGGCCAGCGTGGCCGCCTTGATCGCGCGGTAGGTGTTCGCCTCGAGGCCGCACTTGCGGCATGTCTCGAGGTGGTTCGAGACCATGTCCGCGGTCATGTCGTCGACCTCGCCGTCCAGGTACGCCTGCAGCACCTTCGCCACGTGGTGGCACTCGGAACGAGAGAGTCCGAACATCACATCCCCTTCCACTTCGGAGCAACGCCCGACGCCGCAAGGTGCTCCCGGATCCGGGCCCGCGCGCGGTGCAGCCGGCTCATCACCGTCCCACGTGGCACGCCGAGCAGGTCCGCCGCGGCCTGGTAGGAGAGTCCCTGGATGTCCACGAGCTCCACGACCCGCCGGTGCTTCTCCGGCAGCGCGCCCAGCGCCTCGGCGACCTCCGCCTCGAAGGTCGCGTCCACCACGACCTCCTCCGCCGACGGCGACGGCGTCGCCAGGCGGTCGAGGGTCGCCTCGAGGGAGTCCTCGCCGTGGCCGTCGTACAGGAGGACGGCGCTCCTGCCGCGGATCCGGTTCAGGTGCGTGTGCCGCAGGATGGTGAGCAACCAGGCGCGCGGATGGGCGCCGTCGAACCGGTCGATCGCACGGTAGGCACGGATGAGGGTGTCCTGCACGAGGTCCTCCGCGTCCGCGGGCTGACCGGTGAGCGAGAGCGCGACCCGATAGAGCACCGGGATCTCTGGCACCACGTAGTTGTCGAACGCGGTGGGCGATCCGTCCCTGGCTACGTCGGTCACAGTGCGAAACCCTTCCGCCGTTACATGGCCCGGACACGGCACAGCCTACCGCCCACCCGCCCGGGGCGGATTCCTCGGGATCGATGGAAGCAAGCACAGCGCGAGACGAGTTCCCCCAGCACATCGAACATCCGGCTTCGAGTCCGACCCCAAGGAGTTCCCATGACCTCGCCCACCACCACCGCACCCACCACCACCGCACTCGCGACCTCCACTGCCACCTCCGTGCCCTTCGCCCGCCTCGCCCTGCGGGGCGCCGGCGGCGGCGTGGTTGCGGGCGCCGCCTTCGGCGCCCTGAACATGTGGTACGCCGCCAGCACCGGGATGCCCGCCGACATGCCGCTGAAGATGATCGCCACCATCGTCCAGGGCGAGGGCGCACTCGCCGACGGCTCCGCGAACGCGGCGCTCGGCATGGGCATCCACATGGTCCTGTCGATGGCGTTCGGTGACGCTCGCCGTCATCGCGAGCCGGATCGGCTCCGGCGTGGGACGGGCGCTCGCAGGGCTCGCCTTCGGCGTCGCGCTCTACCTGGTGAATTTCCTGGTGATCACGCCGATCGCCTTCGCCGTCTTCCAGGACGCGAACCAGCCGGTCGAGCTGGCGACCCACCTGATCTTTGGCTCAGTCGCCGTGCTGTTCCTGATGGGACGGCGGGCCGGGCAGGTTCGCCCGTAGTTCCCCATGGCTTCGCAAGCGGCCCGCCGCCATCACGACGGAGGGCCTCCGGCCGCGTTGGTGAGGGTTGGGATCGAGTGCGAGGGTTACGGGCCTCGCCTTCGGTTCCAACCCTCGCCTTCGGTTCCAACCCTCACCCATCCCTCCCCCGAGCACACTGTTCCGAGGGGCTCTTTGCGCTCCGGTGTCCACAGGCCGGGGGGGACTTTTCGTTGCAATTC
>JADGOQ010000139.1 GCA_017882885.1 Actinomycetales bacterium | reverse complement strand
GGCTGAGCGGGCGCCGCGCCGGCCGGACGGCCGGGGCCCGCCCGGCTCAATGCCGCCGGAACCTCAGGTACAGCAGCACGCCTGCGAGCGCCCCCAGGCTGTCCAGCAGGACGTCGCCGAACTCGCCGCTCCGGCCGGGCACCAGCAGCTGGTGGAGTTCGTCGCTCGCGGCGTACACCACGCACACGGCGAGTGGCCCGGCGATCGCGGGCAGGTCCCGGCGTTTCCACACGACGCCGCCCACGCCGTCGTTCCCGACGCCGGCCGTCCCGCCGCGCGCCACCCGCCACGCCCGCGCGGTCAGCGCACCGAGGACGAGATAAGCGAGGAAGTGCGCGGTCTTGCGCAGGAGGTGCTCTGCGGTCTCGAGGGTCTCCGGGGCCAGGCCGGGCTCGAGCGACCCCGGCAGCGCCCAGTTCAGGACCGTGAGGAGAGCGGAGGCAACTGGCCCGCTCTGCGCGGAGGACTCCGCCTGCGGCTCCGCCGAGAGCGAGAAGATGATCGCCATCCACAGCCCTGCGGGCAACCACGCGAGCGCGCGCCGCGAGAGGACCATCAGGCAATCATGTCAGGCGCCAAGGGCCGCATCCGGCGTGCCGGAGCCTCGGGTACGAACCCTCAGTTCTCCAGCGCGAAAATCCCGATGTCAGTCAGCGAGACCGTACCCTTCCGCACCTCGTCCGGCTCGAGCGCCGGCACGTGCACGTGCGAGATGAGCGGGTGTGCGGTCGGCTCCCCGGCCTCGGAGGCGGAGAACAGCACTTCGTGCAGCTTCTCCCCCGGCCGTAGACCGGTGTACACGATCTCGATCGCCCGCCCGGACTGCGCGATCAGGCGCGTCGCCACATCCAGGATCCGGATCGGGGTACCCATGTCCAGCACCAGCACGTCCCCAGGGATCCCGATCGCCCCCGCCTGGATCACCAGCTCACACGCCTCCGGGATGGTCATGAAGTAGCGGGTGATGTCCGGGTGCGTCACCGTGATCGGCCCACCCCGCGCGATCTGCGAGGCAAAGGTGTGCACCATCGACCCCCGCGAACCCAGCACGTTCCCGAACCGCACCGACAGATACGTCCCGGCCCCCTGCTCGGCGAACCACGCGGTCAGCTCCTCCGCCATCCGCTTCGTCTTGCCCAGCACCGAGGTGGCGTCCGCGGCCTTGTCCGTGGAGATGTTCACGAAGCGCTCCACCCCGTGCCGTCGGGCGGCCTCGAGCACGTGAAGCGTCCCGAGCACGTTCGTCTTCCACCCCTCGGCGGGGTACTGCTCCAGCATCGGCAGGTGCTTCAGCGCCGCGGCGTGGAACACCACCTCCGGCCGGTGCAGGTCGAAGATTCGGTCCACCACGTCGGCCTCACGGATGTCCGCGAGCACCATGTCCGGGGTGTCCAACAGGCCCGTGCCGTAGATCGACAGCTGCACCCCGTGCAGCCCAGACTCGTCCCGGTCCAACAGCACGAGCTCCTTCGGCCCGAACTTGTGCACCTGCCGCGCCAGCTCCGACCCGATGGACCCCCCGGCCCCGGTGATCAGCACCACCTTGCCCGAGACGTAATCCGCGATCGCCCCCAGGTCCGTGTGGATGGGACGCCGCCCGAGCAGGTCCTCCACATTCACCTCGTGCAGCTGATGCAGCTTCACCCGGTAACCGCTGCGAACGATTTCCTCCACCGGCGGGATCACCATCAGCTTCAGGCCCACCGCGTCCGTGCGGACCGTCAGGGCCCGGATGAACTCCTCGTCCGCCCGTGTGATCGCCAGGATCACCTTGGCGGCGCCGAGCCGCGCGGCCACCGCCTCCAGGTCCCCACCCCGCCCGACGACGCGCGAGCCCTCCACGTGCAGGTTCCGGTTGGCCGGGTCGTCGTCCAGGAAGCCGACGACGCGCATCTCGCTCTTCGCCGACCCCCGGATGGCCCGGGCGATCTGCCCACCGATCACGCCGGCGCCGTAGATCAGGACCGGCTTGTCCTCCGCGGCGGTGGACGCCGGGGCGCGGTCGTAGTACGCCCGCACCAGCCACCGGCCCGCCACCATCAACAACAACGCCCCCGGCGGCACCGACAGCGCCAGACCACGGGGGAAGTCCGGGACGTAGAGGATGAACATGACGGCCAGGAACAGGGTGATCGCGGCCACGGTGAAGGCCAGCCGGAAGGCCTCCTGGAAACTCCCGATCCGGAAATGCCCCCGGTAGAGGCCCACGGAGTACCCGACAAGGATCATCAAGGCGCTCGCCATGACCGGGTAGTGGAGGGCGGCCGCCCACTGCACGAGGTCCAGGTCGAAGTCGTAGCGGGCTCCGGCCAGGGCCAACGTGGCGAGGAAGAACGCAGCCGCGTCCCACAGCGCGGCCGAGGCGCGCCTCAGGTTGATCGGCGACATAGATCCCCAGTTCATCGGCAAGAATCCCTCCAGAAGCATGACCCGTTCACGCTGTCCCATGGACCCACGCACCGATCCCGGAGACAGGCGGTCAGGCAGGATCAACAGATCCGCCGGCCCCCCTGCTAGCGATCGGAGCACAATCAAGGCCCACTACTCTTTGTATACCACCGTTGAGATGCCCCACAGTCGCATATGTGAATGACTGGTGAAGTAGCGAACATCACGTTCGCAAGAGCGGTTGTCAGGTTGACAAGAGCGGAGACGGTGGGATTTGAACCCACGGAAGGGGAGTCCCCTTCACGGCCTTAGCAGGGCCGCGCACTAGGCCGCTATGCGACGTCTCCCAGAACCCCCTCAGGGTACCGCGAGTGCCCAATCGCGGCCAAACAGCGCCGAACCCGGTGGAGGCCAACGGCCTCGAACCCCCAACCCTCAGGGCAGGTCCATGATCTCGCCGAGGGTGATCGTCGGCCGCTCCACCCCGGCGCGCATCGCGCGCACCATGAAGTCGTGGCACCTCTCGATCGTTTCGACCGGTACGTGCCTGATGTTCCGCTCCCAGTAACAGCGCAAGGCACCGGAACCGTCGTCGTCCGTGACGAGGAGATAACAGGGGAAGTCGACGTGCCGGTAGAAGGTACTCTGCCTCTCGGCCAGGACGCGCAGGGCCTCGAGGAAGGTCATCTCCGGGAGGATCGTGCGAAAGCGCAGGTGCTGCGCCCGGGAACCCCCGGATAGCCTCTCCTCGCGTGAACCTCGGCGGCCCACGTTCACCCCGACCATGACGTCATCGGTCCGACCGTTCACCTTCGCCATGTACATGCGGAGTGCGAGCACGAACATGGACTGCAGGGACGGGAGACCCTCGTCATCCGCGAACTGCTGGAACCGCACT
>JADGOQ010000138.1 GCA_017882885.1 Actinomycetales bacterium | reverse complement strand
GTGGTCCAGATGGTGGTGGCCTGGCCGTCGATCATGACCTCGACCGGATCGGCGATGCGGACCACCACAACGCTGCCCTCGGTGAGCGCCGCGCCGGCGCCGGGCGCGAGCTCGTCATGCTCGCCGAGCGTGATGTCCTCGTCCGCGAGCAGGCCCTCGACGGACCCGGCCCAGGTGGACACGGTTGTGATGTTGCCGTCCACGTCGAGCTCGACGGTCTTGTGCGCGGAGGCTGCCACGGCACCACCCATGACCAGCGCGGGGACGAGAGCGGCGGCAACGGCGAAGCGGTTGCGGCGCGAGCGGCTCGGGGTGGCGGTGTCCGCGGCAGAGGCGGTGTCTGCAGCGGTGGCGGTGTCCGCACCAGAGGCGGTGCCCGCGGGAGTTTCAAAGGTGGCCGTGAGATCGGCGGAGGTGTCGGTGAGGTTTTCGTCGGACTTGTGGAAGTCGCGGGAGTTGGTCACGTTGTCCTTCATCAGGGGGCCCGGGCACGAGACGACACGCGCAAGCGCGGTGGATTCGATCCGGCTTCGTGGGCTTGTCCGCACCGCGGACCTGCCCTCTTCCTCGAGCGTAACCGAATCGTTATCAACCAGGCCAGACGAGTTGCCGCAATGTGAGCGGTCTCTCAGTGGCGAGTTTCCGCCGAAAACCCGAGTGGGCGCCCCCTCCGGGACGCCCACTCAAAGCAATCTCCCGGCGTCCACGGCTGCCGGGCGCGCCGATCAGTACCAGTGGTAGGACTGGGAGTGCGACCAAGCCCCACATGGGGTGCCGTACCGGCCGGCAATGTAGTTCAGGCCCCAGGTGATCTGCGTGGCGGGGTTCGTCCGCCAGTCCGCGGCCACGGTGCCCATCTTGGAACCGGGCAGAGACTGCGGGATCCCGTACGCCCCCGATGACGCGTTCGAGGCCACGTGGTTCCACCCGGACTCGCGCTGGAAGAGCGAGTCGAGGCACTGCCACTGGCTCCCTGTCCAGCCGCGCGCGGCCGCGAGCGCGGCACCGATCTCGCGGTTGGAGCCGGCGAGGACCGGTCCGGAACTCGGTGCGGAACTCGATGAGGAACTGGAGGACGCGGTCGCGGGCTTCGCCGCCGCCGCAACGGGCGCGGGCTTCGCGCGCGTCCCCACGGCGATCACCTCGTCCACCCGCTGCTGCGCCACGGTGGAGACCAGCATCTCGCGGCCCACCTCGACGCCGTCGATCATCGTCACGCGGTACGTGTGGGAGGCAACGCCGTCGACGCCCGCGGTGGTGACCTTCTCGGTGCCCACGTACAGGCTGGAACTCTCCACCTTCTGGCTCTGGTGCGAGTCCACGACCTGCTCGGTCACCTGCGTGACCTCCACCCGCTGGATGGTGACGCTCATGCCATCCCGCACGGGGTTGGAGAGCGCGTCCGAGGTGATGTCGTCGGCGTCCACCACGACACCGGCCTCAGCCAGCGCCTCCGCGAGGGTCGCCGCCTGGGTGGTGTGCTCGACGGTGGCGCCGTCGGCCACGATGCTCAGGGTGGTGGCTGGGACCTGGTCCAGCGCGATGCGGCCGAGGAGCTCCGACCGCGAGGAGAGGTCAGCGTTGGCGGCCTCGTCGGCGGCGGTGACGTCCACGCCGGCCCGAAGGTCCAGGGAGGTGGTGGGCGCGGCGTAGCTGGGTTCCGGTTCGAGCGACTGCGCCACCAGGACGCCACCGATGCTCGCCGCGAGGGCGCTCGCGAGGGTGACGCGCGCGATGCGGTTGACCAGGCGCTGGCGGGAGGCTGGGTCTGCGGTTCGGATGGCGGGCGCCGGCTTCGCTGCCGGCACGGCGCGACGGCGACCGTGGTTCTCAGAAGTCACAACAAGATCCTGACGGGAGGGGTACAGGTTCATTCGACCGTAACCGAATCGTGATAATCCTGCCAGACCATCTACGGGCCGAGTTCCTCACACCTCGTGACGAAACGGTGAAGGGTACGGCATCAGCTCCACCACTGGCCGTAGACACGCCGCGTGTTGGCCATCAGCACCTGGCACGCCTGCGTGAGTTCGAGCTCCAGCGCCTGGGCGATCGCCCGCACGGTGTGCGTCATCAGGTACGGCGCGTTCGGCCGCCCACGGTACGGCGCCGGCGTCAGGTAGGGCGCGTCCGTCTCCACGAGCACGCGGGAGGGTTCCATGTGGCGGCAGGCGTCGCGCAGGTCGTCGTTGGTGCGGAACGTGATCGGCCCCGCGAACGACGCGTACCAACCGTTCCGGCTCACGATCTCCGCCAGCTCGCGGTCCCCGGAGAAGCAGTGGAAGACGGTGCGCTCGGGGGCACCGTCGCGCCTGAGCACGTCCAGGACCTCGGCGTGCGCCTCCCGGTCGTGGATCTGGAGCGGCAGCCCCAGCTCCTTGGCGATCTCGATGTGCGCGCGGAACGCCCGGCGCTGCACCGCGCGCCCCTTGTCCCCCGCGCGGAAGTTGTCGAGCCCGGTCTCGCCGATCGCCACCACCAGCCCTCGGCTGGCCTCGGCG
>JADGOQ010000137.1 GCA_017882885.1 Actinomycetales bacterium | reverse complement strand
GCGCGCGACGTCGAAGCCGATCGAGGACGCCGGGCCGGACGCCGCGAGCCCCACCATGAGCACGGCCAGCAGCCAGACCGGCGCCACGCCGGGCCACGCGATGATGGCCACCCATGGCACCGCCGCCGCCGCGGATGTCATCAGCGCCAGGTTGGTGCGCTGCAGTGGGGCGCGGCGGCTCAGCATCCCGAGCAGCGGCGCCACCGGCAGTCCGGCGAGCACGAGCAGCGTGAAGAGGCCAGCGGCGACCGGTTGCGGATAGCCCAGCCCGTGCAACAGGAACGGGTATCCCCACATCAGGGCGAACACCATGCCCCAGAACGCGGACATCCAGTGGATCCAGAATGCCAGCCGGGTGGCGGGTAGCCGCAGAACGTCGGCGACCTGGCTCCGGACACCGGGGCGGGACGTGGTGCGCGCGGGCGGCGTACCCGGCGGGGTGTCGCGCAGTGCCGCCAGGATCACCACCGCGATCACGGCCGAGAGGGCGCCTGCGGCCACGAACGCCGGCGTCCAGCCCGCCACGCCGAGCGCCGCCGCGAGGGGGATCGAGGAGAGCAGTTGCCCGGTCTGGCCAAGCATGCCCGTGAGCTGATTCAGCACTGGGATGCGACCGGGGCCGAACCACGCGGGCAGCAACCTCAACACTGCGGTGAACGTCATCGCATCCCCGGCACCCACCAGCACGCGCGCCACCACCGCCGAGACCAGGCTCGTGCTGAAGGCCAGGTCGAGTTGCCCCAGGCACATCAGGAGGGCCCCGGCCGCGACGACGAGCCGGGTGCCGAAGCGGTCGGCCAGCACGCCCACCGGAACCTGCATCGCGGCGTACGTCAGCAACTGCACCACCACGAACAGGCTCACCAACGATGCGCCGACGTCGAAGCGTTCCGTGGCCATGACGCTGGCCACGCCGAAGCTGGTCCGCTGCATCACCGCGACCGCGTACGCCACCACGCCCATGCTCCAGATGAACCAGGCCCGCGGGGAGTCGACGGCGGGTGACGGCGTCATCCGGCGTTGGCGGTGCTCGGTGGGGTCACTCCGCCAGCTTAGGCGCGCGTGCGACGGGGACGGTGCTCACGCCTACTTCGTCCGCCGACAACCGCTCCTCACAGCGGGCCTTCCCTGACGAAACCCAGCCCGGTCAGGAGCCGCTCCGAGGGGCCGTTGCCGTCCGTCACCGCCGCGACCACGTGGGTGTGTCCGGCCGTGGTCCGGCAGGCCCGGGTCGGCGCGCCACGGCCCTATCTCGATGACGCCGTCGTCGTTGTCCCCGAGGTCCTCGTCGATCGTCCCGGCGTACGCACGCTCGAGGAGGCGGCCGAGGGGGACGTCGTCGTCGGGGGAGACGCGGCGGAGCGTGACGCCGTCGGGTGGCGTCGGCACGGCGGCGAGCGGCTGGGCGAGGCGGTAGAGGCTACGGGCCGGTGACGCGGTCATGGCGGCGATCATCGCAGCATCCGGCCTGTCAGACCAGCAGCGACTGCCCGCCCGCCCTGCCGCTTCAGCAGGCGAAGTTCGGATGGTTGACCCTGACCTCACGGGCGCGATTCGGTCTGGTTCGGGCGCTTGTTCGGGCATCACAATGGTGAGGTGGATCCTGAGAGCCGTCAGCTGAAGATTCTGGGCATCGCCCGCGAGCGCGGTCGGGTTCCGGATCGTGTCCCTCACCATCACCGAGGGCGGCTATCACGCCGATGAGACGACCGGTGAACTCGTCCTCGATGACGCACTCCAGGCCGACCTCGTCCCCCGCGCGAGCCCGAGGAAGCGTTCAGGTACATCGTCGACGCGCTCTCGCGGCGCCGCGCCGCCGGGATCCCTGCCTTCATGGTGATGTCGTGCGACAACGTCCAGGGCAACGGGACCCTTGCGCGGCGCGTGATCACCGACTTCGCCCGTCTGAGGGACCCGGGCCTGGGCGAGTGGATCGACTCGACCGTCGCGTTCCCGAATTCAATGGTCGATCGGATCACTCCGGTGACAACGGAGGCCGACCGAACCACCCTGGCCGGTGAGTTCGGCGTGGAGGACGCCTGGCCGGTGGTGTGCGAGCCGTACACCCAATGGGTTCTCGAGGACTCCTTCACCTCTGGGCGCCCAGCCTTCGAAGCTGCCAGCGTCCAGATGGTCTCGGACGTCCTGCCTACGAGCTGATGAAGCTCCGCCTCCTCAACGGGAGCCACCAGGCACTGGGCTACCGCGGCCACCTGTGCGGATACCGCCATGTCCACGAGGCGGCCCAGGACCCGATGTTCGTGCAGTTCCTCACCGACTACATGGAGTGCGAGGCCACACCGACCCTCCAGCCCGTCCCGGGAGTGGACCTGGCCGAGTACCGCCGATCCGTGATCGAGCGGTTCAGGAACCCCGAGGTGCGCGACACCCTGGCCAGGCTCTGCGCCGAGACATCCGACCGGATCCCCAAGTTCCTCCTCCCAGTCGTCCATCACCAGCTCGCCACCGACGGAGAATTGCACCGCGCCGCCCTGGTGGTAGCCGCGTGGGCGAGGTACGCGGAGGGAGTGGATGAGGCGGGGAACATGATCG
>JADGOQ010000136.1 GCA_017882885.1 Actinomycetales bacterium | reverse complement strand
CCGCCGTGGCAGCCGCCGGCCGTGGCGTTCCCGGTGGTGTGGACAGCGTTGTACGGGATCGTCGCGCTGGCGGCCACCACCACCATCGCCGAGCTCACCGAGAAGGGCGAGGAGGGCGAGGCCGAGGCGTTCTGGGCAGCGTTCCTGGTGAACATGGCGCTGAACGCCGGGTGGTCTGGGGTGTTCTTCCGGGCGCATCACCTGCCGGCTGCCACCGTGGTGGCGGGGCTGTTGGCGGGGAGTTCCGCGGACCTCGCGCGCCGCGGAGCGGCCGCCGGGCCGGGCAAGGCCATCGGGCTGGGGCTGTACGCCGGGTGGTGCGGCTTCGCGACGGCGCTGTCGGGGGAGTTGGCGCGGCGGAATCGCCAAGCCCACCAGGGATGAGTGCGGGCACGGCACACGACGGGTCCGTGTAGCGATGTATGGAGATCTACAGCGAATCGTCATACTCCTTCATAACTCGCTACACGGCAGGGATCACATGGACCCAGTGCTCAACCCGTACTCGCCTGGAGCTGGCCGCCCACCGGGAGCGTTGGTGGGGCGCGAAGTCCAACTCGCGGCATGGGACACGGCTCTGAAGAGGGTGACTGCTGGCCGTGATGCCCAGTCGGTCGTGCTCTATGGGCTTCGGGGCGTCGGAAAGGACGGTCTTGTTGTCGCGGTTCTCCCGAATGGCAGAGGAACGTGACTGGACGAAACCCGGGTCTTACCACCAATGGCTGGTGAGAGTTCCAACCGAGGGTGAGGCCTATACACCTCACCTTCGGTGGAAAACCTCACCAACCGCCGGACTGCGCGCGCGTCGTCCCGGTCACGACCTCTCGAAGAGGTGCCGGGCGAGCCACCACACGCTCCCCCCGCGTGCGCTCCCGGGCGAGGCCCAGCCCCCGCCCGGGACGGACGCGTGCTCGGCCAGCATTTCCGCCCACAACGGTTCGATCAGGGAGTAGGTGACCCGCCGCTCGAGGTCGTGGTAGACGTCGTACCCCCGTGCTGTCAGCCGGTACCCGCCGGGAACGGGCCGCATGACCCCGGCAAGCGCGAGTCCCCGCGACGCGCAGGCTGCCAGCCCGGAGGGTACCGGTCCGAACGAGCGGGAGAGCGCCCCCACGTCCACCCCGCCCGCGTAGGCCTGCCAGAAGGAGTCGTACCCTGCGCCGGCCACCGGGCCCAGGTGGAAGCGCCGCGCCAGGGGCAGGCGGCCGTGCTCCACGGCCTCGGCGTAAGCTTGGACGCCGAAGTGGTTCACGAGGAAGTCCCGCCCCGCGAACGACGACGCCCCGGCCCCCATCCCCAGGAACCTCGGCCGGGTGATCGAGGTGTACGGGGTGGACCCGATCCGGTTGAACGTCCACACCGACCGGCGCTCGTACCCCATCCCCGCCGCGAGTGCCGAGGCCGCGCGCAGGACCTCGTGCTCCCGCCTGCGGTCGTGCCGCACCCTGCCGAACGGCGTGTACCCGAACCGCATCAGCGGGTAGGTGGACACCTGGTCCACGCCGAGCTGGAAACAGGTCCGCACGTCGTCGAGGAACGCCCCGGCCAGCGCGGCGTCCTCCTCCCACGCGACGTCGACGATCAGATCCACGTCCACGGTCGCGAACCGGCCCAGCGCGTTCTCGACGGCGGCGCGGGAGGCGGCGGCGTCGTGCGGCCGTCGCAGGCGGCGCAGCACGTCGTCGTGGAACGATTGGGCGCCGATGCTGACGGCGGTGATGCCGATCGCGGCGAGCCGCGCGAGGCGCTCCGCCGTGCCATGGGTGGGCAGCACCTCGACCGCCCGCTCGCCCTCTGTGGGGAGGGCGTCCACCACCCGTTCGAGGGCGTCCGGGTAGAGCGTTGGCGTCCCGCCGCCGACGTAGAGCGACGTGAACGGACCGCGCCCGGCTTCGGCGAGCGCCTCCGCGTACCAGGCCATCTCGCGATCCAGGGCGGCGAAGTACCGCCGGGCGAGTCCCTCCTCCGCCACGACCTTGTTGTACGGGCAGAAGGGGCAGATCCGCTCGCAGAAGGGCACGTGCACGTACGCCCCCACGGCGCCATCGGTGAGTGCGACGACGTCGCGCGCCGCCCTCGCGCCCTCCTCCACGAATCCGATCCTACGTCGCGACCGTGCCGTCACCGCCTGATATGCCCCGCTCGCTCGAGCACCACCAGGCCACCGGTGATCAGCACCAATTCGACCAGCGGGATACCGGCCACCGGGGGCGCCATGCCGTTCGTGTCGGTGACTCCGAGCGCGGCCAGACCGGCAAGGACGGCCGCCAGCCCCAGCCCAACGGCCGCCGGGGACGGGTGCTCCCGCAGGTCCGGCGGCAGCGCGGTCTCGAACCGGCCCAGCAGCGCCACGAGCCCCGCCAGGACTACCGCGAGCAAGGCGAACCACGGGATCCGCAGCGCGAACCATGCAGCCGAGCCGATCTCCGCATCGGGAATCAGCCCCGCCCCAACGAGCAGGAACCCGCCGATCACCATTGCGGCCATGTGCCACAGGAACACCGTGAGCACCACCGCGTTGACCCGCACAACCGCGGCCCACACCCGCGGCCGGGTGAGCCACGCCGTCGCGGGGTTCCGCAGCAACAGCACCAGCCCGGTCTGGGCGGTGGCCAGGGCGAGCAGCGCGATCGTCGGCGGCGCCGTGTTGGTCAGGTCGGGGGCGGCGGCGGCCCCCACCATCGTCACGCCGTACGGGCCGGGCCCAACGAGCAGCACCGCGAGCCCGAGCCCGCCGGCCACGAGGGTCCACGCCCCGGCGCGGGTGGCGGGCAGGCCGCCGTCGCGCCAGACGATGCCGGCCTGGTGCGCGGCCAGCCAACCGAACAGGTAGTTGCCCGCCGCCGGGGCGACGTCGCCGCTCGCCAACCGCAGCAGGTCACCGACCAGCACGCCCACCACGAGGACGACGACGACCTTCAAGCCCCAGCGCCGGTGTGCGCTCTCCGCGAGGGGTGCCAGCAGGACCACCGCGAGGTAGACGACGAGGAACCACAGCGGTGTTGCCGCCGCCCAAGTCGCGTTGTGGGCCAATTCCTCGTCGGCTCCGAGGGCCACCGCGAGCAGCCGCACACCGAGCAGCACCGCGAGGAGGACCGTGGTGGGCCGGAGCAATCGGAGCGCGCGCCACCGCAGCCAGTCCGCGATGCTCCCGCCGTTCCGGCGCCGGCTGGCCAGCGATGCCGCGTTGGCGTACCCGCCGACCAGGAAGAACACCGGCATGACCTGGAACAACCAGGTGAGCGGATGCGTCCGCGGCGCAACGTCGAGCAGGTTGGCGAAGCTCACGCCGCCGTCGACCACGGTGACAGCCCCGGCCAGCCAGTGCCCCAGCACCACCACACAGATCGAGACGGCACGAAGCAGGTCGACGTAACGGTCACGCTCGCTCGCCATGCGGCTCAGGCTACGGCGTGCGGGCCGCGCGCGGGGGAGGTGACCGGTCAGAGCCCGACCATCACCATCCCGGCGCGGTGAAGCGCGGGATCGTGCCCCGGACGTCGCCGGTCGCGAAGGACGTCGCCGCGTCCACGGTGCCGGTGAGGAGCCCTTGCCGAGCGGGCTGAACGGGACGAAGCCGATGCCGAGCTCGGCGCAGGTCGGCAGGACCTCCGGCTCGGGGTCCCGGGTCCACAGCGAGTACTCGCTCTGCACGGCGGTCACGGGGTGCACCGCGTGGGCGCGGCGGATGGGGGCGGCCGCGGCCTCGGACAGGCCGAAGTGAAGGACCTTGCCCGCCGCCACCAGCTCACCGACGGCTCCCGCGACGTCCTCGATCGGGACATTCGGGTCCACCCGGTGCTGGTACAGCAGGTCGATCACGTCGGTCCGCAGGCGGGCCAACGAGCCCTCGACGGCGCGGCGGATGTTCTCGGGACGGCTGTTGACGCCGCGGTCGACGGCGCCGCGCAGGACGCCGATCATGTCGTCCCGGTCGCCGGGGTTGGGGCCGTAGCTCTGGCTCATGCCCATGCAACCGAGGCCGAGGGCGGAGACCTCGAGGCCCTGTCCGAGTGTGCGGGTGTGCATCGCGAGCTCCTTCAGGCGGGTTCGTCGGCGGCGTGCTTGGCGAGGCGTTCGTCGCTGTCCTGGGCGGCCGCCCAACTGGCGAGCAGCTGGAGCGCGTCGTGGGAGGGGCTGCCCGGCTGCGCGGTGTAGACCAGCATCGTCAGCCAGGGCGCGGCGGCGATCTGCAGGGTGTCGTACATCAGCTCCAGGCGTCCGACGACCGGGTTCGCGCACCTCGTCCCGGTTGTCCATACGCATCACGGTACGGCGTGGACCGGCGGCCCGGGAGGTACTGCCAATACCTGCGATGCCAGTGACTCCCGCGCCGCCTTCGACGGGGGTTCGATGGTCACATGGAGATTCAGCACACCTCACCCGAACGCCCGACCACGAAGGCCCCGGACATCTGGTTCACCGGCGACGTCTGGTTCGACGTCGTCGTCGCCCCGCCCGCGCCCTCGCGGCTGCGGGTGAACCTCGTGCGGTTCGCCCCCGGGGCGCGCACCTTCTGGCATCGGCACGCCGCAGGCCAGTCGCTGCACGTCACCCAGGGCCTGGCCCGCGTCGGCACCCGTGACGGTCAGGTGCTCGAGCTCCGCCCGGGACAGACCGTGTGGTGCCCACCGGGGGAGTGGCACTGGCACGGCGCCGGCCCGGACGGGTTCATGGAGCACCTCGCCATGTGGGAAAGCACGGACGCGCGGGATGGGTCCGAGACGGCGTGGGCCGAGCCGGTCGCGCAGGAGGACTACGACGGTTGACATCAGCCGGGCGCACCGACGACGCTGCGGGGGTGAGAACGGAGCCTGACCATGGCTGACACCTGTACCCACCTCGACACCATCGGGGATGTCGAACCATCGAGCCCCGGTTGCGAGGACTGCCGAGCCGTCGCCCGAGAGCTCAGCGTTCTCCGCCCGCATGCTCGTGGGGAGGATCCGTCGCCCATGAGCGACAGATCCTCCCCACGACGGTTGGTGTGACGCGGTGGGGTCAGCGGCTTGGCCTCCCTCCGCCGTCAGCCGCCACCCGCGAGCACGTCGACATCGATGTAGGTGAGGTTGTTCGTGGCGTCGCCACCGGCGTCGCCCTCTTCCGCGATCTCGATTGCGGGGCGGATGATCGTCTCGGCGTCGAACCCGGTTTGCTGGTCGGGGCTGATCGGGAAGAAGAACGTGATCCGGTAGGTGCCGGTCTCGCCGGGCTTCCAGCCGCCCTGCGACAGCCCGTAAATGACCTTGCCGCCAACGTTGAGCTCACCGGCGAAGGTGAGTGCAATTGCGGAGCCCCCACCGGTCCATGTGCCTGTCGCGGCGTCCCAAGTGAGCTCGGGCGCCCCGTCGATCTTCTGGATT
>JADGOQ010000135.1 GCA_017882885.1 Actinomycetales bacterium | reverse complement strand
GTGAGGGCGGACTCGCGGCCCTCGATCTCGTTCGGGTTCATCGACGACGGCAGGAACCGGTCGATGAGCAGCACGAATGCGATCCCGCCGAAGAAGGCCAGGTAGACGATCGCCTGCGCGGTCCGGCCCGAGCGGGTCTCGCGCATCGCGGCCACCCCGAGGGGGAGGATCTCCATGAACGAGACCAGGAGCATCGCACCAGCCGCGAAGGCCAGGCTGATCGCGAGGTACTCCCGCTCGAGGGTGCGCTTGTTCATTGCGAGCAGGCCGCCGATCGAGGTGGCCAAACCCGCCAGCAGCGAGACGATCAGTGCCTGGAGCATGGTGAGGCCCACAGTAGCCGACCGCCCTCCGGACAGACCGGTGATCTAGACTGGCTCGCCGAGCCCCGAAACCGAGAGGAACCCATGGATCTCACCGGTCTGCTCCCGCTCCTCTCCGGGGACCCCGGCTTCGCGGCCGCCCTCGAGCGGGTGCCCGGCAGGGGGATGCTCAGCATCACGATCCCGATCGGTGTGCGCGCGCCCCTGGTGGCGCGCGCTGCAGAGGCGCGTCCCATCGTGCTCGTCACCGCCACCACCCGCGAGGCCGACGAGGCCGAGGCCTCGCTGCGGTCCTACCTCCCCGATCACGCCGTTGCGGTGTTCCCCGCGTGGGAGACCCTGCCCCACGAGCGCCTCTCGCCCCGCGCGGACACGGTGGCCCGCCGGCTCGCGGTGCTGCGCCGCCTCGCCCACCCGGATGGCTCCTCCCCGCAGACGGACGCGCCCCGCGTGGTCATCATGCCCGTGCGGGCGCTGCTGCAGCCCGTGGCCAAGGGCCTGGGTGACCTCATGCCGGTGTCCCTGCGCGTCGGGGACGAAGTGGACATGGCCCAGGTGGAGCGGGACCTCGCCAATGCCGCCTACGCCCGCGTGGACATGGTGGAGCGCCGCGGCGAGTTCGCGGTGCGCGGCGGGCTGCTGGACGTCTTCCCGCCGACCGAGCCCCACCCGCTGCGCATCGAGTTCTTCGGGGACACGGTTGACGAGATCCGGGCCTTCTCGGTGGCGGACCAGCGCTCCATGGAGATGGTGGAGCGCCTGTGGGCGCCCCCCGCGCGCGAACTGCTCCTCACCACCGAGGTCCGCGAGCGCGCCCGGGAGATGATCGGCGCCCTCCCCGGCGCCGCGGACATGCTGGACCGCATTGCCGACGGCGTGGCCGTGGAGGGCATGGAGGCCCTCACCCCCGCGCTGGTCGAGGGTATGCAGCCCGTCCTGGACCTCGTTCCCGCGGACGCCCTCGTGATGCTCTCCGACCCCGAGCGCATCCGCCGCCGGGCCCAGGACCTCGTCGCCACCACCGCGGAGTTCCTCGCGGCCGCGTGGAGTTCCGCCGCCGCCGGCGGCAAGGTGCCGGTCCGCCTCAACGAGGCGTCCTTCCCCGAACTGGCCGAGGCCCGCGCCCTCGCGTATACCCGGGGCCTGGGGTGGTGGTCGCTCACCTCGCTGCCGGCGGACGCGGAGCTGGAGGACACGGTTGATGCGCCGGGCGTGATCCGGGTGGGCGCGCGGGACGTGCGCCCCTACCGCGGGAACGTCGAGGGCGCGCTCACGGACATCCGTGGCCTCATCCACCAGGGCTGGCGCATCGTCCTCACCACCGAGGGCCCCGGGCCCGGCCGCCGCATGGCGGAGCAGCTCCGCGCCGCGGATGTCGCCGCCACAACCGTGTCCGAGGGCTTCGCGGAGCCGCCGGAACCGGGAGTCGTCCACGTCACCACCGCCCGCGCCGGCAAGGGCTTCGTCGCGGAGGCCCTCGGGCTGGCGGTCATCACCGAGGCGGACATCACCGGCCGCGCCGGCACCTCCACGCGGGACATGCGCAAGATGCCCGCGCGCCGCCGCAACGTGGTGGACCCCCTCGCGCTCAAGCCCGGGGACAACGTGGTCCACGAGCAGCACGGGGTGGGGCGGTTCGTCGAACTGGTGCAGCGCACGGTCGGCCGCGGCGCGGATGCCACCACCCGCGAATACCTCGTCATCGAATACGCCGCCTCCAAGAAGGGCCAGGGCGCCGACCTGCTCTACGTCCCCACGGACTCGCTGGACCAGGTGACCCGCTACACCGGCGGCGAGGCGCCCACCCTCAACAAGCTCGGCGGCAGCGACTGGGCCAAGACCCGCTCCCGTGCCCGCAAAGCCGTCCGCGAGATCGCCGCCGAGCTGATCCGCCTCTACGCCGCCCGCATGGCCACCAAGGGCCACGCCTTCGCGCCGGACACCCCGTGGCAGCGCGAGCTCGAGGATGCCTTCGCGTACACCGAGACCCCGGACCAGCTCGTCACGATCGACGAGGTGAAGGCGGACATGGAGAAGCCCACCCCCATGGACCGCCTGATCTCGGGCGACGTGGGCTACGGCAAGACCGAGATCGCGGTCCGCGCCGCCTTCAAGGCCGTGCAGGACGGCAAGCAGGTGGCCGTCCTGGTCCCCACCACGCTGCTGGTCCAGCAGCACTTCGAGACCTTCACCGAGCGCTACTCCGGCTTCCCGATCGTGGTCAAGGCACTCTCCCGCTTCCAGACGGACAAGGAGGCCGAGGAGGTCCGCGAGGGGCTCCGCAAGGGCTCGGTGGACGTGGTCATCGGCACCCACCGCCTCATCACCGGGGAGGTCCACTTCAAGGACCTCGGCCTCGTCATCATCGACGAGGAGCAGCGCTTCGGCGTGGAGCACAAGGAGACCCTCAAGCAGCTGCGCACCAACGTGGACGTCCTCGCCATAAGCGCCACGCCCATCCCGCGCACCCTGGAGATGGCGGTCACCGGGATCCGCGAGATGTCCACCCTCGCCACCCCGCCGGAGGAGCGCCACCCCATCCTCACGTTCGTCGGCCCCTACGAGGAGAAGCAGATCGCCGCCGCGATCCGCCGCGAACTGCTCCGCGAGGGCCAGGTCTTCCTGATCCACAACCGCGTGGACTCGATCCCGGCCGCCGCCGCCCACCTGGCCGAGCTGGTGCCGGAGGCCCGCATCGCCGTCGCGCACGGCCGCATGCACGAGCACCAGCTGGAGCGGGTGATCGTGGACTTCTGGAACCGCGAGTTCGACGTCCTCGTCTGCACCACCATCGTGGAGACCGGCCTGGACATCGCGAACGCGAACACCCTGATCGTGGAGCGCGCGGACGTGCTGGGTCTGTCCCAGCTCCACCAGCTGCGCGGGCGCGTCGGCCGCGGCCGCGAGCGCGCCTACGCCTACTTCTTCTACCCCCCGGACCGCGCCCTCACCGAGACCGCCCACGACCGCCTCCAGACCATCGCCGCCCATACGGACCTCGGCGCCGGCATCCAGGTGGCCCTCAAGGACCTCGAGATCCGCGGCGCCGGCAACCTGCTGGGCGGGGAGCAGTCCGGCCACATCGAGGGCGTGGGGTTCGACCTCTACATCCGGATGGTCGCCGAGGCGGTGGCGGACTTCCGCGGGGACAAGGAGCCCGAGAAGACCGAGGTCCGCATCGAGCTGCCCATCAACGCCCACATCCCGCACGACTACATCGCGCACGAGCGCCTGCGCCTCGAGGCGTACTCCAAGGTCGCCGCCGCCACCACGGCCGACGACGTCGCCTCCATCCGCGCCGAACTCGCCGACCGCTACGGGCCGGTCCCGGAGCCGATCGAGCGGCTCTTCGCTGTCGCGACGCTGCGGGCCCACGCCCGGGACGTCGACGTTGCCGAGATCAGCGGGCAGGGGAAGTACGTGCGCCTCGCCCCGGTGGAGCTGCCGGAGTCCGCGCAGCTGCGCCTCAAGCGCCTCTACCCGGGCGCCATCCTCAAGCCGGCGATCCGCGCCGTGCTCGTGCCCTTCCCGCAGACCGCGAAGCTCGGCGGCCGTCCCCTCACCGACGCCGCCCTGCTGGAATGGCTCGACCGGCTTCTCGGGGTGCTGACGCCGGTCAGCGTGGGGCCGGGAGCGGTTTAGGATGGAGCCAGATCGATCGAGGAGGAATCTGGTGTCTCGCCGAATCCGCGCCCTGGGCGCCCTTCTTGCCACCGCCGCCCTGCTGGCGGGGTGCGCACAGGCTCCCGGCACCGCCGCCGTCGTCAACGGGGAGCGCATCACGGAGAACGACGTCGCCGACGCGAGCGCGACGTTCGAGACCCTGCTCGGCTCCGCCCCCAACGTCTCCGCCGTGCTGGACGCCCTCGTGAAGGAGAAGGTCGTCGTCCCCGTCGCCGCCGAGTTCGACCTCAAGGCATCGGACTCCGAGGTCATCGCGTACTTCAACGACTACGTGGCCTCCCAGGGCGGCGAGCCGCTGGCGGAGGACCAGTTCTCGGAGGCGGGGATCGCCGCCGGCCGCTACCTGGTGCTCATGGGTGACACGCAGGCGCACGCGGACGTCCTCACGATCTCGGACCAGATGATCGTGGCCTTCCGGGACGCGGACATCACGGTCAACCCCCGGCACGGCTCGTACGACCAGGACGGCCTCCTCACGGCCACCACCTTCCCCTGGATCCACACCGTCGCCGCAGTCGGCTAGGTGACCCCCGCGTCATGCGAGTTCTGACTCGGGCGCTCAAGGCGGGCTCGTGGGTGACGTCAGAACGTCTTGTTGCCTACCCGATCATCTTCCTGACCCTCGAGGTGGTCGTCATGGGTGTTGGCGCCCTCCTGGGTGCCGGGATCAACAATGCCCTAGGAGGGCAGCCGGTCGGCACGGACTTCCTGAGCTTCTATGCGGTCTCGACGCTGATTCGTGAGGGTCATGCCTCTGCGGCATACGATCTCGAAGCGCTCCACGCCGCGCAGCAGGCAATCGCAGGCCCGGATTCGCCATTCTACGGGTGGCTGTATCCGCCCATTGCGTTGCTGGTCGTGGCCCCGCTGTCAATGCTCCCGTATGGCCTCTCCCTCGTCGCTTGGCTGGTTCTCACGGGAGCGATCTACGTGAGCGCGCTTCGGCGGATTCTTCCCCAGCCGCGGGCGTTGTTGCCGATT
>JADGOQ010000134.1 GCA_017882885.1 Actinomycetales bacterium | reverse complement strand
GGAAACGCCGGGACCTGCCCGCGATCGCCGGGCCACTCGCCGTGTGCGTGGTGTACGCCGCGAGCGACGAGTTCCACCAGCTGCTGGTGCCCGGCCGGAGCGGCGAGTTCGGCGACATCCTGCTGGACAGCCTGGGGGCGCTCGCAGGCGTGCTGCTGTATCTGAGGTTCCGGCGGCAGTGAGCCGGGCGGGCCCCGGCCGTCCGGCCGGCGCGGCGCCCGCTCAGCCCTCTGGCTGCGCCGCGTGCTTGATCGTGAAGTCGCCGCCCGGGAAGATGAGGCTCTCGTGGCCGTCCTCGAACTTCACCTCGTACGGGGGCTCGCCTTCGTGGCCCTTGACCTCGGTGATCACCCCGTGCCGGTCGGCGGCGCCGACCTTGTTGCCGTGGATGATGATCCTGTCCCCGACTGCTGCTTGCATGTCAACCACCTCCATTCAAACGGTAAGCGCCCCGGCCGCGGAATTCCACCGAATGAGACCCCGGCCTTCTCAACACAGGGGGAGACGTGCCCAAGGTCCCGGGCCGCTGTGGGTGGCGCGAGCAATACTTGGCGGAAAGGTCGACGAGACGATGGGGTCACCGTGGTCGCATCACTCCCGGGCGCACGCCCGGGCCTGGATCGTGCCGCCGACCGGTGTCTGCGGAGGCAGGTCGGGGTGCCGCTCGGTCCCGGCCACCAGGATCTTGACCACCTGGTCCTGCCGCGTGTCGGGGCGGACGGCGTCCGAGAGCCGGAGCGCTGTGCCCGCGTAGCAGGCGTCGAGTACCAGCAGCACCCGCTGCGCGGGCAGGGTGCGGGCCCGTTCCACCAGGTCGGCCTCGGCGAGCCAGCTTCGGGGCTCGTCACCCGCGTCCGCTCCTCGCGGAAGACCAGTGGTTCACACAGGATGGCCTGCAGGAGCGGCTCGTCGAACTCGGCCGGACACTCGCCGAGGTGCTGTTGCCACGGCCCGTCCACGCCCTGCTGTCCAGCAGCCTCGACCAGTTGGACGGGGGCGCGATCCTGCGGATTCGGCTGAGCCTGGACGAGGACCTCGTCGACCTGCCCTGGGAGTACCTCTTCCGGCCCGATGTCGAGGACCTGCCCACACTCACGGGCTTCCTGCTGTTCGACCCCCGCATTTCGCTGGTCCGCGAGGCGCCGCGCACCGCCCAGGCGCTGCCGGGAGTGGCGAAGACGCAGCGGATGCTGTTCGTGGGGGCGCTGTGGTCCGTGGCCGGCGCGAGCGAGGACCGCTGGGGGGTGCGCGCCGAGTACGACTCGCTCACCGCGGCGCTCGCCCCGGTGGGCGACCTGGTCGATCTCGAGTTCCTGCCCGCCTCGGGCGACATCGAGGAGGCGCTCGCCGAACCGACTCCGATCCTGCACTACAGCGGACACACGGACGCGATGCGCGGTTCCGGCTTCCTCGTGCGCACGATGGCGGTGGACGACCACGGGAATCTCGCCATCCAGCCGCGGGACCGCATGTACAGCACGGAGCTCGCTGACCTGCTGCGCAAGGCCCGCACCCGCTTGGCGGTGTTCAGCGCCTGCTACAGCGGGCGGTGGCCGTTCGTTGAACCGCTGTTGCGGGCCGGGGTGCCGGCCGTGGTCGGCGTGCAGGGGAACCTCTCCGTCCACGGTGCGCAGGTGTTCTGCGAGACCCTTTACCAGAAGCTGATGGTGGGGCTGTCCCTCGACGAGGCCCTCATCGGCGCGCGGTTCCGCATGCTGAAGGAAGGCGGCTTCGACGGCCAGGAATCCCTCGAATGGGGCCAGTTCATGGCCTACCTGCCGTCCACTGAGGCCGTGCTCCTCGCGCGGCGGGCTCGCAAGGTCGCGGATCTCAAGGCCACCGCGCGGGAGAGTTCGGAGGCTGCCATCGCTGACGTCGCCGGGCGGCTGGGGGAGACGCCCGCCGCGTCGTCGTCGGTCAACAGGACCGCGTTGCGGAAGGCGCTCGTCAAGGGGTTCACCATCGACGAGCTGGCCCTGCTGTGCGACGACGTGCGCGCGACCATCGCCGACGACGGCGTCGAGCTGGACCTCGACCTCGACACCATCGGCGGTCGGAGTCAGCCCGAGGAGATGCTGGCGCTCAACCTGATCCAGCACCTCGAGCGGCGGGGCTTCCTCACCTACCTGGTGCGGCAGGTGCGCTCCGCGCGTCCGGGTTCCCTCCCGGAGGGGTCATGAGGCGCTACCGGAACTTCGACGTCGAGCTGTTCGACCACACCCAGACCGGCAGCCACGACGTCTTCCGTGTTCGGGTTGCTGACTCGGACGTCGGTGAGCAGCGGATCTCCCACGCGGATCGGGTGGAGCTCCCGCTGGAGGTGCGGGGCGTCGTCGCCCGGTTGCGGCGGCGGGAGCTGCGACGTGCCGAGATGATCACCCTCGGGGGGCAGTTGGGGAGCGCGTTGTTGCCCGACGGCGTCCGGCGGCTCTGGTCCGCCGCCCTCGCCCGGCTCGGGGACGACGAGGGCCTGCGGCTCCGGGTGCGGTGCGACACGTACGGGCTCGCCGAGCTGCCGTGGGAGTACGCGCACCTGATGCCCCCGGACCTCGCGGGGGAACGGCCCGGTCCGGAGGGCTTCCTGGTGTTGAACCGACGGATCTCGCTCGCGCGGTACGAGCCGCAGGAGGGGCCGCAGGTCTCCCTCGATGCCGGGGTGTCCCCGATCCGGCTGGTGGCGCTGCTCGCGAGCCCTGCCGACCCGCGCTTCGATCCCCTCGACCTCGGCACCGAGCGGCGCAGCATCGAGCAGGCGGTCGGAGACCTCGCGGCGGTGCGGGCGGAGTTCGTGCCCGACGCCACCGCCGATGCGCTCCTCGCCGCCCTCGCCAGACCGGCGCAGGTGTTCCACTTCGCGGGGCACGGCGTCTTCACCGGCGAGATGGGCGCCCGGTACGGCAGCCAGGAAGGTGAGAGCGCCGTGGTGCTGGCGGCGGATGGCGGTGATGGTGTGGCCGGCGGCGCACGCCTCTTCCCCGCCTCGCGGCTGGCGATGACCCTCACCGGCCGCGGCGTGCGACTCGCGGTCCTCACCGCCTGCGAGGCGGGCCAGCGCGACGCCGCCACCGCGTGGGCGGGCGTGGTGACGGCACTGACGCGCGTGGGGATCCCCGCGGTGGTGGGCATGCAGTTCCGCATCCTGGATGCGTCCGCCGTGGCGTTCAGCCGCGCCTTCTACCGGGCACTCGCCGCCGGCCAGACCATTGACGGTGCCGTGGCGGACGGCCGGCTGGCCGTGTTCGACAGCGGCGGCGACGACGAGCGCGACTGGGGCGCTCCCGTGCTCTATCTCCGTGCGGAGGACGGGGTGCTCTTCCCCCGGGTTCCGGACGCGGTGGGTGCCGGTGTCGACCGGACTCCGTCCGGTGGAGCCAACGCCGGTCCTGACCGGACAACCACCCCTGCAGCCCGGGACGACGGGAGTGGCGGGGCGGCGTCGTCGAGCCATGGGCAGGAAGGAAGGGCGGACGCGGTCGACAGGAGTGCGCTCCGGAAGAAGATCGTCGGGGCCTTCCGCACGGAGGACCTCGACCTGCTGTGCAGCGACATCGAGTCGGCCCTCGCAGCGGACGGAATCACGCTGCAGGTCAACCTGGACATGGTGGGTGGGGGCAGCAAGGCAGTCCAAGTGCTGCGGCTGATCGAGTACCTCGACAACCGCGGGCACCTGCCGTACCTAGTCGCCGCCGTGCGGGAGCAACGCCCCGGCCTCGTGTGACAGCGGCTGCTTGTCCCCGGTCGCTGGCTGCTTGTCCACGGTCACGCGCCGCTTGTCCACGGTCACGGGAACCGAGAATCGCCCTCAGCCTTC
>JADGOQ010000012.1 GCA_017882885.1 Actinomycetales bacterium | reverse complement strand
CGCGCCATCCCGGCGATGATCGGCGCGGCGCCGGTCCCGGTGCCGCCCCCCATCCCGCACGTCACGAACACGAGGTCCGCGCCGTGGAGCACGCGCTGCACCTCGTCGCGGTTCTCCTCGATCGCCTGCCGGCCGATCTCCGGCCGCGCACCCGCCCCGAGGCCCCGCGTCAGCTTCTTGCCGATCTGGACCTTGATGTCCGACTTGCTATTGAGCAGCGCCTGGGCGTCGGTGTTGACCGAGATGAACTCGACGCCCATCAGGCGCTCGTCGATCATCCGGTTCACCGCGTTGCCGCCGCCCCCGCCGACGCCGATGACCTTCATCCGGGCGTTCTGGGCGACCGTCTCCTCGAGCTCGAACGTCATGGAACCCATTGCGCAGCTCCGCTGGTCAAAAGAAATCGGTCAGCCACCGCCGGACCGAGCCCACCACGCGATCCAGGCTCACCTGCCGCGCGCCCGACTGCGACGCACCCACCGCCATCTGCCGCATCCCGTACAGCGCCAGTCCCGTGGCCGTGCTGAAGCGCGGCTGCTCCACCGCGTCCGTCAGGCTCCCCGTAAGGTACTGTCCCGGCACGCCCAGGCGTACCGGCATCGCGAGCACCTCGCGCGCCAGCTCCACCAGCCCCGCCAACTGCGCCGTCCCGCCCGTCAGCACCACCCCGGCCGCCAGCTTGCCGAGGTAGCCCGCCCGCTCGATCTCCCGTCCCACGTTCCGCAACACCTCGTCGAGGCGCTGGTGGATGATGTGCGAGAGGAACTCGCGCGGCGCTTCCCGCGCACCCTGACCCGGCGTCCCCGGCAACTCGATCATCTCCTGCGGGTCCACGAGCGGCTGGAACGCGTACCCGTAGCGCTCCTTCAGCTTCTCGGCCTCGGCCTGGGTCACGGACAGCCCCTGCGCGATGTCGCTCGTCACGTGCGCGCCGGCAAAGCCGAACGTCGCCAGGTGCCGGAACTTGCCGTCCTGGAAGATCGCCAGGTCGCTGCTCCCGGCGCCAAGCTCGACCAGGGCCACGCCCAGCTCGCGCTCGTCCAGGGTCACCGTCGCGTAGCTGGCCGCCAGCGGCTCCAGCACGAACCCGGCGACGTGGTACCCCGCCCGCTCCACCGCCTTCCGCAGGTTCGTGGCCGCCGACGAGGACATCGTCACGATGAAGACGTCCACCTCGAGCCGCGTCCCCGTCATCCCCACCGGGTCGGAGATCCCGCGCTGCCGGTCCACCAGGAACTCCTGCGGGAGCGTGTGCAGGATCTCGCTGTCGGGCGGCAGGACCACCGCGCGCGCCACCTCGATCACCCGCTCCACGTCCTGCGCGCGGATCTCGTCGTTCACCGCCACCACGCCGGGCGAGGGGATGTAGCGCACGTGCTCTCCCGCCACACCGACCCACACCGCCTCGACCTGCGTCCCCGCCATCCGCTCGGCGTCCTGCACGGCCTGTACGATGGAGCGCGTCGTCTCGTCGATGTCCCGCACCACGCCGCGGCGCACGCCGCTGGTCTTGGAGCGCCCGACACCGAGGATCTTGGCCGCCGGCTCCCGCGGCAGCTCGCCCGCGATCTCCGCGATGACCGCGCAGGTCTTCGACGTGCCGACATCCAGTCCGCAGACCGTACGCTCCCGCATCAGGACGACCCCTCCCCCTTCGCCTTCCGGACGACCACCCAACCGGCGAACCGACCGTCCAACTCCCGCCACGGCTGTGACCGCGCCGCCAAGTCCCGCTGCACCGCCGCCACCGACATCACCACGGCGGGATCGACCGGCATCGCCAGCCGCACCGTGCCGCCGCCGTCGAGTTCGAGTTCCACCGAGCCCGCCGGTCCGTTCCGCGCAGCGGACACCGCGCCAAAGAACGCGGGGTCGGCCGTCCGCACCACTTCCAGAGCGCCGACCAGCGCGCGCCCTGCCCGTTCGACCACCGGAACATCCACCGACCGGCGAACCAGGTCGTACGGCAGCGGCCGGCCGCTGGCTCCCACCGGGACCAGCCCCGCCTCGCCCGAGGCGAGCGCGACCGGCTCTTCCTCCCGAATGCGGACGCGGAGGGTGCCCGGCAGCCGCCTCGACACGTCCACCTCCACCACCCCCTGGAGCGACCGGACCCTGTCCGAGAGCACGCCAAGCCGGTCCCACACGCTCGCGTCCCGGCGCAAACCGAGTGCCGCGACGACCGACTCCGGGGCCAGGTACCTCACGCCCAGCAACTCCACCTTCCGAACGGCGAAGAAGCTGAACGGCCTCAGGGCCAACGGACCCCACCATGCCGCCGAGCCGACCACTACGACGACCACCGCGAGGGCCACCCGACGCCACCTCACGACGGGACGACCTCGCGCCTGCGCAGCACGTCGAGCAGGAGCGGCCCCACCGCCGTCACATCCCCCGCCCCCATCGTCAGGACCACGTCACCCGCTTCGACCAGGCCGGCCAGCCGGCCCACCAACTCCTTGCGCGCCGGAACCCAGTAGACCTCGGCGTCTCCGCCTTCGGCCGCATTCGCCACCAGCCGGCCGGTCACGCCGGGGATCGGCGACTCCCGGGCCGGGTAGACATCCGCCACCACCGCCACGTCCGCACCCCTCAAGG